>JAFCES010000032.1 GCA_017609045.1 Candidatus Pacearchaeota archaeon
CTTACACCCTGAGTAGCTCGTCCCATTACTCTTATTCCTTTTATATTTGTTCTTAAAACAAGACCTTTAGCTGTAGTCACAATAATGCTTTCCTTATCCTTAACAGCAACACTACTCACCACCCTGCCTGTCTTTCCTGTGACTTTCAAATTTATGACTCCTTTTCCAGCTCTTCCTGTAAGTCGGTAATCTTCTACTTTACTTCTTTTCCCGTATCCTTTTTCAGTTATAGTAAGTATGGTTTCAGGTTTTTCTGGAACTTCTAAACTTACAACTTTATCATCTCCTCTTAGCTTTATGCCATTAACACCATAAGCAGATTTTCCCATTTTCCTTACCTCTTCTTCTTTAAATCTTATAGCAAGCCCTTTAGAAGTTATAAGCATTACTTCTTGTCCTGGTTTAACTAGCTTCACTCCTAAGAGTTCATCTTCTGCAGGAAGTCTCATTACTCTCACTCCTGTACTTCTCGGTTTTGAGAGTTGCTGTAAAGAAAGTTTTTTTACTTGTCCCGATTTAGTTGCAAGAATCAAACTGCCTTCAAAGTTTTTTATGTTTAATATACTAGCTACTCTTTCGTCTTTTAAATTTAGAAGATTGATTAAAGCTTTCCCTTTTCCATATCTTCTCATTTCTGGTATGTTATAAGCTTTTAACCAGTAAACTCTTCCTTTACTTGTAAAGAGAAGAAGGTAGTCGTGAGTAGAGCAGGTTATTAGCTGCTTAACAAAATCTCCTGTAGCAAGGTCAGCTCCTACAACTCCTCTGCCTCCTCTTCTCTGTTCTTTATAAGCTTGAAGATTCTGCCGCTTGACATATCCTTTATCTGTAATACTTATAACTACTTGCTTCTTTTGTATTAGGTCTTTTTCTTCCAACTGCTTTATTCTCTGTAAAATCTGAGTTCTTCTGTTGTCAGAGTATTTTCTTTTTATCTCAAGAAGCTCTTTTCTTATGACATTTAAAATCTGTTTTTCACTTCCAAGGATTTTTTTTAATTCAGAAATTTTTGTTTTTAAGTCAGATTCTTCTTTTTTTAGCTTATCTTGTTCTAATCTTGTTAAAGCAGAAAGCTTTATCTCGAGAATAGCTTCTGCTTGCTTTATTGTAAGTTTGTATTTTTTAATTAACTTCTCTTTTGCTTCACTTGTATGGGCTGCCTTTTTAATTAGATCTATAACAGAATCAATGTCTTTTAAAGCTATTAACAATCCTCTGACAATTTCAAGTCTGTCTTCAGCTTTTTTTAACTCAAATCTGGTTCTTTTTTCTACTACTGATTTTCTATGCCTTACATATTCTACTATAATTTTTTTTAAATCAAGAGTCTGGGGTTTTCCTTTTACCAAAGCTACAAGATTTACATCAAACCTATCTTGTAACCTCGTGTATTTGTACAGCTTGTTTACAGTAAACTTAGGTTCAGATCCTTTTTTTAATTCAATTACTATCCTTACTTTTCCCTTTGCGCTTTCATCTCTTATATTAGAAATATTTGGGAATTTTTTTTCTTGAGTTAATTTGGCTATTTGTTCAATTAAAAGAGATTTATTGACAAGATAAGGGATTTCTGTTATTATTATATTGGATTTCCCTTTTTTCTCTTCTATGCTTGTCTTTCCTCTTATTATGATTCTGCCTCTTCCTGTTTTATATATCTCTGTAAAGTTTCCTGAAATATATCCACCTGTGGGAAAGTCTGGGCCTTTGATTATTTTTATAAGTTTTTCTAGGGTTATGTCTGGGTTTTCTATATATCTGATTATAGCGTCTGAAACTTCTATTAGATTGTGAGGAGGAATATTAGTAGCCATGCCTACTGCTATTCCTGAACTGCCATTAATAAGAAGATTAGGTAGCTTACCAGGAAGGACTTCCGGCTCTTTTAGTGAGTTATCAAAATTAGGAAGAAATCTTACTGTTTGCTTGTCAAGGTCTTCAAGTAGTTCCATAGATATGGGAGTTAGTTTTGCTTCTGTGTTATGGCTAATAAAACCATTTGAAATAAATGAATGGCAGTTACTATCCACTTTTACAGAGTAAACTTTTTGTATTCCGGCTTCTTCTATTTTTACAACTGGTTCAAATAAATACTGATATGTTAAGAAATATTCAAACAATGAACTATAATCTACTCCTGCCTTATCCCTTAATAATTGACATATTCTTTTGTAATTTTGCTTCATAGAGGAATATCTATCAAAGTTATGTTTCATAATAAATTTATTATGAGATATACCTCTTATAAAATCAGATATAAACGGAACATAGTCTGTATCTGAACAATCTTTTTTATATTTTAAGACCAAAAATTCCAGTTTTGCATTTTTTGTCCTGCATAAAAACCCTATTTCTTTGTAAAATCTTGTAATATTTCTTTTATTCCTTATTATTAGTTTATCTATAAATTTCCATTTATCATATCTCCAAAAACTCTCTATTCCCAACCTAAGAAGAAGAATCTGTAATTGTTTTATTAATTTTTTACTTTTAGAACAACAACTTAATTCAACCATCTTTGTTGAATAAGTAATACCCCCATCACCTTCAAAATAGGCTTTCAAGAATTCTGTGGTAACATGTTTTGGAGATAAAAATATAAGTTTGGGTATATCTCTCTCATCTGATTTTACTTCCTTTATTCCTAAATTTCTTAAAAACTCTAAAGTATATCTACAATGACATTCTAATCTAAAATATTCTTGTTTTCCATAAGATGAAGGTTTTCTCTTGAATTTATGTAAAGTGCTGTCTGGGAAAATATTTTTCCATTTTTCTTCAAATATCTTAATCAGCTCTTTATCTGCATTACAAAATTCTAACTTATTCTTTGTTATTGAACCTTCAGCTGTTAATAATCCACAAACTAGAGCTAAATCTTTGTTTAATGTTTTCGGGAGAATTCTTTTATGCTGGTGTCTATTTTTTATTTTTGGATAATATTTTTCTAAATTTATTTCTTTTTCAGGCCAAAAATCATCGCTTAATCTATCTAAAACTACAATATCACCTTCTTTTATTTGCTCTAGTAATTTCCAGCAGAAAGCAGGTCTCCCCCATTCTGTTTTTATTAAGGTTAATATTGGATGGTTATATGTTCCAGTTAATGAATATCCCTTGTTTGTAGTTATTTTTATAGTTTCATGTTCTCCAGAATCAAACCACTTTGAAGCATTTCTTATTTTTTTATCTTTACTTAATATTTTTAAATTAATATCTTCTTTGATTGATATATCTTTTATATTTTCTAACCCATTTTCAGTTACAATCATTGAATCTCCTGTTACACAATATCTCATTGCAGCTGGACTGTCTCCGTCTAAACTTCCAAAATTTCCCTGCCCATAAATCAAAGGATATCTTAAAGAGAAGGGTTGAGCCATTCTTACTAAAGCATCATATACAGCTGTATCTCCGTGAGGATGAAACTTTCCTAAAACATCCCCTACTATTCTTGCACATTTTCTTGTTTGTTTGTTTGGCTGCAAACCAAGAAGATTCATACTATAAAGAATTCTTCTATGTACTGGCTTTAAACCATCTTCCACAGAAGGGAGAGCTCTACTCACTATGACAGACATGGCATAGTCTATGTAGGCTTTTTCCATTTCTTCTGT
>JAFCES010000033.1 GCA_017609045.1 Candidatus Pacearchaeota archaeon
GAAAAACCTATATTTAAATTTTATTGCACTGCAGACAACATTTTTCCACGCCCTCTATATATCATCAAGAAAAACTTTTTTCTAATTTTAAGATTGCTGATCCCATACCATCAAACAATATTTCTTTATACCTTATTTCTTAATTCTTAAGTGGTAATAAAAGAAAGATTTATAAATATCTGGTTGCTGTAAAATAAATAGAATGGCAAGATGGTTTAGAAGATTAAACGATACAATACATAGAAGACCAAAAACAATAGCAGAAGTTTTTGGTGGGCATGTTACTTTACTTAACGATAGAGGTTGGAGATATGAACAGAAAAGAAAAATAAATTATTTAGATTTTGAAAACGGAAATATCACATCTGCTTGTTTTAGATTTCTTAGAGACCCTAATTATAGATTTTCAAATATAGACCTTAGGATACTAGAAAAAGTTATAGAAAAATTTGAAAATAACCTAGAAAAGAGAGCTCAAACAATAGCAGGGAACAGACTTGTTGAATTAAAAGATAAAGGAAGAAGAGTATTGGAAGATCTCTATACTATTCGCTCTTCAATTGAATTAAGAATAAAAGGATATACTCTAGATGATTATGTTTCTAATAATAAATTTATTCCTGTAAGGACAATACCGCAAGCCATAGGAACAATACAAGAGGTAGAAGGTAAAAGAAGAAGAATATTTGCAGCAAAAAGAACATTAGATGAACAAAACATTCCATACAGATTTGCAGGACCAGAAAAGAAAGATTTAGTACAAGTTAAAGTTAGATTTGGAAAAGGACTCTGGGCAAGAATAAGAGAAAGAGTTTCTAGAAAACCAGTTGTAGTTAATATTTATAATACTCAAGTTTATAATCTTTCAAAATAAATTTCTACCCACTCTCCTGCTTCTCAGCAGCTTCTTCCTCACTCTTTATTAGGTCAACAATAGTGAAAAGAGTTCTCATGATAACTTCTATCACAAAAATAAAAACTAAATAGGCGAGAATATGGTTAATTAAAGAGGGAATTTCAACAATTCTTGCTAATCTTCCTGCTATTGAGAAAAACTCTGGCTGTAACAAGAAAACAGCGAGGACAGTAAAAGGAAACAATTTCGCCAAGTCTTTACTTAAATCCTGACTAAAATAAGCAGAAAGTCTGGTAGCAGCTACGATACTAGCTGAAATCAAAAGTATTTGGTTCACATCCTGAGTTTTAGACAAAATGAGGAGAAATATAGCGAGAATAGAGAACCAGAAAAATACAAGAAAAGGCATTATAATTATGTATTCTAAAAGGAAAAGAACAGAAGCTATCAATTTGTTTAGAAGTGGATGCTCTGTCCTGTTATATTGCCTTAAATTAAAGTCTATGATGTTCCTTCTTGCCAAAAACCTGTAAAATTTCCAAATAAAAATTCCATAAATAACTATAAGCAACGTGTAAGTTGCTAATATCACCAAAATCCTGTACTGTTCAGGCAGCTGTTCAGAAACTCCAAGATACATATCACTGGAAGTCTTATTGATAAAAGCAGTCACCTCTTCTAACACCATAACTACATAAAAGAAAAGTATTTTTTAAATGCTTCGGAAAAAAATGCAGGAGTCGAGCGTATCCAGATTAGTAAGATAAAACAAAATTAAGATTTGAATGCGGGAGAAAGGATTCGAACCTTCGCAGGGACTAACCCACTGGATTTCCTATCCTTTTCTGGATGGTCTTAAGTTTAGCCTGACCCTTAATTTTTTTAAGAAGTCTCCAGCCCGTTTGACCACTCCGGCACTCCCGCTTAAAATTCTAAAATAAAGGTAATTTAAAAAACTTGCTAAACTTTATAAATAAAGAAAAAAAAGATTAGAGAGATGAGTATTCTTGAAAATTTAGATACAATAAAAGAAAAGGAAGAAAGAGCAAGAAACATAGTTGGCATTCTTGATTATAGAATTGAAAAATTAGAACAGAAAATAGCTGAAGCTGTATTTAATGGAAATCTCCAACAAATAAAATATGAGATAGAAAGATTAGAGAGTCTGGCAGATGCAAGACAACAGTATATTAGTTTTGTTAGAAACTATCATAAAATAGAACTTGAATAAAAAGCCTCAGGAGGGAGTCGAACCCCCGACTTCCATCTTACGAGGATGGCGCTCTAACCAACTGAGCTACTGAGGCGCAAGAACACCAAAAGTTTTCTTGCTAACTTTCCTTTAATAGCAAGGTTTCTAATTAACTTTCCTAATAAAATGAAGTTTATTTATTTTTCTTTAACAAGCTTTGCTGAAACTCTATATTTTCATTATGCATATTATCAGGAGGGTTTCACCAGAGCCCTTTAACATTAAATTTATTAATCATCTTTCTCTCTTGTTTTTATGAAAGAGGATGTAATTAAACTACTCTCAAAAGAGGTCAAGTTAAGCAAAAAACAACTAGAAAACCTTATAGAGATTCCTCCTGATTCAAGTTTAGGAGATTATGCTTTTCCTTGCTTTATTCTGGGAAAAAAACTAAGAAAAAAACCAGTTGAGATTTCTACAGAACTAGCTAATAGAATCCAGAAAAAACTGCCCAGGGGAATTTCAGGAGTAAAGGCAGTTGGCCCTTATCTTAACTTTTTTCTCGACAAAAAAATTCTAGCTGAAAAAGTTGTAAGAGAGATTTTGAAAAAAAAGGAGAATTATGGAAAGAGAAACCTAAAGCTTAAAGGGATGATAGAGTTTTCTCAGGCAAATACTCACAAAGCTTTCCATGTAGGACATATAAGGGGAACTTCTCTTGGAGAGAGTTTAGCAAGAATCGCAGAATTTTTTGGTGAAAAAGTTATTAGAGTTAATTACCAAGGAGACACAGGAATGCATGTCGCAAAATGGTTATGGTGCTATATGAAATATCATAAAAAAGAAAAACTAAGAAAAGATGAGTCTTGGATTGCTTCTATATATGTTGACGCAATCAAAAGATTAAAAGAGAATGAGAAACTTCAGGAAGAAGTAGAAGAGATAAACAGAAAACTGGAATCCAGAAAGGATAAAAAGCTAAACAGCTTATGGAGAACGACAAGAAAAAGCTCTCTTGATTCTTTAGAAACAATTTACAGAGACCTCAATACAAGATTTGACAAATATTATTTTGAATCAGAGCTTGAGAAAAAAGGGAGACAGATATCTCAAAACCTCGTAAGGAAAAAAATAGCTAAGAAAAGCGAAGGAGCATTAATAGTTAATTTAGAAAAATATAATCTCGGAGTATGGGTCCTTCTTAGAAAGGACGGGACAGTATTATACTCTGCAAAAGACTTGGCTTTGGCAGAAAAAAAATTTCAAGACTATAGTTTAAATTGGTCTCTTTATGTTCACGGGAAAGAGCAGGACTTACATTTCAGCCAGTTATTCAAAACTCTTGAATTGATGAAGTTTAAGCATATAAAGAAGCTATGTCGTGTTAGTTTTGATTTGGTAAGGCTTCCAACAGGAAAAATATCTTCAAGAACAGGAGAAAATATCTTATATTCTGACTTTAAATCTGAGATTATAGATTGCACAAAAAA
>JAFCES010000004.1 GCA_017609045.1 Candidatus Pacearchaeota archaeon
ACATAAATAGCAGGCTTGCCTGGCTTAGCTTTTTTATCTTTCTCCTCAAGTTTTTTTATAGAAAAAATTTCTATAGGAAGGGAAATTTTTTCTTTTATTTTCTTCTCGTTATAAATTTTTACTTCTTTTGGAATAGCATAAACCCTGACTTTTCTCGGTTTTTTACCTTTTCCCCTGATTATCTTAAGAACATTGTTTATATCCTCTATTAACTTTTTATTCATCTCATCTATTTTTTCAATCTTCTTGTCAATTTTCCTTAAGTTAGATTTCGGCCAGCTTTCTAAAGAAATAAAACCTCTTCCTCCTATTTTCTTCCACAATTCCTCAGCTATATGGGGACAGAAAACAGAAAACATTTTCAGAAAACCAGTTAAAACATCTTTACTCTCCTCCTCTGAAAAATAATCAAATAACTCTCTAATCTTAATTACAGCAAGATTATACTGGAAATTTTCTATATTCTCACTTATCTCTTTTATCGCTCGATTAAACTTGCTCTCCACAAGCTTGTTTGACTTGCCTATTCTTACTTTCTCAAAAAAGATGGCCACTTTTTTCACAAACCTAAAACTTCCTTCTATAGCCTCGTCATTCCAAACAAAATCTTTGTCAGCAGATGCAGTTGAAACTAAATATAAACGTAAAGTATCGGCTCCATATTTTTTAATCATGTCCAAAGGATCCACTACATTCCCTCTTGACTTACTCATCACAGCCCCATCAGCACCATGAACCATGCCTTGATTAAAAAGTCTCAATGCTGGCTCGTCTATTTTCAGTAAGCCCAAATCCTTAAGAAATTTAGTGCAGAATCTGAAATAGATAAGGTGCATACAGGCATGCTCCTTCCCTCCAATATAAACATCAATAGGCATCCAGTATCTTGCTTTTTCCTTATCAACTATCTCTTTCTTATTCCTTGGATCAGTATATCTCAAAAAATACCAACTTGAATTAACAAAAGTATCCATAGTGTCTGTCTCCCTTTTTGCTTTTCCCCCACATTTCGGACATTTTACTCTAATCCATTCTTTAGCAGCTTCAAGAGGATTTCCTTCCCCAAACATTACTTTTTCTGGCAATTTAACAGGCAACTGGCTTTCAGGAACTTCCACAACACCACAATTTTCACAATAAATTATAGGAATAGGAGTCCCCCAGTATCTCTGTCTTGATATCAACCAATCTTTTAACCTAAACTCCACTACCCTTTTCCCTAGTTTATTTTTTTCTATATATTTTGAAATTTCCTCTTTTGCCCTCTTGCTTTCTATACCAGAAAACCTGCCTGAGTTTACAAGAATACCTTCATCAACATAAGCTCTTTCTTTTACATTGCCCCCTTTTATGACCTCTTTTATAGGATGATTATATTTTTTAGCAAATTCCCAATCTCTCTGATCATGAGCAGGAACAGCCATAACCATACCAGAGCCATACTCTGCAACAACAAAATTCCCTGCCCATATTGGAATTTTTTCTTTTGTTAAGGGATTGATAGCATAACTTCCTGTAAACACACCTTCTTTTTCTAATTTCTCTCTCTCTTTCTGAATAGCTGTACTTTTTTTCAAAAAACTTTTTACTCTCTCTTTCTGTTCTTCTGTCACAATCTCCATAAGCCTCGAATGTTGAGCAGAAATAACCATAAAACTAACTCCAAAAATAGTATCTGGCCGGGTTGTGAAGATAGGCCATTTTTCTTTTTTTCCATCCGGCTTTATCACCTCAAAATTAATCTCTGTTCCATAACTTTTGCCAATCCAGTTTTTCTGCATCGCCTTCACATCTTCTGGCCAACCCTTCAGTTTTTCTATATTCTCGTAAAGCTCATTTGCATACTCAGTTATCTTAAAAAACCACTGTTCTAACTGCCTTACCTCTACTCCAGTATCTTTGTGGCGCCAACATTTTCCATCATGAACTTGCTCATTTGCAAGAACAGTTTTACATTTAGAACACCAATTTACTGAAGCCTTTTTTCTATAAGCTAAACCTTTCTTAAACATCTGCAAAAAAATCCACTGGTCCCATTTGTAAAATTCTGGCTTATGGGTTTCTATCAGTCTTGACCAATCATAGCTCAATCCTAAAGCTTTCTGTTGTTTAATAAAATTCTTTATAGCTTTTTCAGTATATTCTCTTGGTTTTACACCCTCTTTTGTAGCAGCATTTTCAGCTGGAAGGCCAAGAGAATCATAACCCATAGGATACAAAACATTAAAGCCTCTCATTCTCATGAATCTTGCAAAAATGTCTCCTATGACATAATTAAAAGCGTGTCCCATATGTAAACCAGAAGCAGAAGGATAAGGAAACATTTCTAAAATATAAAACTTTTTTCTGCTTTTCTTTTCCCCGCCTTCTCTAACCTGAAACGTTTTCTTCTTCTCCCAAACTGCCTGCCATTTCTTCTCGATAGCTTTAAAATTGTATCTCTCTTTTTCCATTTCCTTACAAGTGAAAATTTTAATTTAAACCTTTCTATACCCTAACCTCCAATCCTCTCTCTGCTTTTTTTCTTCTAACATCTCTCACATAAAATCTCAGATCCTCTACAACTCCTGAATCAATTGGTTTTGCCGGACTAAAATGCCTTCCCCTCAATAAGCCCTGCAAAGCTTTTATTCCTCTATACACCTTTCCTCTGCAATACCAACCCTCTCTATTATCCAAGGGTTTCAACACCATATATACATTATAATAAGGATTGCCACAATCCTCAATTTTTACAATTTTTCTTCTTTGTCTCATCTTTTCTTTCTCCATATTTATTTATACTTCCCGCAATTTCAGCTTAAAGCAAAATTCACATCCCAGAAAAAATTGAGATGTAAGATTATAAGACCAAAACCACGAGAACTAAAGCTACCAAAATTTCTGCTCTGGGAATTCTAGTAGCTTTCATATTCTTTATTGGAGAGGATAATTTAAAAACTTTACTAAAATTTAAATATGCTCTTTACTTTAATAAAAAATGCCCAAAAAAGCAAAAAAGCAAAAAAAGGTGAGAAAAAAGAAAGCAACTAAAAAGAAGACAAAAAAGACAGAGAAAATAAAAGCAACTTTTACAGGCGAGACAATTTACAGCAACAAAAAACAGGCTTTCTCTCTCTATGAAAAATCAAGATTTGGAGAAAAAAAAGAAGGAAAAATCTTTTACAGTTTTCCAGAAGCCCTCTATCTCCTAGAAGCTAAAAAAATAGAAGTGGCAGAAGGAAGGAAAAAACTAAACTTCGACAGATTGATGAGAGATTTAAAAGAAAAAGACGGGAGAATACAGATAAAATACATAGTATTTAAAGATATGAGAAAAAGAGGCTATATAGTGAAGACAGCTTTAAAATTTGGAGCAGAGTTCAGAGTATACGATAAAGGAAAAAAACCAGGACAAACCCATGCTAAATGGATTCTCTATCCAGTAAGAGAATCTGAAATTTTAACGTGGCATGACTTTTCAGCAAAAAATAGAGTAGCTCACTCAACTAGAAAAAATCTTTTGATAGGGATAGTAGATGAAGAAAGAGATGTAACTTACTATGAAATTAAATGGATAAAGCCTTAAAATGCTTTCAAATGTTTTTTTATTTTTAATTGGATTCATTTTGTTAATAAAGGGGGCTGATTTTCTTGTTGATGGTTCAAGTTCTCTTGCTAAACGATTAGGGATTTCAACTTTAATTGTAGGGCTTACTGTAGTAGCTTTTGGCACCTCAATGCCCGAGTTGATTGTTAATGTTTTTTCTTCAGTTAAAGGCGTAAATGAAATTGCAGTAGGCAATATAGTTGGAAGTAATATAGCAAACATATTGCTTATTTTAGGAATAACTGCTCTAATATATCCTGTGAAAATACACCAATCAACTATCTGGAAAGAGATTCCTCTTGGAATTTTCGCTGCTTTGGTTTTGTTAGTTGTTGCGAATGATAAAATAATAGACAATTTCCCTTCCTCACTCTCAAGAACTGAAGGAATAGTAATGCTGTTTTTCTTTGCCATATTTCTTTATTATGTTTATGAGGCAGCTAAAAAAAAGAGAATAAGAATAGAAAAAGAGACTCTTGGAATTAAAAAAATGAAGATCTCTTCTGCTATAGCCTCAATTGTATTTGGCATAGTTTTTCTGTGCCTTGGAGGGAATTTTGTTGTTGAAAATGCGATCATAATAGCCTCCAAACTAAAAATCTCGAATTTCCTAATTTCCGCTTTTATTATTGCTCTTGGCACCTCGCTCCCCGAACTTGTTACGTCAATCAAAGCTGGCATGAAAAAAGATTTAGACATGGCAGTAGGTAATGTAGTAGGAAGCAATATCTTCAATATCTTTTGGATATTAGGAGTAACAGCCTCTATCTCTGCCATTAAAGTCCCAGAATTCATAAATTTTGACATCTTCTTCCTGATAATTTCAAGCCTCTTACTTTTTCTTTTTGTTTTCAGAAAACAGCAACTCGGAAAACAGAAAGGTATAATATTTATCACCCTATACTTAATTTATATAGCTTTAATAATCAGAAGAGGATAAATTTATAATCTCTCTGTCTTTTCTTTATTTATGGAAAATAATTTGCAAGAAGTTAAAGATAAAATTTTAAGAATCTTAAGGATAAAAGGACCCTCTCTTCCTGTACATATAGCGAGAACAATTGGTTTAGACACCCTTTTTTCCTCTGCCATACTCTCTGAATTAGCTTCAGAAAAAACAATCAGGATAAGCAATTTGAAAGTAGGTGGAAGTCCTCTTTATTTTTTACCAGGACAAGAAACAAGTTTAGAAAATTTTTCTAATTACCTGCCAGGAAAAGAAAAAGAAGCTTTTATTTTATTAAAACAAAAAAAACTCTTAAAAGATCAGAACCAGGAACCAGCTATTAGGGTTGCTTTAAGAAATCTAAGAGATTTTGCTTTTCCTCTCATCATGAATACAGAAAGAGGTAAAGAGTTATTCTGGCGTTTCTATACAGTGAAGGAGAAGGAAGCAAAAGAGAAAATAAAAACACCTGCAGGGAAAGTTAGGCTTAAAGAGCATATGAAAGAAAAGGCTCTTCTGGCTCTAAAACCCTTGCCTAAAAAATCAAGGAAACCAAAAGAGAAATCTGATTTCGTGGAAAAAATAATCTCTGTTTTGCAGTCAGAGAACATAGAGATAATAGAAGAGAAAGAACAGAAAAAACGAGAATACCTTGCTATAATAAAAGTGAATTCAGACATAGGAAAGCTGCCTTTAGTTTTGATAGCTAAAAATAAAAAAAGAGTGACAGAAAATGACCTTACTCTGGCTCTACAAAAATCCCAGGTTTTAAAAATGCCTACTTTATTCATGACAGGAGGAGAATTAAGCAAGAAAGCTCAGGCTTACCTAGAACAATATTCTGGCTTGATTAAATTCAGAAAAATATAAGTCAGAATAATAAACTTTAAATATGTAGTTTTCAGCCTCTAAATATGGGGAGAATAAAGTCTACGCTGATAAAGAGAACAGCAGAAAAACTAATGAAAGAACAAAAGTTTTCAGAGGATTTTGAGAAAAATAAAGAAATACTTGGAGATACTATGCCAAGCAAGAGAATGAGAAACATAATTGCTGGCTACATCACCCGATTGAAGAAAAAGAGTCATACTAAGCAACAAGCTTAGACAACTAAACATAACCTAAACACAATTCAAACAGAAACAAGGAGGTAAAAATGGCAGAACAAGCTGAAGAAAAAACTAAAGCAGATGAAAACGTTGTCTTCATTGGAAGCAAGCCTTTTATGAATTACGTAACCGGTGTAGTGATGCAGTTTACAAAGCAGGGAAGTAGTGAGGTAGTGATTAAGGCAAGAGGAAAGTTTATCAGTAGAGCTGTAGATGTTGCAGAAGTAACTACAAAGAGATTTCTAGAAGACCAAAACGTAGAAGTTAAGGACATAAAAATAGACAGTGAAGAATTTGAAAACAAAGAGGGTAAGAAAGTCAACGTTTCAACCATAGAGATAATGCTTGGAAAGAAGTAAGTCAAAAGCAGAAACAGAATTTTTTTTCCTTTTTTCTTTTTTAATTTTTATTTGCGAAAAATTTAAATAGTAGTTGCTCTTAAATCAAAATAATGGGTCTGTTATCCAAGGTATTAGAATCCCTTCCAGGATTAGCTGAAAAAGCTAGCTCAAAGGAGGGGCTAAAGAAGAATCAGAAATTAAATCTGTAACTATTTATAAACCAGGTGTTCTTTTAAACATATTTGACAATTATTGGGACAACTTATTAAAAAAAGCTTATACTTTACCTAGAAAAGGGGAAACGCAATAAACTCATTTCTATTCCAAAACCTTTTAAATTATCTTGAATTGTAGTTTTTGGCTCTGTAGCTTAGTGGCAAAGCACTGCTCTCATGAGGCAGAGATCGGGAGTTCGACTCTCCCCAGAGCCATTTCAAGATGATAAGAAAAAAGAGGCAGAAAAAAGAAATAGTAAGTATAGTTAAATGCAACTCTTATAATAATAGTGAAGTAAAAAAAGCTCTTCTTGCCAGTTTTAAAAACATCAACTTTAATTTCAAAAAAGGGCTTAAAGTCTTAATAAAACCAAACATACTTGCACCTGAACCACCAGAAAAAGCAATAAATACCCATCCGGCTATAATAGAAGAGATATGCAAAATTCTAAAGGAAAAGAAAGCTAAAATATATATAGGAGACAGTTCAGGCTCTAATACAGAGCTAGCTTTCAAAAAATCTGGCATTTCCAAGTTAAAAAAGTATGGTAAGATAATAAACTTTGAGACTGAAAAGAAAAAGTTTTTTTATTTCAATAAAAAATTCAACAGAGTTTATTTCCCTAAAATTCTATTTCAAGTTGACCTGATTATAAATGTAGCTAAACTCAAAACTCATGGCTTGACAAGAGCCACCCTCTGTATTAAAAATCTTTACGGATGTATACCAGGAAAGCTGAAAGAAAATTATCATAGACTTGCACCTTCTCCAAAAGAGTTTTCAAAACTTCTTCTCCTTATTTACAACAAGATAAAACCAGAACTCAACATTATTGACGGAGTGATAGGTTTAGAAGGAGAAGGTCCAGCATCTGGCGGAAAGCCAATAAAAAGTAAACTCCTTCTTATGTCAAGGAACGCTCTGGCAGCAGACATAATCGCGAGTGAGATAATGGGATTCAAAGCCAGAGAAATTCCTACAAACAGATTAGGTAAGATGAAAAAGAAAAACATAGAAGTTATGGGAAATGGAAAAAATATCAAATTAAATTTCATAAAACCAACTTCTTTTGACATATCTTTTTTATTATGGATAAACAAACTGCTTCCAAAACCAAAAATAAAATTCAATCATAATAAATGTACTAAATGCGGTTTATGCAAGAAAAAATGCCCTGTTAAAGCAATCGAAATGAAGCCTTTTCCAGAAGCTGACATGAAAAAATGCATAAGATGTCTGTGTTGTGTAGAAGTCTGCCCTTATGATGCTCCATATGTAGAATATCATCCAGCAGTGCAGATTATGAAAAAAATATTCAAGTTTTTAAAGAGAATTTAAACTTCATAAAAAATTCCTATAGGAATTTTTCCCCCATCATCATAATCCCATTCGCAAGCTTTTTCCCAAGCTTCTTTGTAGGGTAATTTTTTTTCTATCTTATATGCCTTCTTTTTAATCATCTCAGAATCATTATGAAAAATTATACAAGGCTGTAAAATTTCTACAAAAGAAAATCCTTTATGCTCAACTGCTCTCTCAAGTATTTCCTGTAGCTGTTGTGGATGTAAAGTAGAGGCTCTTGCCACAAACTTACAGCCAGAAGCTAAAGCCAGCTTAATTGGATTTAAGGGCTTTTCTTTAACTCCTTGAGGACTTGCTTTACTTTTAAAACCTTTTTCAGTAGTAGGAGTAGGCTGTCCTGTTGTTAAAGAAAATACTCTGTTATCATGAACAACAAGAGTCAAGTCAGCATCATATCTGAACATATGTATCAGGTGTGAAATTCCTTCTGCATAAATATCCCCATCACCAGAAAAAGCCATTACTTTTAATTCAGGCCTTGCCATCTTTATGCCAAAAGCAACCGGCAATGTCCGGCCATGTAAACAATAAACTCCAGAAGTATCAAGATAATCATAAATTTTTCCATGGCATCCTATTCCAGTTGTTATGGCAAACTCTTTCTCTTTTCCTTTAATAATATTTTTAACAGCATTTAAAATAGCAAAATTAGTGCATCCTGGACACCATGTTATTTGAGTTGTCATTTTTTCTTTTTTAATTCCTCTCTTAACTTATCTGACAAAAATGGACGAGAATCATATTTTAGAATTCTATTTTCAATTTTAATTCCTGTTTTCTCCCTAATCAATCTACCGAGCTGACCAGTAACATTTCCCTCCACTACCACAACTTTCCTTGCTTTTTCCATTTCTTTTTTTATCTCATCTGAAAGTGGTTTTAAATATAAAACCTGCAAAAATTTCCAGTCAAGTCCAGAAATAGCGTCTAAGATTACAGTCTTTGAACTGCCCCACCCAATAATCAAGTTCTTGCTATTCTTGTTTCCAAAAACTTTCACCATCTCAAACTTTTTAACTTCTTTTTTTATTTCTTCATACTTCTTCAGCCTTTTTTCTGCATTTTTTCTTGTTATTTCTGCATTTTCAGTTGTATCTCCATTAAATAAATGCTCATATCCAGATGCTTTAACTATTGATTTTCCTGGGATTTTTCTTTTTATCTCTATCTGCAGAGGCTTGTTTGGCTTTCTATCTGAGCTAAACTCAGACTCTGCTAAATGTTTATCACTTAAAATTACAGAAAGAGCTCCAAATTTCTCAGCAAGATATATAGCCTCGTTTGTTTTCTCTATACACTCGGTAGGGTCTCCAGGAGCAATAACCACCCTCGGAAATTCTCCATGTCCACCTCTCAAAGCTATATCCAAATCTGACTGAGCAGTGTAAGTAGGTACTCCGGTTCCAGGTCCAGGTCTGGAAGCAAGATAAATTGTAAGGGGAATCTCACTCTGTCCTTGAAAACTCAAAGCTTCTGTCATTAAATCAAATCCTCCTCCACTTGTTCCTACCATAACTCTCGCCCCTGCAAAACTCGCACCTAAAGCTGCATTCACAGCTTCTATCTCATTTCCAGATTGAAAAACTTTAAATCTTCCTTTCTTGGCCTTTCCTGCCAGCTCATGCAAGACACCGGTAGCAGGAGTCATTGGGTAAGCAAAATAAAAATCAATCCCAGAGTTTATAGCGCCTTGAACAATTCCTTGAGTACCTGTCATGCCAGAAACTTTATTGTTCAGTTTCTTCAACTTAAACCTAACCTCTTGACTCTGATAGCCTTTTTCAGCAGCAGAAACAGCTCCTTTTACATATAACTCCTCTTTCAATTTCTCTATCAGTAGCTTTTTATCTATGCCCAAAACCTTCATCAAAGCTCCGGCAAGAGAAATGTTTATATTCTTGCCTAAATCCTCAAACTCCTTAAAAGTAAGAATAAAACCTCCTTTTTTCAACTTATTTTTGTGCAGTTGTAAAGTTTTTTCATTCAAAGCAATTATACCGTCAAGCTTGCTTTCAAAACTCCCTATTCTCTCATCTGAAATGCTGATAACATTAAAGTTATGTCCCCCTCTTATCAAAGAAGGATAGTCTCTATAATTAAAAGTAAAATATCCTTGTTTCATTATTATGTTTGTAATTATATCAGATATTTTGTTTACACCTTGTCCCGCCTGTCCTCCTATAAGTAGATTCAACCTCATTTTACTTTCTAAAAACTTTAGATTTATAAATGCTTTCTTCCAAGATAATAAAAAGAGAAAATGTTAGATTTAGAAAACTCTTTCATAGCCCTAGAAAGCCTGCCCATAGTTAGATATATATCTATTCCTATAAACGCAGACATAAAAAACTTCGAGAGCAAGATTAATAAAAAAATAGGATTTCCTTGCTGGCTCAAACTCTCCTCAAGCTTACATAAAACGAAAATTCAAGCAGTAAAAAAATGCCATAATTTTGAAGATCTTGAAAAAACTCATCAACAGTTTAAGAAAAGATTCAAAGGAAGCAAGTTTCTTGTACAAAAGCATATAGAAGGTCTTGAAATCATAGCAGGAATAAAGGAAGATGAAACTTTCGGAAAAGTCTTGCTAATTGGAAGTGGTGGAAGTTTAACAGAGATAATCAAAGATGTAGAATTTAGAGTTCTTCCTGTATATAAAGAAGAAATTTTATCAACTTTAAGAGAGCTGAAAATTTTCAAAATGCTCATTGAAAAAAAATGTAATATAAAAAAACTCACTGATTTAATAAACAAATTTTCTGACCTCAACATAAAAGAAGCTGACTTAAACCCAATTATAGTGAATGAAAAACAAGCTGTTATTGTAGATGCGAGAGTTAAAATCTAATTCGCAAATTTTCCCAAAATTTCCAACTCAGAAACATCATCAAAACTTGCAACACCTTCATCTTTTAGAAATCTCCTCGCAGATATAAAGTTTTTCCCCCCTATAAAGCAAGCAAAAACCGGCTTTCTCATTTGAGACAAAACTCGGGCAGTTTCCAAAGGTTGCGTCATTTCCTGAGGAGAAAGAATAGCAACAAAAAAATCAAATAAATCTCTTCTAGATAAAACTCTCAGTGTTTTTTCATATCTTTCTGCCAAAGCATCTCCTAAAACATCTAAAGGATTTGCTCTACTATATCCTTTAGGTAAAAACTCATCTAACTCTTCTAGAATTTTTTCTGGAATCTCTGGAAGCTCAAAACCAGCCTTGACAAGAGTATCAACAGTTAAAACCCCTAAACCTCCAGCATTAGTTATAACACAAGCTCTTTTTCCCAATCTTCTGTATTTTGAAGATATCTGAGCGAGTTTAAAAAGCTCATTTAAACTTTCCACCTCTATAATTCCAGCCTGCTTAAAAGCTCCTGAATATATTTTAGCTGAAGAAGAAAGTGAGGCTGTGTGTGTCTCTGCAGCTTTCTTACCCTCTTCAGTTTTTCCTGCCTTTATAACTATAATTTTCTTCTTCCTTGAAATTCTCTTGCAAATCTCAACAAATCTTCTTCCGTTGTCAGGTTTCAAAGACTCAACATAAAGAACAAGAACTTCTGTATATCTTTCCTGTTCAAAATACCTCAAAGCAGAGAGGAAATCTTCTCCCACCATATTTCCTAATGAAACAAAAGAGGAAATTCCTAAATGATTTTCCAAAGCTTTATCTAAAAGAGAAGTTCCTACAGCACCGGACTGGCTTATAAAACCAACATTTCCTTTTTCAGGCATCTCTTTAAAAAAAGAGGCATTCAAGTTCTTATAAGGATTTATTATTCCAAGAACATTTGGTCCTATCAATTTAATATCATATTTTTCCATTATTTCCTTAACTTTCTCACTCAAATCTACATTCCCAGCTTCAGAAAAACCTGCACTCACAACAATAGCTCTTTTTATCCCTTTTTCCCCACACTGCTCTAAAACATCTGGAACAAGTTCAGCCTTAACAGCAATAACTGCAAGATCAACAGGAAAAGGTATCTCTAAAACATCTGTATAAGCTTTCACTCCCTTAACATCTGACGCATTAGGATTGACAGGAAAAACTTTTAGATAAGGGCTTTTCAAGAGATTGTCGAATATCACACCTCCAACTTTCTCAGGATTTCTACTTGCCCCGACAACTGCTATTTTTTTAGCCTCAAAAAAATATCTCATTTTCCTCTTCCCCTTTTCAGGCTGTTTTTAATCTAATTTTATCACCTTTTTTTCTTGGAATTAAATGTAAATGCGCGTGCAAAATTACTTGACCAGCAGCTTCAAAGTTATTCATCAAAAGATTAAAGCCTTCTGCTCCTTCTTTTATTCTTTTTTCTGCAACTCTCTTAATTAAACCTACAATTTCAGAACCAAGGTCAGAAGGCAAGTCCATAATGTTTGCAAAATGTTTTTTTGGTATGATCAAAGTGTGTCCTTCAGAAATCGGATTTGCATCAGGAAAAGCCAGAAAGTTCTCGCTCTCCTCTATCACCTCTACTTTAACTTCCTTTCTTGCTATTCTACAAAAGATACATTCATTATTATCTGCCATTTTTTCTAAATATTTTCTGGATTTAAAAATTTAAGTATGGACCTGCCGGGAATCGAACCCGGATCTCATCCCAGCCAAGGACGTGTCTTGCCTTTGGACTACAGGCCCATTAGACAACCTACTCCCTACTAACTTTTCTAACATACAAACATAGAAAAAACTATTTAAAAATATTCATAAAAATAAAAAATAAGAGTTTTATCTTCTCTTTTTTCTTTTTCTCTTGACTTTCTTTTTTGCTTTCTTTTTTGGTTTCTTCTTAGCTGCAGCTTTTTTCTTCTGTCTTTCTAACTTCGTTATTTGTTTTTTCAAACTCCTTATTTTAGCTGCGATCTGTTTTGGAGTCTTTGCTTTTGCCATTCGATTCACCTCCTTTTTTACTTCAACAAAAAAGATTTCATTATTTAAAAACTTTTCTTACAATTTCAGAAATATAACATTTCTGATAACTGTCAAAAATTTCATTTTTGAAGCTTTAAAATTAATTTTTTATTTTGCTTTACTAATCTTCCTGTATCCTCGAACTTACATTTTGAACCAAAAAGTCAAAAATGGAAGCTTCTTAATTGGTTATATGGAGATTTAAATGAAGAAGCGATAGTAAAAGAAAATAAAAACTCTATCTCTTTAAATAATATATTAAAAGCATTAGAAAAAGCAAAGATATGAGATACATTTTTCATAATAAATTATTTTAATTGTTCGCATACAATTGCTAGGGATTATTTAAAAATATTAAAAGCCAAAACAAGATTTGATTATCCAATACTCCAAAAAAATCAACGAGAACGTTAGCGACTCAACCACAGTACTCTTAAATAAGCGTTTTCATAAATTTCTTTTTGAAAATTTGGAAAATGAATTTGCAAAGGATGGAGAATTTGCAAAATTTTTAGAGGTACATAAAGCTACATTATCTGCTTGGAAGGTTAGAAAAAATAGAATCCCTTATATATTCCTAAAGATATGTGCAGAACCTTGGATATTGATTATACTAAAGTGTACGAAAACATAGAAAAAACTGATAGAGAAATAGCAGAAATTATCTAACTCTGGTATCTACTTTTTTACCAAATTTCAATAAATCTTTTCCGTCTATAACCTTCCCTATAATCTCTTTTAAGTCTTTTATTTTAACTCTAATTTGCTTGCTAGTATCACGATCTCTCATAGTTACTGTTTTATCTTTCAAGCTCTGCCCATCGATAGTAATCCCCATTATTGTACCAACCTCGTCTGCCCTAGAGTAACGTCTCCCAATCGAGCCAGATTCATCATAAAATACATTAAACTCTTCTTTCAACTCAGAATAAATTTTTCTTGCCAACTTAACAAAACCAGCTTTCTTTACAATTGGAAAAACAGCCGCCTTAATCGGAGCTAGTTTTGGAGGAAGTTTGAGAACTATATTCTCCCTCTCTATATCATAATCATAAGCTTGACATAATAAAGCAAGAAAAATTCTCTCTATACCAAAGGTAGGCTCTATCACCCTGGGAATAACTTTCTTTCCTGTTTTTTCATCAAAGATTTCTAAACTTTCTTTTGATTCTTTTATATGCTGTGTCAAATCATATTGTCCTCTGTCAGCTATCCCAGCTATTTCTTTACTCCCAAAAGGATATTCATAATCAATGTCAAAAGTAGCAGAAGAATAATGGCTTAATTCATCTTTTAAATGTTCTCTTACCTTAATTTTATTCATATCTAAACCAAGAGATTTAAACCATAATAATTGTTCAGCTAACCAGTATCCATGCCACTCTCCTAATCTTTTCTCCTGCAACATTTTCTTTATTGTTATTTCCTTTAAATTTTTTTTTCCTTTTTCCTGAGTTTCTGCATCGAGAAAATTCAATTTTGAATTCAAATGCCTGGGATCAAGTAAAGAACATTTTTTTTCACCTGGATGTATGAAAAACTCAAACTCCCCTATAGTAAATTCTCTAGCTCTAAATAAAAAATCTCTCGGAGCTATTTCATTTCTAAAACATTTTCCTACTTGAGCTATACCAAAAGGAAGTTTTTTTCTTGAAGTATCTGCTATAAGTTTAAAATCAGTAAACATTCCCTGAGCTGTTTCTGGCCTTAAATAAGAAAAACTATCAATACCAACAGAGGTTTTAAACATTAAATTAAAATCCCCTAAAACTTCATACTCTCCTCCACAATCACATTTCACTTTTCCCAATTCGTTTTTATCTATTTTTCCTGATTTTTTACACTTCTTGCATCTCACAAAAATATCTGAAAAACTTTCCTCATGTCCAGAAGCTTTCCATATTTTTGGATGACTTAAAATAGAAGCGTCAATTCCTATTATGTTCTCTTTTTTCCTGACAAAAAAATCCCACCAGCTTTCTTTTATATTGTTGAATAACTCTATACCTAAAGGACCAAAATCCCAAAATCCAGAAAATCCTCCATAAATACTTGAGTTTTGAAAAACAAATCCTTTTCTCTTACAAAAACTCGCTAGCCCTTCTATTGTTAGCTGTTTTTTCTTCACCTCTGATTTCTTCTTTACTTCTGATTTCTTTTTACCTTCGACAATCTGCTTCAGCTTTTTTTCAGCTTCTTCTCTTGTCCTGCCTAAATAGGCAAGTGTCTTTGCAACTACCTTCTCCCCTTCTCTCTTGCTCTCTCTTAAATAAAAATAATCTCTTCCCTTAATTTTCTTTTTCACAATGTACATTTTAAAATCCCATTACAATAAAACCTTTTTTATTTATTTCATCATCATTCCAGAATTTCAAATCTTTTGTTTTTAATACAAATTTAATTTCTTTTTGGATTTTTCTTCCAGTATACTCTTCTTTTTCAGGGTCCCATTCTTCAAGAAGTAAAATATCCCCTTCCCTGATATCAAACTCAGCTAATCTCAAATCAAATTTTTTCTGCCCACATAAAACTCTTTCAAAAAGTTCTGGCCAAGCCTTTTTCTTGATCATTATAACATACCCACTACAAAACAGTATTTAAATGTTTTGTTATCCACTACAATAAAAACAACAAGAAATATCTTAGCCAAGAAGATTATAAGCGCGGGGAGGGACTCGAACCCTCGAATATCTGCTATCTGTTAGCGACTGCAGGTTCGCCTCCTTTTGAATCAGACGCCGTAGCCGCTGGGCCACCCGCGCATATCTTCAATAAACTAAAGTCTACTTATAAATTTTCTCAAATATTAGAGAACTTTTCTAAATACATAAATAGTAAGTATTTTTTAACAAAAACATAACATTTATAAGCATAAATACATAAATAATAGGTAATGGGAAGGGCTCATTTAGTAGGGAATACCATAGTTGAGCTAAATAGAAGAATACAACAATGTGAAAAAAACAAGGAAAAACTTCTTTCTTATGTTCAAAGCATAAAAGATAAATGCCTTAATCGCGAGATAACTTATTCTGAATATGAAGATCTCCTCAACAAGAAAAGGAAAGGAAAGACAATACAAGGCTGGCTTGACCATTATGATTCTTACATAAAACAATGTAGAGAGCTAATAAAGCATGAGAAGAGAAAAACATTCTCCAGAAATGCCCTCCTCATATCTTTTTCTCTTGCCTTCATCTCTCTTCTTGTTATTTCAGGTTTTTATTTAAGGCCTACAATAATAGGTTTGATTGTAAAAGTATCCACAGAAGCATACACTCAGGATTTGAACCTTAAATTAAACGAATCAACAGATTACGAATGGAAACTAGAGCATCTCGGTCAGCTTCAGTCTGTAAAAATATCTGGTTTAGTTCAAGGAGAAGGAGAAGTTAAGGTTTATCTTGATAATTTGTTGATTTTAGACAGCTCTAAACTAGAAAGCCAGAAAACAAGACTGACAGGCAGCTTAATAACTGGTCTTGTTGCAGAGGACTCTGAAACTGATGGAGAAGAGAATGTAGAGGAATCATTTGTTGAAGAAGCAGCTGAAGAAAAGTCAGTTGAAGAAGAAGTTGAAGAAATTTCAGAACCAGAACAAACAGCTGAAGAAGTGCCAGAAGAAAAATCATATTCAGAAGAGCAAGAAGAGGCTCCTCAACAAGAGGAGAGCCCTTCCCAAGAGGAGCCTCTTTCTTCTGA
>JAFCES010000005.1 GCA_017609045.1 Candidatus Pacearchaeota archaeon
ATTATGAAAACTAAATTAAGCAAGAAGGAAGTAGAAGAGAAGATAGAAGATTTTTTTAAGGATATAGAAAAGAGGAAGCCAGAAGAAATAAGGAAAATAAAAAGACTGGCAATGCATTATAATATTAAACTTGGAGAGAAAAGAAAAAAGTTCTGCAAGCATTGTTATTCTCCTAAGTTAAAAGTGAAAGGGATAAGAAGAGGTATGAAAATAGTGGAGTGTGAAGCTTGTGGGAAGATAAGTAGATGGAAAGTGTAAAATTGGATGGGGTTGTTAGAAGTGTAGAAGAAATTGAAGCAGGAAGAAAATATTAATTGGTTGGGATTGAAGGCAGGAGAATAATGAGGGGAAGAAATATTAAATTTAACGTTACCTCTAATTTTCAATATTTAATGATGGTGGATTTTTTATGATAGATAGGAACTAAGAAAATTTTAAGCGAAATTTTAGAATAAACTAAGTAGAGAAAAGCTTAAATATAGAAGGTTATTAAAAAAAGAACTCAAATGGGTGTAAATCCAGCTGATATTTCAGATAAGCCACTAGATTTAGAAACAATCTTAGTTAGGGGGAGAGAAGGAATTCTTTTAAAAGCAAGCAAAAGGACAGGAGAGATAGGGGTTTTAAATCCTTCACTTTACCAAGACTCTAAAGAAAGTCCATGGCCTTTTGTTTATAGAACCAGAAGAAAAAATAGGTGGGGAGAATATTCTACAATTGATTTTAGATGGTTAGAAAACCCAAGGGAGTTAAGTGAAGAGAGCAATGTCCTAATTGAACCTACAAGGTCCTATGAATGCGCTGGATGTGAAGACCCGAGAGTCACGCTTGTTCCAGATATGAGATGCCCTTCTGCTGGAAACATTTATGCTATAACATATACTGCTTATGATGGTAGAAATCCAAGGATTGGTTTAGCTGTAACACAAGACTTCAAAACAATAGAAAAGTTGGGAATGATAGGACCTGATATTCCTCTAAATATAGCGATAGATATAGTGGGAGATGAGCGTTACAAAAGAGTCTGGAGTAAAATGTTGGGGAGAAGGAGAGATGGTGGGCTTATGCTTCCTGTTAAAGATGCTTCCTTACATTTTAACGGGGAATGGAAACTAATCCTTAGATTAGAGCCTGATATGTTCATAGTGTCTGCAAGCAATTTAGAACAATTTAGAGATAAGAATTACTGGATAAATTTTCTCAGAAATCTGGAGAGCCATGTGTTAATAAGAGCTGAAAAGCCATTTATCAAAGTCGGCCTTGGTTCTCCTCCAGTAAACATTCTTGGGAGAAGAATAGGAATATATCATGGTGTTACCTCTAGCACCTCTGGCTACAGGTATTATGGGAGCTTTTTTGAAGTGGATAAAAATTATGGTGTTGTTTCTGTACTTCGGAATCCTTTACTAAGACCAGAAACTAAAAATTGTATGTTAAGAGAGTTTGGAGAAAAAGGAGAAGAAATAAGAAAAATGATTGTGTTTCCTACAGCAATGTTGACAGACCCAAAAGATAAAGATTCTCTTGTTCTTTATTCTGGTATTGGAGATAGAGAGATAGGTTACAGAACAACAAGTTTAAAATGGTTATGTGAAGAATTAGACAAAAGCAGAATTACAGCTTAAAAAATCAGAAATCAGAATTTCTTAAACTTGCTTATTTCCTCAATTAAATCTACTTGTCCTAAAAACATAGCTCTACAACAATATCTTTCTAAGCCCAACTCATCTAAAACTTTTCCAGGGTTTTCTCCTTTAGATGTTCTCTCTTTAAATTTCTCCCATAAATGAGCAATAGGCTTTCCACAACTGAAGCAACGGCAGGGGATCAAAATTTTAAGCTCCTATTGTAAATTCAATACAATATTTTTTTATTTATGAATATCTGTTTTGGATAATTTTTAGAGTGAACATAGCCTAATTTCTCCAAAACTCTTACTTGAGCATAAACTTTCTTCTTTTTTAAAGCTTTCGCAAGTTCGTTATTAGTTACCCCTTGATTTTGTTTTATTATATTTAGAATATTTTTGAATCTTTTTTCTAACTTGCCTTTCCCAAAACAGACTAAATTCGCGTTATTTACTTTTTTGACATGAAGCATATAAGGAAGAATCTGGTCTCTAAACTTATTTTTATTATAAGTAACAAAGTTACTACCATCATATCTTTTAAATAAATCTAATTTCTTAAGATGCATTCTAAAGATTTCTGTAAGACTATCATTTTTACAAGACCACCTAAAACAAGAATCTTCTAAGAAGACATTTCCTTCTGCATCAAATAAGCCTGCAAAAAAGATGTTGGGATTTTCTATAGTATTAAGAAACTCATTTAAGTTTTCTTCTAAATACTTAAAAAAGGATACCAAGATACCATTTGTAACATGTACTGAAAACGCGTATCCTTTTCTTTTATGTTTTATTCTCACTACATAGTTAAATCTCCTATCCCTTGGTAATTTTTCAGTTTTTGCTATATATAAGACAGTGATTGGATTTTGATTAGTTAATTTTTTTAAATATTTCTTAACAAATGAAAGTATTTCTTCTTCTTTATTCATAATCCCTAGTCTTCCACCCCCTGTTTTATCCCCTATCCATAGGCCAAAAAAATATAGAAAATCATTATTCAACATTATCTTTATTGGAAATTTTAGAACGAATTCCTTTTTAGTTTTATTAGAGTAGGTTATATAACTCACTTCTATAAAATTTTTCTTCTTTTTTATATAATTAAATTTTCTCGCTCCAAAATTAATCAATTTTTGATAAGAAAGAAACCATTTCTCAAAATCTAGAGAAGAATTTTTTAATATTGCGTTTAAATTTGGGATTTCTTGTTTCCATTTTTTTAATTTTTTATGTCTTATATCTCTACCATTTTTTAAGATTTTTTTGTTATAGTCATCTCTATAGTAAGTTAAAATTGTGTTTTTGTTTATTTCTTTTTTTGAGATTATTTTTGTACTCAATATTTTTTTAATTAGATGCTCCGGTAAGGAAGAAAAATAACCGTTTTTATAACCTCTAAAAGAAGAGTAAGGTACTTTAAGAAATTTGCTTGCCTTTTCTGAATTTCCAAATTTTAAAGTTAGCTTAGAAAAAATCTTTCCTATGAATTTAGGGTCTAATTTAAACATTAAATCGTTTTTATAATTTTTAATTGGCATAAAAGATGTATGCTGTTTGTATTTATAAACTTTTCTATTCAGAAACATTATATAGGAATAATCATTTTTAACTTCTTTTCATAGCAAGATATTTAAAGGTCAAATGAGGGATAGGATTAAGAGGTGATTAGGCCTCAGACTATTTCTGAGGAGGTTAAGATGGAAGAAGAAACTGGGAGAACAGTAAGAGTCATAATTGATGCAGGTGAAGTCTCATTTGCTGGATTAGAAGATGTATTAATGGAGAGTGTTGATAAAACTCAAGCCAGGAAAAGAGCAGAAAGGGTATTTGGGACATTTTCAGAAATAGTTATATTTGATGGAAGATTATATGAAAGAGTGCCTGGAAGCCATATTTCTTATGAGATAGAAGGGAGAGTTATTAGGGAAGCTAAGTATATTTCAAAGCAAAAGGAAAATTAAAAATGGCAGAAACACAAGAAATAATCAAACTTGAAAATGCGCATAAAGATTATAGAATGGGAGAATCTGTTATTCATGCAGTTGAATCTATAGATCTCAATATTAAAAAAGGAGACTTTATTGCTATTGTGGGCCCTTCTGGAAGTGGTAAGTCGACTATAATGAATCTGGTGGGAGCTTTAGACTTGGCAAGCAAAGGAGATATTTTTCTTGATGGACAAAACATAGAGAACCTTAGTGAGAGTGAATTGGCTCAGATAAGGGGGAGAAAAGTGGGATTTATATTCCAGACTTTTAACTTAATTCCTACTTTAACAGCTTTGGAAAATGTGATGTTGCCTATGATGTTTCAGGACATAGGAAGAGAAGAAAGAAGGGAAAGAGCTGAAAAGCTGTTGAAAGATGTAGGTTTGGAAAAAAGGACTAACCATTTACCTGCAGAGTTAAGTGGAGGAGAGAGGCAGAGAGTTGCTATTGCGAGAGCTCTTGTCAATAATCCAGAAGTTATTCTTGCAGATGAACCAACTGGAAATCTTGACACAAAAACTGGTAGGCAGGTATTAGAAATACTTAAAAACCTTAATAAACAAGGAAAAACAGTAATCATGGTCACCCACGACCTTGAGATGGCGAGAGAAGCTAAGCATATCATAAGACTAAGGGATGGGAAGATTGAAAAATGAATAGAAAAATTTTAATTTTAATCATAGCACTTATCCTATTTTTAAGTTTGATTCAGCCAGCTTTAGCTGTAAGCATAAAATCAGTATCTTCGAGTTCTACTGAGATACAGCCAGGAGAGATAATAAAAGTGGAGTTGACAATAGAAAACAATCTTAATTCAGATGTAGAAGGGGTTGTGATAAGTTTAGATTTAAATAAGGTTCCTTTTGCTCCATATCAATCTTCAAAC
The DNA here is from genome assembly GCA_017609045.1 of Candidatus Pacearchaeota archaeon. GTDB lineage: Archaea > Nanobdellota > Nanobdellia > Pacearchaeales > GW2011-AR1 > JAFCES01. Next base: position 4,505 of record JAFCES010000005.1, read on the forward strand.
CAGAAAACGTTGGATGAGATAGAAGAAGATAGAGAGGAAGATGTAGAATTTAAGTTAATAGCAGATTCAAATGCAAAATCAGGAACCTATAAATTTCCTGTAACAATTAAATATACTTTAGATAATGAGCCAGGAAATTCTAGTGGAGTGATAAGCTTAATTATAAACGCTCAACCAAAAATAAAGGCAGAGGTAGAAGATTCTGTTTTGATTAAAGGCCAGACTAAAGAGCTAACAATAAAGGTGACAAATTCTGGTTTAGGGGATGCCAAATTTTTAACCATAAAGCTAGGAATAGTAAAAGGAATTAAGCTTCTAAGCTCAGACAGTATTTATATTGGTGATGTAGATAGTGATGATTTTGATACAGCCAACTTCAAAGTTTCTGTAGACAAGGAAGCTCCTTCAACACTTTCACTGCCTGTGGAAATAACCTATTTAGATTCAAGAAATAAAGAGTTTACAGAAAAAGAAAACCTTGTTTTAAGAGCTTATACAAAAAAACAAGCTATTAGTCTTGGCTTAATTAAAAAAAGCAGAACTTTAATTTACGTGATAAGTATAGTTATCTTAATAGTTCTCTTTATAGTTTACAGGAAAATCAAGAAGAGAAGAAAATTGAAAAGAGAAAAAGAGAGTAGATAGGAGAAAAATGAAAGACTACTTCTTTCTTGCATTCAACAATCTTAAAAGAAGAAAGCTGAGAAGTTGGCTAACTATGCTTGGAATTTTCATTGGTATAGCTGCTGTTGTTGCTTTGATAAGTTTGGGGCAGGGTTTACAAGATTATATAACAGAACAATTTGAGATGATGGGGGCAAATAAACTAATTGTTATGCCTGGCAGAGGAATGGGAATGATGACAGCTGATAAACTAACTTCCAAAGACTTAAATGTTATTGAAAAAACAAAAGGAGTTGATATGGCTACAGCAGTTGTTTATTCTGTTAGTTTAATTAAATTTAAAGATGAAGTAAAGTCTATTTTTGTTATCGGCTTGCCCACGGATAAGACAGCTGATATTTTCAAAGAGATGGGGGGGTTTGAAGCTGAAAAAGGTCGAGATTTGAAAGAGGGAGAGAGAGATAAGGTAGTTATAGGTTATCTTCTTGCTAAGGATAATGGTTTTTTTGAAAAAGCAGTTAGCTTGCGAGACAAGCTTGTTATAAAAGAAAAGGAGTTTAGAGTAGTTGGAATAATGAAGCAGATAGGTAATCCTGGAGATGATAGCCAGGTTTACATACCTATTGACACAGCAAAAGAAATTTTAGATAAAAAAGATGAGATAGACGCTGTATATGTTCAAACAAAAGATGGCTTTGTGCCTGAACAAGTTGCAGAAAATCTAGAAAAACAACTGAGAAAATCCAGGAATGAGAAAGAGGGTGAAGAGACTTTCAATATTCAAACTTTTGAAAAGCTGCTTGAAACTTTTCAAAAAGTTTTTTCTGTTGTTCAGGGAGTTTTAGTGGGTATAGCTGCTATCTCTCTTTTGGTTGGAGGAGTAGGGATAATGAATACCATGTATACAGCTGTATTGGAAAGGACAAAAGAAATAGGGACAATGAAGGCAGTAGGAGCTAAAAACTCTGATATTCTCTTGATTTTTTTATTTGAATCTGGACTTCTCGGACTTATCGGTGGGTTGATTGGAATAGTCATTGGAGTTGGTTTAGGAAAAGGAGCTGAATATATAGCTAGAATGGCTTTAGGAGTATCTTTATTCAGAGCGAGTTTTCCTTTATGGCTTATTTTTGGAGCTTTAGTTTTTTCCTTTGTTATTGGTTCAGCTTCTGGAATTCTGCCTGCAATACAAGCTGCAAAATTAAAACCGGTTGATGCTTTAAGATACGAGTAAATGGCTTACATATTTTTAGCTTTTGATACAAAAAAAGTGCTTCAGATGAATCTCGGATATCTAAGGTACAAAAGAGAGATATCTATGGCGGAGGTTAATGGAACACTTTTAGAAAAAGTGGGTGTTCTTAAAAAATCTGGTGAATTATGTTCAGATGATACAGGAGAAGGCGCTGAAATGCTTTTAGAACTTACAAGCCCGGATATAAAGGAAGCTGAAAGACGTCACATGGAACCAGTAATTTTGGTTGACGATGCCAGAAATATTTTTTATGTGAGAAATAGGGATGAAAAGGGCAAGGATTTTCTAGATGATGTCATTTATAAGGTGTTTGGAGACGGATATGAGGCTGGTTTGGGATTTCTCAAAAAAAATATGGTTGGTAAACAAGAATAGAAAGTTAAATTTAAAACAATATGAATAAAGTTTATATTATAAAAAATTAAATTAAAAGAGGCAAAAAAACCGAAGTTCAATGCCCCTATCTAACCGAAGTCAGAGAATAGTTTATAAATATCTTCTCCTTCATTATTTTGAGATGGAACAAATCCTAAAAAATAAAAGACAAGAATTAAATAAATATTTAAATAAAACAAAATCAGATATCTATACATATTTAATAAGGAGAATATTCTTTTTTCCTTACGGAGAAGAATTGCTATTGAAAAACCTTAAGAAAAAAATTTATTTCTCCCTCGTTGAAAAGGAAAAAGAATTTCCCAAAAGTGTTCAGATTAAAAAATATGAATACTTAATCGCAATGTTAGAATCATCCAAAAGAAATTTTGATAAAGGTTATATTTCAAAAAATGTTGCTAATAGGATCATTGAGACTTTAGTAAAATATGGATTTGTTAATAAAGATGCTAATGAGGATATTAGAAAAAGATTTGAAAAAAAATACAGACTTGAACCGCCTTCATTTATAGTGCTTTCACCAACTCAAAAATGCAATTTAAATTGTGAAGGGTGTTATGCTTCTTCAAAAATTAATGCCTCAAGTTTACCATATAAAATTGTTGACAAGATAGTCCATGAAGTTTATAATGAATGGGGCAATCGTTTTATGACAATTTCTGGAGGAGAACCATTAATGTATTACGATGATGGGAAAACACTATTTAATATCTGGAAAAAATATAATCAAATGTTTTTTTTGTTTTTTACAAATGGAATTTTGCTTAATAAAGAAAAAGCTAAGAAATTAGCTGAATTAGGAAATGTTACTCCTGCAATTTCACTAGAAGGTTTTGAAGAAGAGACAGATGAAAGAAGAGGAAAAGGAATTTTTAAGAAAATTTTAAAGGCTACAGATAATTTGAAAGAAGTAGGAGTTCCTTTTGGAGTTTCTGTTACTGCAACTTCTAAGAACATTAATATTCTTTTGGATGATAAATTTTATGATTTTGTTTTTCAAAAATTAGGAGCCAGTTATATGTGGCAATTTCAACTAATGCCAATTGGACAAGCAAAAGATATGAAAAAATTAATGATAACTCCAGAACAAAGAGTTAAACTTTATAGGAAGTGGGAACAATTATTAAAAAATAAAAAATATTGCATTGGGGATTTTTGGAATTCAGGTGTTTTGTCAAACGGATGTATTGCTTATGGCAGAAAGGGTGGTTATTTATATGTTGATTGGAATGGCAATATAACTCCTTGTGTTTTTGTTCCTTATTATGAAAATAATATAAAAGAATTATTTAGTGAAGGTAAAAAACTGGCAGATGCTCTATTCTCAGATTTATTTATAAAAGGAAGAGAATGGCAAAATAAATATGGACTTAATAATACTAAAAAACCAGATAATTGGTTAATGCCCTGTTCCATAAGAGACCACTGGGTAAATTTTAAAGAAAATATTCTTAATAAAAATAGTAAGCCAGAAGATATTTGTGCTAAAGAAGCATTGAAATCTAAGAACTATACTGAAACTTTAAAAAAATTTGATGAGGAACTTTCTAAAAAAACCTTGCCAATTTGGGAAGAAGAATATTTAAATGGGGGTAAAAAATGATGGATATAAAATTAATTTTAATTCCAATTATAGGAGCAATAATAGGATTAGGAACAAACTACTTAGCTGTAAAAATGCTATTCAGGCCAAGAAGAAAGATATTTGGGATACAAGGAGTTTTCCCAAAAAGGAAAAACAATATTGCGGAGAGAATTGGAGAAGTAAGTCCGATGATATTGCCAAAATCTTTTGATAAAGTTAAAAAAATTCCATATATTGGAGAAAAAATTATTGAATATTTTAAAAAAGGAGTTGAAAATAGAATTAAAAGTTTGAATGATAAGGAAATTGAGGAAGCTGTAATAAAAGCTGCAGGAAAAGAACTGAGTTTTATTGTATGGATTGGTGCAGTTATTGGTTTTTTAATTGGATGTATTCAGGTTTTGATAATGTTAATGTGAGCTAGTTAAATTTAAAAACCCTCCAAACCTACTCCTGCTGGAAAAGAGGAAAAAAATGAAAAAATGTGTATATTGTAAGGCTGAAATTTCTTCTGATTCGGTAATAGATTTTTGTGCAGAGTGCGGGAGAAAAGCTTTTGGTGAAAAAATGCTAAAAGTTATTATTGAAAATATGGAAAATGCGAGAGAAAAAGGAGATTTGTATCAAGGGATTATAGGCAACTTTAATGAAGAAAAAGAAGATACTGATTCTATAAGAACCTTATGAAAACTTTTTTAAACTATAAAGAAGCTATATAAAAATGGCAGAAGCTAAGGGAAAAGTATTGATAAGTGGCTTTAAACTTGACGAATCTGAAAAGGCAGCTGTTAACAAAGTAATAGAGAATTATGTGAGAAAAATAGAAGAAAGGTTTGGCTTTCAGGAAATTATCCTGAGATTAAAAAAATCTCTCCATGGAAAAGCATTCCTGCATGAAATTAAAGGAACTTTAGTTTCAGAAAGTGGAAAACAATTAAAAGCTGTAGTGACAGATTACAACCTATACTCAGCTCTTTCCGAGGTATTTGAGAAGCTGATGAGAGAGGCAGAAAATATTCAGAGAACAAAAAGACAGATGGAGGAAGGGAGATAAAATAAAAGGAAACTAAAAAGGAAATGAGAAAGGAAAAGCACAAAGGAAAAGAAAAGATTACTAGAATTTTCCAAAAGCTGGAAAAAGGACAGAGAGTTGGTATAGTCAGAGATTTATCAGAAAAATCTTCTTTTCCAGCAAGAATACAGGGGAGGACAGGAATAATAGAAGGAAGAAGGGGAAAGGCATATATAGTTAAGATTATAAATGGTAAAGAGAAAAGTTATATAATTAAACCAGTTCATTTGAAAAAGCTGAAGTAAATAATATAAAAGAAAAAATGAAAATAGGAATGAGACCTTTAAGTTTGACAGAAGCAAAAAAGATAGTTGAAACTATAGAGGAAGAGAAGGAGGAAGAGAAAGAGATAAAGGACTTCCTGAAGAAATTCATAAAGCTCAATGAAAAAGAAGCAATGGAATTGAGAAAAGAGCTTGAGGCTCTTGGTTTGATGAAGTTGAAACCAGAACATGTGGTCAAGATGGTAGATTTGCTACCAGAAGATTCTTCTGATATAAATAAGATCTTTACAGATGTAAGTTTAAATGAAGATGAGATTAACAAAATACTTGAAGTCATCAAGAAGTATAGATGAAGAAAATGGAAAAAGAAGAATATGCGATAATACTAGATTACCTGCCATACGGCTATCCTCTAGAAAAAAGAATGTTACCTGTAGCTCAAGCTATAGGTTTAAAGAATTTAACACTTCTGCAGTTAGTACCAAGAAGAGGGGTTTCTTTACAACCGAAGGAAAAAGTTTATATAGGAGAGAGTAGAAGAGATAAAATTTACTATATAGCTGGAAGGCTTCCCAGGGAAAAGCTGACAGAGAGCGCGAAGATACAGCTACAGGATTTTGTTAAAAAAATAGTGGATGAGAGGGAAAAGGATTTTATTAAATTCTTTAACGAGGCAGATGCTATTAACACAAGAGTTCATCAGCTTGAACTAGTGCCTGGGTTTGGGAAAAAGCATACGCAGGAGATTTTAAAAGAAAGAAAGAAAAAGGCATTTGAAAGTTTTTCAGATGTAAAGAAAAGAATTCCTAGTTTGCCTGACCCAAGAAAAGCAATAGAAAAGAGAATAATTTTAGAGCTGACCCAAATGGAGAGACATAACTTGTTTGTGAGATAAAAATGGCAAAAAAAGCTGAAGAAAAAGAACAAGAACAGAGAAAAGAAGGAGATAAGGAAGGGAAAATAGTAGAAGAAACTTTAATTAGAATCCTCTCTACAGACATACCAGGAAATAAGAGTGTCTATGCTGGCTTGACTAGAGTTAAAGGAATTTCCTGGAGTTTTTCCAATGCAATATGCAATGTTTTAAGGATAAACAAGAAGAAGAAGATAAAAGAATTGACAGATAACGAGATTGAAAAAATTACTGAATTTATAAAAAACCCAAAAGTGCCTTCTTTTATTCTGAATAGAAGAAAAGATTTTGATACTGGAGAAGATAAACACTTGATTGGATCTGATTCTGAGCTACGAAAAGAGTTTGATATTAAGAGGTTGAGGAAAATAAAGAGTTATAGAGGATTAAGGCATGCTACTGGACAGCCGGTAAGAGGACAGAGAACAAGAGCTCATTTTAGGAAAAATAAAGCTATAGGGGTATCCAAAGGAAAAATAAGAAAGTCAGGAAAGTAAAATGACATGGATAAGAAAAAGGAAAAAATACAATAGGCCAAGAAAACCTTATGATAAAGTAAGGATAGAGGAAGAGAATGAAATGGTGAAGAAGTATGGATTGAAAAATAAGAGAGAGATATGGAAAGCAGACTCTGCTATAGAAAGGATAAGAAATCAAGCTAAAAAACTAATTACAGCAGATCAGGATGAACAGAAAAAATTGCTGGAAAAGCTGAATAAAATAGGATTTAGAGTAGAGAAAATAGCTGATGTCCTTGCTCTTAATAAAGAGGATTGGTTGAAAAGAAGGCTTCAAAGCATACTTATAGCTAAAAAAATGGCTAAACCAAGACAAGCCAGACAGTTAATAGTTCATAAACATGTAGCTATAAATGGAAATATAGTTAATATTCCCAGCTATATGGTTAAAGTAGATGAAGAAGATAAAATAGAGATAATTAAAAAAAAGGAGATTAAGAAAAAAATAGAGAAGATAGAAGAGGAAAAAGTTGGGGAGAAAGTGAAAAATGCCTGAAAAAGAAAAAACCAGAATAAAGAAGAAAGGGAAAGTAGGAATTGCACACATCTTTACTTCTTTTAACAATACAATAGTGCACATAACTGACTTAAGTGGAAAAACCATAGCTAGAATAAGTGGAGGAATGGTAACTAAACATGACAGATTAAAAGCCAATCCTACTGTAGCTATGTTTGTAGCTCAAAGAGCTGCGGAACAGGCTAAAGATGTGGGAATTACAAGTCTTTACGTTAGGATTAGAGCTAAAACAGGCAGTCAGGCTCCTGGTCCTGGAGCCCATGCAGCTATTAAGTCTCTTTCAAAACAGGGATTTAAAATTGTAAGTATTGTAGATGTTACTAGGATTCCGAGAGGCGGACCAAAAATAAAAGGAGGGAGAAGAGGTAGAAGAGTTTAAAAATAAACAAAATTTAAAATTAAAATGGCAGAATTCACATTTCAAAATTGTTTGAAGGCCTATAGTCATAAAGAGTTAAGCAGATTGGGAGAAGTTGGACCATTTCGACAGTTAGTTGAACAATATGGGGCTTATTGGTATGAAAATGCAAGAGAAGATGAGTTAAACAAGGCTTTTGGCAGAAGTGTTATGCATGAGATAGAAGAAGCTCTAGGAATTGAAAGAGAGATTGATGATATGGTTCCTTTAGCAAGAAGATAAACATATAAAAAAATAAATAAGAAAATGAAAATACTTCAAAAAACACCAGAAAAAATAAGTTTTGTAGAGGATTTTGGAGAAAGTTTAGCTAATGCTATTAGAAGAAGTGCTTTGGAAATTCCTATTCTTGCTGTAGATGAAGTAGAGTTTCACAAGAATGATTCTGTTCTATATGATGAAGTTTTAGCTTTAAGAATTGGTTTAGTTCCTTTAGAAACACCAAAAACATTCACATTAAGAGAAAAGTGCACATGTAAAGGGAAAGATTGTAGTAAGTGTTCTGTTCAACTTAAACTTCAAGCTAAAGGACCTTGCACAGTTTATGCAAAAGACTTGAAGGGAAAAGTTAAGCCAGTTTATCCTGATATTCCTCTAGTGGTATTAAGAGAAGGCCAGGAGCTAGAACTTATAGCAAAAGCCAGACTTGGTAAAGGTATAGGGCACACAAAATTTTCCCCTGGTTTGGTTTATTATAGAAATGTTGCTGAAATTGAAATAAGTAAGGGATGTAAAGCCTGTCAGAAGTGTGTTGAAGCTTGCCCTCAGAAAGTTTTGAAATTGGAAAAAGGGAAGGTAGAAGTGATAGATAAGTATAAATGTGATTTATGTGAGGCTTGTGTTGAAGTTTGTAAAAAACAAAATAAGGGCAGTGAAGGTTTTATAGAGGTCAAGCCAGGAAAGGAGATTGTTTTCTTTATTGAGTCATGGGGGCAGATTAAAGCAGAAAATATACTTTCTGGAGCTGTGAAGGCATTGAAAGAAAATTTAAAGGCAGTAAAATAGTCAAAAGGCAAGGTTTTAAAATACTCTGGCATTGTGATTTTTAAGCGGGAGTGCCGGAGTGGTCAAACGGGCATGGCTAAGGTAAGCCTTTAGAAAGGGTTTCAAGAACGGCATGAAGCTATGTAGAAACCATGTGGCTTAGTGCCTGCACAGGTTCGATCCCTGTCTCCCGCATAAATTAAAAGGAAGGGTTCCTAAGGGAAACCTTGGTTTCCATAGAATGAAAACAAAAAGCAAGATAGAGAAGCAGATGAAAAGAAAAACAAACCCAGAATTAGTGAGAAGTATAATCAAGGCTAAAAAAAATAAAGAGTGGTTAGAAGTGGCAAGTATATTGTCAGGGCCAAGGAGAAAAAAGATAAGTATAAATCTTGACAAGATAGATAAAGAAACAAAAGAGGGAGATACTGTTGTAGTTCCCGGTAAAGTTTTAGGTGGTGGAGAGATAAGTAAGAAAATAAGGATAGCTTCTTTGTCTTTCTCAGAAGAAGCAGAAAAAAAGTTAAGAGAGAAAAAATGTGAAGTAGTAAGTATAGAAGAAGAGGTTAGAGTAAACCCTGAAGCAAAGGGAATTAAAATATTAAAATGAAAAAAGGAAAAGCATATAAAAAAGTAGAGGAAAGAGTGATAATTAATGCAGAAAACGCTGTACTTGGAAGACTGGCTAGTTATGCTGCTAAACAAGCTTTATCAGGAAAAAAAGTTGTGATAGTAAACTGTGGGAAAGCTATTGTTTTAGGAAGGGAGAAAGATGTTTTGGAAAAATACAGAGAAATCAGAGGAAAGAGTAGAGGAGGAGGAAGTCAGAAAGGGCCTTTTTTTCTGAGAGATCCAGAAAGAATATTGAAAAGAACAATTAGAGGCATGTTGCCTTATAAAAAAGGTCGGGGAAGAGAAAGATTTAAAGAAATTAGATGTTATAAAGGACTGCCTCCTGAATTTGAAAATGAAAAAATGGTAAAATCGGGAAGGGGGAAAAAAGGTATAACTCTTGAGAAAATATCAAGGATGTTGAAGGGAGGTAGAGTAGAATGAAAAAAGGAGAAAAGATAGTTGTTTCAGGAAAAAGGAAGAGAGTTGTTGCAAGAGCTGTGATTTATAAAGGTAAAGGCAAGATTACTGTAAACAGGGTTCCTTATGAGCTTTTACCAAGATTAAGAAGGTTAATGATAGAAGAGCCTTTGAAAATAGCTAAAAATAAACTTGGTAAGATAGAGTATGATATTGAAGTTAATATGAAAGGAGGAGGGCAAGAAGCTGGGATAGAAGCTGCCAGATTAGCTATTGCAAGAGCCTTAGTTTCTGCAACTAAAAGTAGGGAGCTGAGAAAGGCTTTTCTTGAGTATGATAGAAACTTGTTAGTTGCAGATACAAGACGAAAAGAAACTAGGAAGCCAGGAGATTCTAAGGCGAGAAAGAAGAGACAGAAATCTTACAGGTAAATTTTTAAATTATATTCCTTTCATTTTTGTATGAAAAGAGGTCTGAAAATATTTTTGATTGTTTTGTTAATTTTTGTTTTGATAGTTGCTGGAATAGTTTTTTATTTTTACAATTTTTATGTTTTTTATACTGTCAGGATATGTATTTCTAATCAGGTAGAAGATTTGAAAGTGCCCTGTTTAAATAATGAGGAGTGTATTGCTATGGTAAAGGAAAAAGGAATAGGGGAGATTTCAAAGTTAGAAAATGCTCCTTCTTTTATTAAAGAAAAAGTAGAAGAGCTTTTCAATCTAGTTATATATTGTGAAGGAACCTGTAAAGTGAGGGAAGTTTATGGTATGGGTTTTGGTAATGTCAAAGAGGTTGAGACTTGTAAGCTTGGTGAACAGGAAGTTAAATATGAGGTTAAAGGCAGAGAAGGTTTAAGGCTGATTAATTATTTGAGAGAAACAGGCAGGATTTAGGTAGATTAATTGATACCTAAACTCTCTAATTTGCTTTGAACTTTATTAAAAAGTTCTGGAGAGATTATAGCTTCGTGTTTTCCTTGTAAAATCTGACCATCAAATTTCACTTTTCCTATATAGGTAAAGTTTCTTAATATCTTTTTAAGACCATTTACTGAAAAACCGTGTCTTTCAGCCAGTTTAGTTAGACTTATTTTTTCATTTAAAAAGTCAAGAAAAATTCTCTCTACTATTAGCTTTTTTTCTTCATCTGGAATTAGCTGTTTTTTCTCAAGTTTATAACCAAAAGGAGCTCGACTCATTACTTTTCCTTCTCTTGCTTTTTTAATCATTGCCTCCTTGCTCTTTAATCTCATCTCTTTTTTTAGTTTTTTTAAAATCTCTTCTTCCATGAAAAATTAAAGTAAATTTGTTTTATAAAACTTCACAAACTTTCGAGTTCTTCTTCAACTACTTTTCTTTTTCCGAATATTAAACCTAAAATTAAACCAAGAAGAGCGAGAATAAAAGGTAACAAGGAAACATATCTTATACAGATTTCAAGATTAGTAATTGGAATGCAAAATTTCCAGTCAAATCTATATTTGAAAAAATAAGACAAAGCCAACAAAATTAATCCTAAAAGAAAACCCAGAACAGTTAGTTTTTCAGCTGTATTCCAGTCTTTATAACCCATTAACAAGTTTAATAATTAGAGATATTTAAAACTAACTAAATCCTCTTGAAAAGATATATTTTTGATAATCAAAATTAGGAAGAGTTAAAAAGGCAGTTTTCTTGTTGAAAAAAGTAAAAATGGTTAAAGGAACAGTTAAGTTTTTTAACAGGACCAGAAACTATGGATTTATTGACGGGGATGACGGAAAGAGCTATTTTGTCCATGGGACAGGATTGAAATCTGGAGTGGATATAGATGAAGGAGACAAAGTTTCTTTCAAAGCTACTAGAGGAGACAGAGGTCCAAAAGCAGAAGATGTTGAAAAACTCCAAAAGCAGAAGATGTTGAAAAACTTAAAGAAAAAAAAGAAAAATAAAAGCAAGTAAGCTGATTCTTAGTTTAGCTTTTTGTCTGGTTTTATTTTTGTAGTTAGAAGTGTGTTCTAGTTAGGTTTTTATATTTCTAAAATCTCTAAACTTTACAGTGGCAGAAATATGTGAAGAATGTGGAAAGTTTATAGAAGATGAATTTGATAAATGTGTTGATGCTAATGGTAATGTTAATAGATATTTTCATAATGAGTGTCATGATAAATACTTAGAAAGAGAATATGGAATTATAACAATAGAAAACTAAAATGAAAACATACAAGCTCTCATCGTCAAAGCTGAACTTATTTTTAGAATGTCCTTTATGTTTTTGGCTGGAAAGTAGAGGTGTACATAGGCCAAGAGGTATTTTTCCAAGTCTTCCGGGTGGAATGGATCTTGCTTTGAAAAAATACTATGATAAATACAGGAAGAGGGGAAAGCTTCCGCCTGAGATAGCAGGGGAGGTAGAAGGGAAGCTCTTAGATGATGTTGAGTTAATGAAGAGATTTAGGAACTGGAGGAGATTTAGTTTTGAAGATAAAAAGCTGGGAGTGGTTTTTTATGGTGCTCTAGATGATTGTTTAGTAAGTAATAAGGGTTATATTCCAGTAGATTTCAAGACAAGGGGTTTTGAGTTGAAAGAGGATACTACAGAATTCTATAGAAATCAGCTTGACTGTTATGCTTTATTATTAGAAAGAAACCAGTATAGACAAGCTGGTTTTGCTTATCTTATTTATTATATACCTAAAGAGATAAAAGAGAAAGGAAGAGTTGTTTTCAATGTCAGAGTTAAGAAAATGAAGACTGATCCAGAAAGAGCTTTGAGGGTTTTGAAAAGAGCTTTGAAAGTTTTAAGAGGAAAAAAGCCTAAATTCCATAGTGAGTGCGAGTATTGCTCCTGGGGCAATGGTTTTGTTAGTGACTGAGGAGAAGGATGTTGAATGTGTGTGGTGTAGTTTGTTGGAAGCTGAAGTGAGGGGGATTTAAAGTAAGAAGGTTTAAAAAGGGTATTTCTGTTGTGGATTTTGAGGCTAAGGAAAGAAAATGGCTACTGAAATTAAAGTATGGCAAATAGAAAATGGAAAACTAATTCCTTCAGAGGTAACTATGGCTAAAGTTGGACGAAAAGAAGTGGAAGACCTCGAACAATGGATAAAAAGCAACCCGGATATCTTAGGTAAAGATATCTTGATAATTGGTGAACAGGTTCAGACTAAAAAAGGACCATTAGATTTCCTTGGAATAGACAAATCAGGGAATATAGTAATTATTGAATTAAAAAGAGACAAATTACCAAGAGAGGTACTAACCCAAACAATAGACTACGCATCAGATATAGCTTCATGGGATATTGAAAAATTGAGTGAAGAATGTTTAAAA
>JAFCES010000006.1 GCA_017609045.1 Candidatus Pacearchaeota archaeon
TCTCCAAGCTATGAGCTTTTCTTTTAAGCTTTCCTTTATGTTTTGTTTAATGTAAGAATATGCTGGTTTTGCCATGTTAAATTTTGTTTAACCTTATTTTTAAATCTTTTTAAATTCAGAAAGTTTATAAATTAGATATTATTTACGTCCTCATGAGGCTGTAGCTCAGTCTGGTTAGAGCACTGCATCCTGCCCTGATGTAAAAGTTAGGCAGGAGGTGATTCTGATAATGCTAATCAGACAGGCAGGGGTCCTCGGTTCAAATCCGAGCAGCCTCACTTTAATTTAGGATGGCAAGAAAAAATAAGCGAAATGAGAAAAAGAATATTTTATATTACCTTTTAACTATCATCATGATAATTCTTGTTCTCAATTTATCTCTGTTGTTAATGGGTGAAGAAATAGAAAAAAAAGAGACAACAGGAAAATCTGAAAATAAAGGGGAATCCTCTGAAAGTTTTGTAGGAGAAAAAAGCACAACCCTTGTTGAAATGGATTTACCAGCTGTGGATTTAGAAGGAAATGGTGTAATTACCATACTTAAAGTAGAGGCCATGAAAGGTTCAGGCAGAACTTTAGTTGATATAGAAAATTTATTGTTCTGGGCTGATACACAACATAGCATTAGAATGGCAAGATTTGTTGCTGAAAACACTTCAGGGATAGGAGTGGAAGGATATGATTTAATTTATAATATTGAGGCAAATGCTTCTGTTATTGGAGGCCCTAGTGCAGGAGCGGCTATAACTATAGCTACTATTTTTGCTTTACAAGGGAAACAGCCTAGAAAAGATGTTATGATTACAGGACAAATAAATCATGATGGAACTATAGGACCTGTCTCCGCTGTATTGGAAAAAGCTAGAGCAAGTAAAGAGGCAGGAGCCACTCTCTTTCTTGTTCCTTTATTGCAGAGTAGGGATGTCATTTATGAAACAAAAAAACACTGCCAGAAATTTGGTTTTACTGAAATCTGTCAGACAGAAATAGTGCCCAAAAAAATTGTTGTAAGTGAAGAAGTAAGTATTGAGGTGGTGGAGGTTGCAAGTATAGAAGAGGCTTTACAATATTTTTATTAGTCTATCTAATTCTCAACTTATTTGGCTTTCAACTCAAGAATCAGCTTTTCTTTTTCTAGCTTATAGTCCAGAATTGGGAGGTTTAAAGGCAGAAGTTTGAAGTAAGCTTTGTCTTTTGAGAAAGCTTTTATCTCTATACTATTTTCAAGCTGATTTATTATAATATCATTTAGTTTTTTAACCCCTGGAAGATTTATCTCATAAATTACCTTATCACCCAATCTTCTGACTTTTGTTTCTGCTTCCTGTTTAGGAAGTTTAGCTAGTTTTCTTGCCTTATATTCTGAAATTTTTGGCTGTTTGATTTTTATCTCTTTTATCTTCTGTCCTCTTCCTAGTTTTCCTTCTTTTACAAGCTCTTTAAATTCTGGACCAAATCCTCTTATCTTGATTTCTGGTTTTTTTCCTGTTTCTGTTGATATGCTTATACTTATCCCACCCGACTTAAATCTAGGGCTTTCCTTTCTTTGTTTTTTGATTTCTTTTCCTATCTCTTTATCTAACTCTTTAAACTGTTTGTCTATCTGCCCTAGTAGAGAGTTGAAAATTCTATTGAATCCAAAAGGCATTTTAATTCCTAAATCTGGAATCTCAAAATTATCATCTCTGCCTAAGAGACCATATTTTCTTTCTTCATAGACCATATTTTCTTTCTTCATCATCTCTTTTTGTACCAAATCCGCAATGAGGACAGAAATTATAATCTTTTTCTATTTTCCTTCCGCATTTCTTGCATCTTTTTTTAAGCATAAGATTTTAATATTCTATAGTTTTATAAAGCTTATGGAAAAAGAGGTAGAAGATAAAGAAGAAAGAGATGAGAAAGATAAAGAGAAGAGTTTTAAGGAGAGACTTGCAGAATATAAACTTTGAACTAGCTGACAGAATAGCTGGGATAGATAATGTTTTTTTTAAAAACAATATTATTTCTGCTGTTGTGGTAATGAAAAATGGAGAGATTTTTGAACAGGAATATCTCTCAGATAAGATTAGATTTCCCTATGTTTCTGGTTTTCGTGCCTATAGAGAGTTACAAGCTATGGTGCAGGCTTTCAATAAACTGGATGAAAAGCCGGACGTTGTTTTTGTAAGAGGGAATGGTATTTTGCATCCAAGAGGCTTAGGATTAGCAAGTCATTTTTCTCTTGCAACAGGAGTCCCAACTATTGGGATTACTGATTCTTTATTAGGAGGAGAGGTTCAGGGAGATGCTGTTTTTTTAAATCTTAAATTAGTAGGAAAAGTTATTCATACTAAAGAGGGAGCCAAACCTCTTTATGTAAGTCCTGGCAATCTAATCTCTGTAACTAGCGCAGCTAGACTAGTGAGGAAATTTACCGTTGAATCACACAAATATCCTGAGCCTTTGAGGCTGGCTAAAAAATATGCTAAAGAAGTTATGAGAGAAATTTTCAAAGCCTAATTATTTTACTTTCCCAACACCAGATTCATGTTCAATTCCGTGGATGAAGCCATCAACAAACCTCGTTTTTTTGAGGGCTACTATAGGTCTAAACTTTTGCACTTTCCTTACCTCTTTTATGTTAGGAAGAAAAGTCATGGTTGTTACTGCTCTTAGAAAAGAAGAGAGTAGGAATACTATTAAATATCTGCTTATAGTCAAAGTTAAAAGAGGGAGTTTTTGCAAGATTAAGCCGCCGAGAGCAGAACCAATAAAAATTCCTATACCAATTAAAATGTTGTAATAAGCTAGACAGATGCCTCTTCTTTGTGGTGAGGTGGAGTCATAAATAAAGTTAAAAGAGGAGAGATTAAAACCAGCCCACCCTATTCCGCCCAGAGCCATGGGTAAAATGAGATAATATGGAGAGGAAGAGAAAAACCATAGAGCAGGCATCAGAGAGATAAGAATAGAGGAGATAATTAAGACTTCTTTTCTTCCATATTTATCTGAAAATTTACCCCAGATAGGCATCATTATTAAACTAGCTAAGGAAGAAGAAAGGCTGATAGCCATGAAGGTCACATAACTAAAGCCGAGTTCGGATAACATATAAACTGTGAAGAAGGGACCTGCTACCATAACTGACAAATGCATAGAGGCTACAAAAAAAGAGAACTTAGTAAAATTGAACTTTCTTATTCCTTTTATGAATTGTAAGAAAGAGAAATAATATTTTTTCTCTGCTTTAAATTTCGGCTCATGATGTTTCTTGAAGTAAGAGGCTGAAATAAATCTTGCTATGCTCGCCAACAAAAAAAGGATAGAAAAACCAATCAAAACTAATCCTTTTGTTTTGGAGAAATCAAGCAAGAAAGCTGCTATTAGTGTAGAAATTAAAGCAACTGTTCCTGTAATTTTGTTTCTTCTACCAAAGTATCTGCCTCGAATGTTATCAGGAACCACATCTCCCATTAAAGAAAACCAGGCTGGTGTGGATATTGCTCCAAAAATTGCATAAAGAGTGTAGAAAGCTATTAAAATATACGGAAGATATGCAGTGAAAAGGTTTCTCCAGAAAAGTAGAGATAAGAAAAGGATGGGTAGCCAGGTTAAAGCCTGTAAGCTTATATATGTTAAAATTATTCTCTTTCTCGAAAATTTTTCCATCAGTTTTGAACCATACAACTGGCTGATAGGTGGAAGCAGACCAGAAAAACTTCTCAACAAACCTATCTGTAAGTTATTTGCATTTAATGCAAGGGCGAAAGGGATTATATAGGAATTGCCAAGACCATTCATTATGGAAGCGTAGGAACCCTCTTTGATAGAGAGCTTCATTGTTTTTTCCTTTTCAAGTTTTTCTTTTACTCTTTTCAGAACTAGTTTTCTCTTTTTTTCTGGAACCTCAACTTTCCTTAATACTTCTGCCAACTTTTCTTGATTTTCTTGCTGTTGAGTTGCCCCTTTTTTCATAATTAAATAAAAAGAAAAGGCTATAAAAATATAACTCTTATTTTAGTATGATAAAAATTAGGGTTATCAAGAAAAACGAAAAAATCAAAATCTGAATTTTAAATCTCTCTTTTATCAAAAATTCCTCTTCTTAAATTTAATTAATCACCTGAACCCAATTTTTCTGCTGTTTCTCTTAACTTTTCCTTCAATTCTTGAGCTGCAGAATCTTCAATCTTTTTAGTTCCTTCAACTTCTTCTTTATTCATTATTTCTATCAAATTAATTAAATCACGAATTTTATTTTCCACCTCTCTTATTGTCTTTTCATCTACCATCTTACTATTTTTAAGTAATTTGGGATTTATAAGTTTAACGAAATGCGCCGACCGGGTTTTACCTTAGATTTAAATCAAAAATGCAGCTTGCGGGAATCGAACCCGCGTCTCAAGCTTTTTCTTTTGGATCCTAGAACTTTTCTAAATTTCTAGTTGGGAAGCTTGTGTTTTTCCACTCAACTAAAGCTGCATTTAAAATGCATTTTACCTTCGAAATTAATTATTTCTTTTTTTACTTTCCTTTAAGTTACTGAGCTTTTCTTACTAACTTTCCCTCTCTTTAAGAATACTTTAGAGTTTTTTAGTTTAACGTTAGGTTTTTAAATAATAAGATTTTAGAATTTTAATGCCGAGCCCAGAGAGATATGTTCTTTGCGGGGGATCTGTTGAAAGATTGGATGGTAGGAGTTTGTTTATTGTAAATGTGAATGCAGCTTATTTTAGATTTTGGCAAAATGGTTCTATTGACAGAGTGAAAAAAGTATTAGCTAGACGAAGGGGCAGGTATAGAACAGATGAAAGAGTCTATACTCCTCTTGACAAAGAAAATTTTGCAGAAAAAAGATATGGAGAGAGTCTTAGGAGAGGACTTCCTCTTGGAGCTATAAAGAAAGAGGATTCTCTATTGGCAACTCTTTTAACTGGAGCAGATGCGAGGCAGGCTTTGGAATCTTATAGAAGAAATTCAAAAAAACCAGTTCCGGTTATATTTATTTATGATTTTAGAAGAGAGTAGTTTTTTATATATGCTCCAATAAATAAGTTTTTATATATCCTGGATTTTTACTTTAATTATGGCGAAGAAAAGATTAGTTGAGTTAGCTGAAAGATTAATAGCCGGCAAATTTTTAACAAGCATTACTGGAAGGATTAGTGATAGGGCAAAAAGAAAATATGAAAAAATAGGAGTAGAAGCGGGTGAGAGACTTAAACAAAAGGATAGGATTCCAGAAGGTTCCGGGGTTGTTCTCGATTTAAAATGGAATGATAAGGCAGTAAGTTATGCAAGGAATTTTGCTTTGGCTTTAAAAGAATTTGAACAAGTTAATCCAGAAGCCTATCAACAATTTCAAGAAATTTTAGGTAAGCATAGGTCTGTGAGGAGAGCATATTTAGAATTTGGTGGAGAAATTCCAGGTGAAATTTATATTCAGATTATAAGAGAAATTATAGGGGAGGGTAAGATAAGCGATGAAGAAGCAAGAGATTTTTATAATTCTTTATATACAGTGGCAGAAAAGTTGAGGGGAAGAAAAGAAGGATTGTCAAAGCTTTTGTTGCCTGAGTAGAGAGCTGAATGAAACAATCTTTGATTTTCGAAATGTTATCTCAAGCAAAAATAAAAAGGCAGGTTAGATATGATTGTGAGAGATCTGAAGATTATCCTGAGGCTGCGACTTGGTATTTTGAAATAATAGAAGACTCCAAAACAATAGGAGAGGTTGAAAGAAAAATATACAAACAGCTTTTTCCTACTTTTAATGACAGGGAAAAAGTAGAATTTGTTATTAAGAAGACCCCTTTAAGATATAGGCTTGTTGTTTTTGATTCCGGAAGAAATCTGAGGGGAAAAGTTCATCCAATAATGAGAAGAGATGAGAATTTACATGTTGTGGCGAAATCAGGGAATTTAGAAGTTTTTCTTGCTAGAAGATTTAGTTAACCTTAAATATGCTTTTTTTCTCAACAAAATATGGCAAAGAAATTTTATATAACAACAGCTATAGATTATGGGGTACTATTTCTAAATTGTTGCTAAAATTTAAATAGTTGCTTTATTTAATTATATAATGAGGAAATTAGAAATATCTAAAGATATCCTGACTGACTTGTATGAAAATAAAAAACTTACAACTTTTCAAATCGCAGAGAAATTACAATGTTGTCAAGCAACTATATGGAAGAGACTGCATGAATTTGGCATAAAACCAAGATTGCCCGGAGTTGATAGAGTAAATGTATCTAAAGAAGACTTGAATCAACTTTATATTAAAGAAAAATTATCGACATGGAAAATAGAATCAAAATTAAATATCCCAAGAAGTACTATTCATAGGAAATTAAGAGAATATAAGATTCCCTTAAGAGACCTATCAGATTCTCATGTAATATATCCTAAAAAGAATTTTTCAGGAGATTTAATAGAAAAAGCTTATTTAATCGGATTTAGGATAGGAGATTTAAGAATAAGAAAACAATATAAAAATAGCAAAGTTATTTGTGCAGCTTGTTCTAGTACAATCCCAGAACAGATACAATTAATTCGGTCTCTGTTTGGAAAATATGGGAGAATTTGGACAAAAAAAGCAAATAATAAAGTCATTCATTCAGAAGCATTCTTAAATAATTCTTTTAATTTTCTTTTTTCTAAAGAAGTTCCTAATTGGATTTTAAAATATGAAAAATATTTTTCTTCTTTCTTAGCGGGATTTGTAGATGCTGAAGGGCATATAGGAGTTTATAATAACATGGCTAGATTCAGTCTTGGGAATTATGATTCAAGTTTATTGTTTTTGATTCATAAAAAACTTAGAGAGTATGGGGTAGAATGCAATAAACCTTTTTCAGATAATCGAAAAGGTAAAAAGAATAATCAGGGATATAGATACAATAAAAATTATTGGCATTTAAGATTAAATAATAAAAATGAGTTACCCAAATTGTTTAAATTAATTAAGCCATATATTAAACATAAGAGGAAAATAAAAGATTTAAATAATGCTATTGAGAATATAAACAATAGAAATAAATTAAGAATTAAAAAAATGAAGGAAACATTTTACATAACAACACCAATTTATTATACCAATGCACCTCCACATTTGGGAAGTGCATATACAACGATAGCTGCAGATGTCTTAGCTCGATGGAAAAGGTTGAAAGGAGAGAAAGTCTTTTTTTTGACAGGAACCGATGAGCATGGGCAGAAAATACAGGAAACAGCTGAAAAATCTGGAAAAAAACCAAAAAAGTTTGTTGATGAGATAGTTAAGGATTTCAAGAAAGCATTTAAGCTCTTGAATATTTCTAATGATTTTTTTATTAGAACTACAGACAAGAGACATGGATACGAAGTTAAAAAAACCTTACAAAAACTTTATGACAAAAAGTTCATCTACAAAGGGCATTATGAATCTTACTATTGCGTGGGGTGTGAGCAGTATTTAACTGAGAGTGATTTGGTAGATGGGAGATGCCCCCTACATAATAAAGAGCCTGAGTTAAGAAAAGAGGAAGCTTACTTATTCAAGCTCTCTAAATTCCAAGATAAACTTTTGAATTTGATTAAAACTGGGAAATATGAGATTCTCCCAAAAAGAATGAGGAAAGAGATTATTTCTTTTATTGAATCTGGTTTGAAGGATATTTCAATTTCAAGATTAAAGGAAAAGGTTAGTTGGGGAATTGAGTTGCCTTTTGACAAGAAGCATACTTGCTTTGTTTGGGTTGATGCTTTTTGGAATTATTTAACTGGATTGAAGATTAATAATCAGTTTGAAAAATTTTGGCCTCCAGATATTCAGCTTATGGCAAGAGATATATTAAGAGTCCATGCTACTATTTGGCCTGCTCTACTTTTAGCTACAGGAAACAAATTGCCCAAAACACTTTTTATTCATGGTTATTTTACTGTAAATGGACAAAAAATGAGTAAGTCTTTAGGAAATGTTATTTCTCCAACATATCTTGTAAAGAAGTATGGGGCAGATGCTTTGAGATATTTTTTAATGAGAAATATCCCCTTTGGACAAGATGGAGATGTTTCTGAACAATCTCTGATAGAGAGAAACAATAATGAATTAGCAGACAAACTTGGAAACTTAGTCAGTAGAGTTACTAGTTTAGCTGAGAGGTATGGTATAGAAAAAACAGGGAATAAACTGCTGGAAAAACTAAAGCTGAAAGAGATAGAAGAAAAAATTGAGAATTACGAGCTGGATAAAGCTCTTGAGCTTATTTTCGCTTTTATTGATTCCTGCAACTTTTACGTACAGGAAAATAAACTTTGGGAAAGTGGAGATAAGAGAAAGTTATATGAGTTAGTTAATAGCATAAAAGCCATAACTATCTTGCTTTTTCCTTTTATACCTGAAACTTGCGAGAAAATTGCCAAACATTTTAACTTTAAAATTAAATGGGAAGAAATTAAAAAGCCAGTAAAAGTAAAGAAGATAAATAAATCTGAAATTTTGTTTAAGAAAGTGAAGTAAAATGGATGAGTTGGGCGATGAAAGAGTATTAGAAAAAATCTGTATTGGAGAAGATACTTATCTGGCAACACCTGAGTTTTTTTAGGAACTTGCCCTGAATGCGGGGCAAGAGAAGAATTATTTGGTTATGAAGGGGGAGGACTTTATCTTTGTTGGGCTAATGAATGTATTGTAAGATTTAAGAATATAAGAGATAAGGAAAAACTGGAAATTTCAGAAGAAAGATGAATATAGATGAAATAGATGATTCTATTTTAGATTATTGAGAAGAAAAAGCATCAGGAAAATTTTATTTAGAATATGGCAACATAAGAAAGGAGAAATGGGTTGCGATAAATTATTGGAGAGCTTTCAAGGATGGCAGGCTTATGCAAAGTGGGCAGATACTTATAAATTAAGAAGAAACTTTATAAAGCAGATAAATCATTTTTATCATAAATAAGAATGACAGAAGAAATTAGTTTTAAACAATGGCAGAAACTTGACTTGAGAGTAGGAAAGATATTGAAAGTAGAAGATATAGAAGGAGCTGACAAGCTGTACAAGTTTAAAGTTGATTTAGGAGAACTTGGAGAGAGAACAATTGCAGCAGGAGTTAAAGAGTATTATAAAAAAGAAGAATTAGAGGGAAAGAAATGTGTAGTTCTTGCAAATTTAGAAGCTAAGAAATTAAGGGGAATAGAAAGTCAGGGAATGATACTTGCAGCTGTTTCTGAAGATGAAAAAGAATGTATCTTGCTTATTCCTGAGAAGGATATTAAAGTAGGGACTAAGATATTTTGATTAGCTTTCCTCTGCTGGAATGGGCCTGCCAGGAATTGAACCTGGGACCTTCTCGACGTGAACGAGATGTCATTTGTGGACTTCTAAAATAAATAAATTTTGAGAAGTTAACCACTAGACCACAGGCCCAATTATAGAACATCTCTCACAGCATTAATAAATCTTTCCAGTATTTCATTATACTCTTTCAGTTTATCCATGTCTATACTTACCCACTCTCCTTTATCTAGCACTTTTAGAGTGACATGCTTCCTAAACTCGCTTTCTCTTGTCTTCTCTAATTTATCTACCCTCTTTAGAAATTCATAGAGGTCCATGGCTTCTATAATCTCCTTGTTTTTCTTGTAAATCTCTTTTGTTTTATCTATTTTTAGTTTTGGTGCCAGAGGTATTGTTTTTAGTTTTTT
Source organism: Candidatus Pacearchaeota archaeon (assembly GCA_017609045.1). Lineage (GTDB taxonomy): Archaea > Nanobdellota > Nanobdellia > Pacearchaeales > GW2011-AR1 > JAFCES01. Next base: position 9,676 of record JAFCES010000006.1, read on the forward strand.
CTGTTTTTTTGCTTTTTCTAAAAGCCTGTCTACAGCTGTTTCTATCATACTTCGCCATCTTGCAATAAGATTAAGCATAACATCAGTTGTTTTTGTATACTTCAAGCTAACATAAAGCAGATGGTCTGCTGAAATTTTTTCCTGCATTATTTTTTCCATACTACCCTCTCTTTAAAAACGTTAAAAAAACGCAAAAATTAAGAGGTAAAGGAGATATATATATTTTTCTAAATTTGCAGCTTTTAATACTATGGATTTGAGCTTATCATTAAGTTAGCTTTCCTCAACAAATCTTTTACTTCAAGCAGATACTCTTTTATTTTTCCTGAAGTTAGTGTGGTTGTTTTCAGATTGTCTGACATTATCACTACTTTATTGTTCCTGACAAACTCGAAGGGGCTTTTTTTATGACTCTCCTCTAACTTTAGAATTTCAATAATCTTGTTTAGCTGTTCTGGGTTTATTTTGTACCTCTCAGCTAACTCCTTGAAAGTTTTGAAGTTTTCTTTGGCGTCCTTGTAGAGAGGGATTCTTTTGTAAGTATACTCGTATTGGAGGATAGCATTTATTATGTTTATCACTGAGTTGTGCAGCTCATCTAATATTTTGAGAAGAAGGCGGTTTTCTTTTAAAAGAGGAAAAGTCATGTAAGTTAGATGATCTGCCATTTTCAAGCTTCGCGTGGCTTTTTCTAAACTTAGAATGAATTTTTCAGGTTCTGCCATTTTTCTTACTTCCCTTAATCTGAAGTAAAAGGAGAATTAGGTTAATATATTTTTCTAAGCTAAAGGAAAAAATATATTTAAAGCTATTACGAATAAAACCACTACTATGATAAATCCAATTACATGAGCTGGCTTTAACATGAGCTTAGATTTATACTCCTCTTTATACCTCATTAAACCGCCAAATCCAGCTGGCATGTTTATGTCTGCCATATCTAAAGAAAAAGAAAGAGATTTTTAAATCTTGCTATATTAAAGTTTAAAAATCTCCTTATCTACTTTTGGATATGAAAAAACAGAAAAAACAATACAAGCCTCAAGAAGCAGAGGAAAAGTGGCAGAAGTTCTGGGAGAAGGAGAAAATCTTCAAATTCAATGAGAAAAGCAAGAAAAAGATTTATTCAGTTGACACACCTCCTCCGACAGTATCTGGAAAAATGCATATAGGACATGCTTTTAGTTATGCTCAACAAGATTTTGTTGTTAGGTATAAAAGAATGAAAGGATTTAATGTTTTTTATCCTTTTGGTACAGATGATAATGGTTTAGCTACAATAAGACTAATTGAGAAGGAAAAAAAAGTAAAAGCCTTTGACCTTGGAAGGGAAAAATTTATTGAACTCGTTTTAAAAACTTTAAAAGAAGATTTAAGGCCAAAATATGTAGCTGATTGGAAAAAACTTGGAATGAGCTGTGATTGGGATATTTTTTACACTACTATAGATGAACATTGTCAGAGGATAAGTCAAAGAAGTTTTATTGAACTTTACAAGAAAGGTAGGGAGTATAGAAAGAGAAGCCCCTTTTTCTGGTGTCCTGAGTGTCAAACAGCTATTGCTCAAGTGGAGATGGAAGATAAGACTCAGAAAAGTGATTTTGTTTATATGAAGTTTGACACTACTTTAGGAAAAAAGATAGTTATAGCTACCACACGTCCAGAATTAATGGCTGCTTGTGTAGGCATTTTTGTGCATCCAAAAGATAAAAGATATAAAGATTTTGTTGGGAAAGAAGCTATTTTACCTTTTTATAACAAAAAGATTAAAATTAAAACAAGTGTAGACGCAGATCCTGATTTTGGATCTGGTGCAGTATATCATTGTACTTTTGGTGATATGGATGATGTAGAATGGTTAGCAAGGGAAGGGGTAAAGCCAATAGAAATAGTGAATAAAGATGGAACTTTAAATGAAAAAGCTGGTTTTTTAAAAGGCTTGAAGATTAAAGAGGCGAGGAAAAAAATAATATCTGAATTAAAAAAGGCAGGAAAAATAGAGAAAATAGAGAAAATAGAGCATGTTGTAAAAGTTCATGAAAGATGTGGCGCTGATATTGAAATTTTAATGACAGAACAGTGGTTTATCCAATACCTTAACTTAAAGAAACAGATGTTAGTATGGGGGAAAACGTTGGGATGGTTTCCTAGGTATATGAGGGTAAGGTATGAAAACTGGGTTAAGGGCTTGAAATGGGATTGGTGCATATCTAGACAGAGATATTATGGTATTCCTATTCCTGTTTGGTATTGTAAGAATTGTGGAGAGGTAATATTGCCTTCTGAGGAAGACTTGCCAGTAGACCCTTTAAAAGATAAGCCTAAAAAAGCTTGTAAATGCGGAAGTAAAGATTTTGAAGGGGAAAAAGATGTTTTAGATACATGGGCTACTTCTTCTTTAACACCAAGACTGGCTGTAGAGTTGATGCCTAAAGCTTTGTGGAAGAGCTTGTTTCCGATGGATTTGAGACCTCAGGCTCATGACATCATAACTTTCTGGCTTTTCAATACAGTTGTGAAAAGCCAGCTACACTATAAAAAAAATCCGTGGAAAGATGTAATGATTTCCGGTTTTGTTCTTGATCCAGAGGGTAAGAAAATGAGCAAGAGTAAGGGAAATGTTATTGCACCACAAGATGTTTTTGAAAGATATGGAGCTGACGCTTTAAGATACTGGGCTGCTTCAAGTAAGTTAGGAGAAGACCTTCCATATAAGGAAAAAGACCTTATAACAGGAAAAAAATTTGTTACTAAAATTCTTAATGCTTCAAGATTTGTTTTTATGAATTTGAAAAGTGGGGAAAAGCCAGCTAGACCAAAAAAGCTGCATGAGACAGACAGGCTTTTCCTTTCTCAGCTTAATCAGATAATTAAAAATGCAACTGAAAATTTTGAGAAATACGAGTTTTCAAAAGTTAAGAATGAGGTGGATAATTTTTTCTGGAAAGATTTCTGTGACAATTATTTAGAGATAGTAAAGAATAGAGTTTATTCTGATAATGAAGAAGAGAAAAAATCTGCACTTTTCACTTTATATGCTTCACTTCTTACTATTTTAAAAATCTTCTCGCCTATTACTCCTTTTATCACAGAGGAAATTTATCAGAGATATTTTAGAAAATTAGAAAAAGATAAAAGTATACATATAAGTAACTGGCCCGAACAAGTTAAAATAAATGAGAGAAAAGGCGATAAAGAAAAATATAAGTTATTGATTGAAATTTTAGGAAAAGTAAGGCAGGGCAAGGCGAGAAAGCAGAGGTCAGTTAAATCTCCTATTGTGCTTTACCTTGATAAAAAAACTCAGGAAAAATTAAAAGACTTGCTTTCAGATTTGAAAGCAGTTACAAACGCTGAAGAGATAAAAGAGGACAAGTTTAAGGTAGAGTTTGTTTAGTTTCTTGTGGATTTTTATTCAGCTTCATCAACATATTTTTAAACACTTTTTACTTTTTTCTTTGGAATTAAAATGGCAATGACAAAACTTGAGTTAGAGGAGATAATAGAAGAGCTGGAAAAGATTAAAGGCAGACATACTGAGCTTGTCTCTGTATATATACCAGCAGGTCTAAATTTAAGTACAGTGGCAAGGCAGATAGAGGCAGAAAAAGGCACTGCTTCAAATATAAAATCTAAAACGACAAGGAAAAATGTGATAGATGCTTTAGAAAGTATTTCAAGAGAATTAAAGCTGTATAAAAAAACACCTGAAAATGGCATGGCTATTTTTTGCGGAAATGTTTCTGAAAAAGAGGGGCAAGCTAACATAAAGTTATGGGTGATAGAGCCTCCTCAGTCTTTGAAAGTGAGGATGTATAGATGTGACCAGACTTTTGTTCTTACTCCTTTAAAAGAAATGTTAGAAGTAGAGGAAGTTTATGGTTTAGTTGTGATGGATAGGAGAGAAGCTACTCTTGGCTTGCTTGAGGGAAAGCAGATAAAAGTATTGAGAAAGATGACTTCTGGTGTACCAGGAAAAACAGAAAAAGGAGGCCAGAGCGCAGCAAGATTTGCTAGATTAAGAGAAGGGCTTGCAAAAGAGTTTTTTAGAAGAATAGCTCAGGCTATGAAGGAAGTTTATTTTGACATGCCAAAATTAAAAGGTATAATTTTGGGAGGGCCTGTTCCAACAAAAGAGGACTTTATGAAAGAAGGTCAACTTGTAACTAAGCTGAAAGATATGGTAATTGGAATGAAAGATATAGGGCAGACAGACGAGTCCGGCTTAACTGATTTAGTTGAAGTGAGTAAAGATCTTCTTGCTAGTCAGGAAATTATATATGAGAAAAAGCTACTAGAGAAATATTTTGAACTGCTTGGAAAGGGAAAGAAAGCAGTATATAAAAAGAGAGATATAGAAAAAGCTTTGAAATATGGGGCTGTAGATGTTTTGATTTTAAGTAAAAAGCTGAAGAAAAAGGAAATGAGAGAGTTGAGTAAAAAAGCAGAAGATATTTCGGCTAGAGTAGAAATAGTTTCAGATGAGACAGAAGAGGGAAAACAGTTTTTTAATATGGGAGGAATGGGAGCTATTTTAAGATTTGAGGTTTAATTCAAAATTTAGTTGAGATGGGCAGGTTAGAGGTTTATAGATTAAGTTTTAAAGAGAGAATTAAAAGAAGAGCTAAACAACTGAAGAGATACTGCTATGTATCTTCTATTTCTGCTGCTGTAACTTTTATTTTGCTTTTTATTTTTGTTTCTTTACTAAATTTTTATTATATCACAGCATTTGTAATTGCTTATCTTGCCTCGGCAACACTTAGCTTCTTTCTAAATAAGATTTTGATTTTTAATATATTCAATCCAAAAAGTTTACAGAAGCAGTACTACCAATTTTTTATGGTTAATGTCTTATTTTTTCTTGCTAATCTTGTCCTCCTTTATGTTTTTGTGGAATTTTTTGGTTTGTGGTATCTTCTAGCGCAGGTTTTAATAAGTTTGATAATAGTTTTGGCAAGATTTTTAAGCTATAAGAATTATGTGTTTAACCATATCTGATTCGAAAGAAACTTTATAAACTTCTAGCCTTTAATTATTAGTGCTGAAATGACTAAAGATAAAGAAGAGGAGATGAAGATGGAAGAAGAAAATCTGAGGAAAATAGAAGCTGCCTTATTTATTTCTGGAAGATGGCTCTCTTTACAGGAGTTAATTATGCTGACAGATATAAATCCTATATTACTGAAACAGCTGCTTGACAAGTTAGTGGAGAAGTATAAAAATGAAGGAGGCGCTGTTGAAATACTGGGTAGAGAAGGAAAATGGAAGATGGATGTCAAGAAAGATTATGTAAGTATGATTAATAAGCTGGCTGCTGGTTCTGCAGAATTTAGTAAAGCAGAGCAGTCAACTCTTGCAGTAATAGCCTATAAACAGCCTATCAAACAATCAGTTGTTGTTAAAATAAGGGGCAATAAGGCTTATGAGCATATCAGGAAGTTTATTCAGCTTGGCTTAATCAAAGGAAAAAAAGTAGGACATACTAAAGAGCTGAACTTAACTAGGGAGTTTCATGATTATTTTCATTTGGAAAAGAGTAAAAAATAAAAAGGCCTAAAAACTGAAGAGTGAAGAATAAGGGAAGTAAGAATGAAATTTTTATCGCTTGTTTATTTAGGGTATATGTTTATAGCTTTATACTTTTTATCTTTATTTTTACTGCTATACAAAAGAAACAAGAAAACCATGTTCCAGTATCCAACATCAAAGAAAACATATTCCGTTTCTGTGATAGTTCCAGCTTTTAATGAAGAATCTACTATTGAAAAAACTGTCATGGCTATCTTACGTTCTGATTATAAGGGTCTAAGAGAAGTGGTTGTTGTAGACGATGGGAGTAGAGATAATACTCTAAAAATAGTAAAGAAACTATCCAGAAAATACAAAAAAGTTAAGGTATTTACTAAAGAAAATAAAGGAAGCAAGGCAGATGCTCTTAATTTTGGGTTAAAAAAAGCTAGTGGGGAATTAGTGGCTGTAGTGGATGCAGATTCATATGTAAGAAAAGATTCTATTTCAAAATTAGCTGCTTATTTTGATGATAAAAAAGTAGGAGTAGCTACCTGCCCTATTTTAGTGAGGAATACAAATAATTTCATTGAAAAACTGCAGGCAATTGAATATAGAATAATTGCTTTTACAAGAAAACTCTTAGACTATGTTGATGCTATTTATGTAACTCCTGGCCCTCTTGCTTTATATAGAAAATCTGTTTTAAAAGAAATTGAAGGTTTTGACACTAAGAACTTGACAGAAGACATAGAAGCAACATGGCATCTTACTTCTAAAGGATATAAGAGAAGGGCTTGTTTAGCGACAGAGGTAACTACAACTGTTCCTTCTAAATATTTTGACTGGTTTAAACAGAGAAAAAGATGGAATATAGGAGGCCTACAATGTATAAATAAATATAAAAGATATTTTTTAACAAAAGGTATGTTAGGCTTTTTCATACTTCCTTTTTTTATCTTGCAGACTTTTCTTGGTTTAGTTGGTTTAAGCATATTTATTTATCTGACAAGTTCCAGGTTGATAAGGAATTATTTTTTTACAGGATACTCGTTTGAAGCAGGGACAGCTTTAATAACAATGAAGGACTTATATATAACTCCGAGTGTCTTGAATTATCTTGGGATAGTTTTATTTATTTTAGGAGCTATTTTTACATTACTTATATTATCTATTATGAAATATAAGATATTACAGAAACAAAATATTTTTAATATTCTTTTTTATTTAATTGTATACCTTGTTTCATATCCTTTTATAATGGTCTTCGCTATAAATGATATGATTATGAAAAAAGCGAGGTGGAGATGAGATGGTATTATTTAAATCACAGAAACATGTTTTTTGGCAGGCTCTTCTTTTAACCCTAATAGTTTTTAACATAGGGATTTTTTTAGGTTATTCTTTAGAAGCTAGTAGAGCTAGCAGAATAAATAAATTGTATGTAGAGTCTGAACTTGAGTTGTTAGATCTAAAAATTCAGGATGAGGCATTTTCTCTAACTAACATAGATTGCGAAAAGGCTATAGAGGAAAATATAAAATTTGCAGACAAAGTTTATCAAGAGGCTTTATTATTAGAAAGATATGAGAATGCAAACAGAATTAATGATGCTATAATCTTACAACATAAGAAATATGACCTCTTGCGTACATATTTTTGGTTAAATAGTGTTAGGTTAAAAAAACAATGCAACGCGTCTTATCATAATGTTGTTTATTTTTATCAGTATAACGAGCCATCTATAGCCAAAAAAGCAAAACAAAAAACTTTTTCAAATATTTTAGCTGAATTAAAACAAAGGCAGGGTAATAAGATTTTGTTAATTCCTATTGCAGGAGATATGGAATTATCAAGTGTAAGCCTTTTGTTAGATTCTTACAATATAACTGAGCTGCCCGTGGTTTTAATTGATGAAAATATCAAAATTACAGGGATTATTAGTGTAGAGAATATAGAGAAATATTTTGAGTGACTTGATTGATATACTTGAGTATAGAAATTAATAAAAATAAACCTCTCTCTTTTAAGTTATGGAAGAATGTTACAAATGTAAGAAAACAGAAGAAGAGGTTAGGTTGTTTGATGCTGTTTCTAAGGAGGAAGTTGTAAGAGTATGTGGGGAGTGCGCTTTATCTGAAAATCTGCCTGTAATAAGGAGACCTACCACTCTTCAATTAAAAGAGAGTGAAAGGCCGTATAGTGTTTACGAAAGGTTGAGGAGAATGGCTGGCTTACATGCGGAGGAAAAAGAAAGGATAAGTAAGATAGCCGAGAAAATAACAGAGCCTAAAAAAGCAGAAAAACTGAAAACCGAGGAAGAAAAGAAAATGGAGATAGAAGAGTTGGCTAGATTAAAAAATATACCTCTTAGACTGATTGATAATTTTCACTGGCATATTTTTATGGCTAGAAAGAAGAAAAAATTGACAAGAAAGGAGTTGGCTGGTTTATTGGGAGAGTCTGAAACTGCTATAAAAATGATTGAGAATAAAGAGTTGCCAGATGATGCTCTTAAATTGGTAAATAAAATAGAACAGTTTTTTGGTATAAAACTTAAGGGGCAGGAGTTTGAGGAAGAGGAGAAAAGAATAAGAAAGGCAATAAGGGAGAGGTTAGAAAGAAAAAAAGAGAAAGTAGAATTGATTGAAAGAGAGAAAGAAAAAAAGGGAGAAGAATTGAAACCCAAAGTAGAGAAAGAGGAAAAACCAGCCATGATTTTAAAGTTTGATAAAGAATCTGTAAAGGACTTGACTATAGCTGATTTGAAAAGGCTTAAGAAAGAAAAGGAAAAGTTGGAAAGAGATACTAAAGAAATTGATGCACCCAAACTAATAAAGCAAATTGAAGAAGAGGAAAAGGAAAAACTGAAAAAGAAATGGGAAGAAGAAGCTGGGAAGAGTTTATTGGGAGAGGATGTTGAAATTATTGATTAGGAAAACTTTAAAAGCATAATTCTTTTGTTTTAAAAATGGAAATTAGGTATCTGAAACAGGAGAAGAATGAAATTGAAGTAGAGTTGGATAATTTAACTGTAGCTGAAATCTTGCGAGTTTACTTGAATAAAGACCCTGCTGTAAGTTTTGCTGCCTGGAGAAGAGAGCATCCAAGTAAAAACCCTGTTCTGAAAGTGAAGACTAGCGGAAAGACAGCTAAAAAGGCTATTTCTGATGCTGCTTCTAAGATAGAAAAAGAGGCTGACAAGCTTGTAAGAGATTTTAAAAAGGGAAAGAAGTAAGCAAGGTTTATTAATTCTGTTTTTTTATTTTTGATATGTTAGTTTATACTACTAAAGCTGCTAAGAAACTGATTGAACTGGCGAGACAGGCTATAAGGTCAGAGTTTACTGGTAAGAAGATTAAGGTGTTGGAAGATAAGAAGTTAAGAGAAAAAAGAGGGGTTTTTGTAACATTAAAGAAGAAGGGAGAATTAAGAGGTTGTATCGGCTTTCCAGAACCTGTAATGCCTTTGAATAAAGCTGTTGTGCAAGCTGCTAAATATGCAGCTTTTTCTGACCCAAGATTTCCTCCCTTAAAAAAAGAGGAGTTAGATAAGATTAAGATAGAAATCTCAATATTAACTAAACCTAAAATATGTAAGCCAGAGGATGTGAAGATAGGAGAAGATGGCTTGATTTGTGAGTATAAGAGATATTATGGTTTACTTTTACCTCAAGTTGCTACAGAGCATAAAATGTCTAGAGAGGAGTTTATAGAGGCTGTATGTATGAAGGCTGGTTTGAGTAGAGATGCATGGGGAAAACCTGATTTTAAGCTTTATAAATTTCGAGCCCAGATATTCGAAGAAACTGGTTCTGGTGTTGTGGAGAAAAGTTTATAAATATTAGAAACAGAATATAAAGATGAGAGAAGATCCAGCTATATCTACTTACAATTTAGCACATTTAGCTTCAGATTTATCTATTCAGTCTCGTGATGTTTCAGAAGTTTTGCATAATACAGGGGAAGCATACTTCAAACGCACTGGCAGGCATCTTCCTTTTGGTTTAAGTACAGAGAATGCAGTCGCTCATGATATTAATGAAAATTGTGGACAACCAATAATTTCTTGTCAAATAGAAGTAGGAGGAGTTACTTATAAGGTTTTTAGAGATGTTCTTGGAAAAGTATGTGCGATTCCTCGTAGTGGGGGAGATGTAATTTATTTAGACAGTCCTGAGACTGCTCTGGAAATTTTGAGACAGGCACAAAGAAAATCTCGACGAGGGCTTGAACATTTTGCTGATTTAGAATAATTTTCTCAAGTATAATTATTTTTATTAACCCCCTTTTCCTCATTTTTATATGAAAATATCAGACAGAAAAATTTCTGCTGGGAGTTATGATTTGAATAGATGGTTATATGGTGGATATGAGAAAGATATTATTACTACTGTTTATGGACCAGCTGGAAGCGGAAAGACAAATTTCTGTCTTCTTGCTTCTGTGTCTCAAGCTAGGAAAGACAGTAAAGTCTTGTTTATAGATACAGAAGGAGGTTTTTCTGTAGAGAGAGTTAAGCAAATTGTAGGGGGAGAGAATTATGAGGAAATTTTGAAAAATATTCTCTTAATTAAGCCTACAAGCTTTGAAGAGCAGAAAAAAGCTTTTTCCAAACTCTTGTCTGAATTAAAGAATAAAGGAAAAATAGGTTTGATTATTGTAGATGGTATGACTATGTTGTATAGGTTAGAGTTGGCAGAAGCTATAAAGACAGGGAAAGAAGAGGAAATAAGGAAAATAAACTCTGAATTGGCTAAACAATTAAGAATTCTGGCGGAAATAGCAAGGAATAAGAATATACCTATTATTGTAACAAATCAAGTTTACTCAGAATTTTTAAGTGAAAAAGAGATTAAAGAAGGGAAAGAAAGAGGGGTGAAGATGGTTGGAGGAGATTTGTTAAAATATTGGAGTAAGTGCATTATTGAATTGAAAAGCGAGAGAGGCAAAAGAAAAGCCATATTGAGGAAACATAGAAGTCTTCCTGAAAAAGAGCTGAGTTTTATTATTACTAATTCTGGAGTTAAGAAGAAAGGATGGATTTGAAATGAATCTAACTCAAGAAAACCTTGCGATAATGACAGGAAAAGAGAGGAAAGTTTTAAAGGGGAAATTGGCAAGAGGCAATTCATCCATGAATTTGGGGAGGTTAAAATAATAAAAGTGACTAGAGTTGCAAAAGGATATGATATAGAATTTAGGATAGGAAAAGAAGCTAAAATATATACTCAGAACTTGGAAATTCCAGATTAATATTCAACAGAAAACACTGCTTTAATTAAATCTCCTATTTTTGGTCTTCTCTTTAAAGTTCTTTCTACTATCTCCTCAATTTTTCCTTTACTTATCTTTTCCCTAAAACCTCTCGTGCCTTCTAAAGCATGAACAAATTCATGGATAATACTGGCTGTAATTTCTTTTTTGGAGTTATGTACTGCTAAATATACTCTTGCTTGGTTTAGATCAGGATAATATATTCCCCATGTTGTTTCTCCTTTTGGAGAATACTTTGCTGGGTAGCGTCCTTTTTTTAGGACAACTTCCAAGCCAGACTCATAAAGAGATTGTATGTCTCTTTCTGTTAAGGTTTTTCTTTCTCTGGGCATCTTGACTAGATCTCTATAATAAAATGTTAGACATTTAAAAATATAATTATTACAGAAAATAATTTTTTATTTACTTTTTTCCTTTCTACTTTCACACTCAGGATTAAAACAGAATTCCCAGGGTCTTTTTCCCTTCATTATTCTTAAGAGTTTTGGAAAGCCGCACTTGTCACAGATTTTTCCAGTTGGTTTGATTAAACCAGGAGGAAGAGAAAAGGTTGTTTTGCATTTAGGATAAGCAGAACAGGCAATAAAGTATCTCCTGAATTTTCTGTTGAAAAGTATTCTAAGTTTACCTTTTCCGCATACAGGGCAAGCATTTAAAGTGTTTTCTTCTCTTTTTTGTTCTCTCATATAATTATTAGCCTTAATCAGAGCTTTTCCTATTTTTCCTTCTTTTTTCTTGAATTGATGAGAAATTTTTTCAATTATATCCTTGGCTTCGTTAATGACTTTCTTCTCTTTACTTTCTAAATTTTTCTTAGCCATCTGTATTTGTTCTGTCTCTTCTTCAAATTTTCTTGTTAAATCTTCATCAATTATAATAGGAGAATTTTTTTCTAAAGTTTCAATTAGAGAAATGCCGAGAGAAGTAGCTTCTATACTCTTACCTTTTATATATTCTCTATTATAAAGAGTTTCGATTATTAAGGCACGAGTAGCCTTTGTACCGAGATTTCTTTTTGCAAGTTCGGAAATGAGAGAAGCTGGTGTATATCTTCTTGGCGGCTGTGTCTCTTTTTCTTCTATCTTAACTTTTTCTACTTCATACTCTCCGTTAAGGTCTTTTATTTTTGTTTCTTTTAGTTTTGCTTTATAAACTTGAAGCCATCCTTTTTCTTTTACTTGTAGAGCTTTTGCTGTAAAAATTAAGTTGTTTATTTTGAAGCTTATTCTTTTATCTTCAATTATGGCGTCAGGACAGAAACAAGAAATAAATCTTCTTACAATTAAATCATATATTTTTGCCTGGTCTCCATATAATTTGGCTTTTTCACCAGTAGGATAAATTGACGGATGCGCTGGATCTGTTTTTTTGCCTTCTACTGGTTTATCTCTCGTTACAAGAGAAACTTCTTTATAAGTTGCCTTTAACTTCTCTAAAATTTTTTTTGGTTGAATGTTGGGAGGAATTTTCTGTGAACTTGTACGAGGGTAGGAAATGATACCAGCAAGATAAAGTTGCTGGGCTATTCTTAAAGTTTGAGAAGGACTGATACCAAAAAACTTGTAAGCTTCTGTTTGTAAGCTAGTCAAGTCAAAAGGTGCTGGGGGAGATATATTTTGTTCTATAGTTTTTGTTTCTACTTTTCCTATTTTTCCTTTTAGCTCTTTAAATTTATCAAGCTCTTTTTTGTTAGTTATATCCTTGTTATGCTTTAACTCAACTCCTTCTATTAAAACAAAAACCTGCCAGTAAGGTTGTGGTTTAAAAGCCTTTATTTTTCTTTCTTTTTCTACTACTAAATGTAAAGCTGGACCTTGCACCCTGCCTATACTCATGATACGGAAAGAGCCTGCTTTTTTTATTGCTTCCATTAAAGCTCTACTTAGATTGATGCCATAAAACCAATCTAAATAGTGCCGGGTTTCTCCTGCTATTGCTTGCCCCCAATCTATACTCTTCATAAGATTTTTATAAGAGTTTTCAAGTTCTTCTTTTGTGAGAGTAGAAAACTTCATTCTTTTTGCATCTTTCTGCTTACATATAAAACGAAGAATGTTCAGGCCTATAACTTCTCCTTCAACATCATAATCAGTAGCTATAATGAACTCAGAAGCATTTTTACATAGTTTTGAGAGTAAAGAGTAGTATTTTTTGCTCCATTCGTTTCCTTTTACTTTATAATTTGGCTGCCATTTTAAATTAAAGATAGGCCATCCACTTCCTTTTTTCTCTTGAGTTAAAGTGAAGAGATGTCCGACAGCAGCTGCCACCACAATTTTCTTTCCTGTTCTTTCAACTTTATAATAAGGAACCCCTTTTTCTGTCTGCTTTTTCGGGATTCCTAAAGCGCTTGCTATTTTCAGGGCTGCTTGAGGTTTTTCTGTAATGATGAGGGTGTATTTTTCTTCTGCTGGTTTTTTCCCTTGTTTTTCTATCTTTACGAGGCTTTTTTTGTCTATCTGCTTTACTGGAATTTCCAATGAATGTTTTACATCATCGGGATGAAGAGGTATGTAATCTTCTGGTTTTGCTTTTATTTTTCTTTTTGGCATTTTATAGACTATCTAAAGGGCTTTTTATATTTTTAATTGATGCTTGGGATATTTGGGTGTAAATTTGGGTTGTTTTAATTGAACTATGCCCGAGAATTTTTTGAATAATCCTTAAGTCTGTTCCCTGCTCAAGTAAATGAGTTGCAAAACTATGCCTTAGTAAATGTGGATAGACTCGCTTTTTGATTTTAGCTTTTTTTCCTGCATTTTTAACAATTTTTCCTATTGTTTTTTTAGTTAGTCTTCCACCGCGATTTGAGGGAAATAAGTATTTTTGATTGTTGAGTTCACAATAATGTTTTAGTTCCTCAGTAACAGATTTAGGGATTTTAACAAACCTGTCTTTTTTCCCTTTTGCCAACTTAATATGAATTAGTTCTTCTTCAAAATTTATATTTTCTTTTTTTAAATTAACAATTTCTGAAACCCTTAACCCACATCCATAAAGAAGTTTTATTATTAATTTATGTTTTATATTTGAGATTGAATCTATTAATTTTTTGATTTCCTCAATAGTTAAAATCTCTGGAATTATTTTGTTTCTCCTTGGATTTGGAATATCTAGTCTTTGATGAAGAATTTTTTTAAAAAAATATTTTAAAGCAAAAACATTATGAGAGACAGATGCAGAATTATTTTTTGATAATTTTCTTAGCAAATACTCTTTTGCACTTTTAGGATTTATACCTTTGTTTTCAGAAAATTCCAGATATTTTTTAACCTGATTTAAATAGCTTTTAATTGTTTCTTCAGAATAATTCCTCAATCTCAAATTTTCCTCTAATTTTTTCAACAAACCTTCCATAAAAAATCCATTAAAATGGATTATATAAAGTTACTAAATACCCTTTTAAAGGATATATAACCTAATAAGGTTCTATATCCGGGATGTTATGTCTAATTCAGAATTCGGGCTGAAAGATAGAAACCGAAAGATTTAATCTTGTTTCATTAATTCAACAACATTCTCATCAATGTCTTTTTTGCTATGATATTGCTTTTTATCAACAAAATGATAATCTCTACAACCAACCCCATTAGGATTCCAGACCCTCAAATGTTGAACCACAGGTACATTTTCAGGAAAATTCTCTTTTGTTGAATGATATCTTTCTTTAAAATTAAATCTTCTTCCTATAACTTCCTCGCCTAAATGACCATAAAAAAAGAATTTTCCTTGATATGGGAAATCTTCACATTTATATTCAACCGATGTTCTAGACACAATTCCTCCAGATTCTTCTAAAATATTGTGTACATCTCCCAATCTATCGATTACACCCTCTATAGAAATCTCCATTCCTTTTGTTCCGAATGTTCTTTGTTGGTTCATATTATTTAAGATAAAGATTATCTTTATAAATCTTTCGGTTAGTTTACTACTTTGCAGTTAATATTGCCAACGCCCGAATTCTGAACTCAAAATCCTTCGGATTTTGCCACGCTGCGCTCTCCTCGTTTCACTCGTCGGGAGACATAACAGGAATTTAACGAGAAATGCCTCAGCTCGGCATTTCTCCAAATTTTTTGCTCCGCAAAAAACTCTCGAGTGTTCCGTAATTTTTCCAGCTCTGACTTCGTTGAGGGAAAATTACTTCACCTCGAGCCCTTCGGGTCGTTAAATTCCGATGTTATACGCAATTAAATTTTCACTTATTTTCTTTTTAAAAAAAGAAACAAAAAGGAAAGCACACATCTCTCATTTAATGGGTTTTACAGACGGAACCCACCGTCCTAAAGTGTCCTCTTTAAATTAATATGGCTCACGACTTTGATTTTTTCCTTCGGAACATTGCATTAAAAATCAATCCCTGCAAGTTTTCGGGAGAGTTGAACAGGGGTTAATTGCAATTTGAGATTTGGGCTAAAAGCTAGTCAAATTAAAAATTTGAAAAAGAATATAAAAAGAAGTTGGCTTATTTTGTTGCCGAAAGATAAGCTTGAGTTTTGTATGCATTTCTTACTCTGTCGCCCCACTCTGCTCTTTCTGAGGGGCTCAATCCGTTATCTCTGTCATCCAAAACTCTTCTTGCTGTTTCTTCAGCAATTATTGTACCTATATCATATTTGCCTTTCGCACTTCCTATTGCAGTAACCGCTTTGCTCAAGGCTGTTCTAGATGCTTGCTCTCTTTTGAAAGCATCCCTATACATATCTGCGATTTCTTGTGACATTTTAATTACCTTACATTTAGGTGCAATAGCAAGTATTTAAATCTTTTGGTAATTCACTACTATAAAGATACAACGCCAACTTCTTGAAACGCCCAAATCTCAAACTTCTCCCTTCGGTCGACCACGCTGCGCTCTCGCCTATCGGCTCGGGGCATTTAACAGGGCTTATACAGAAACCTCGTTGCACTTCGAAGATTGAAAGTAAAAAAATAGTTAAAAATGCCTCTTGATGCCCCCGACCAAATCTCGCAAGCTCATCCCACCCCTAAATTGTAGAAATTGTTGTAAATAAAAAGTGAGCCGCCTTGGTGCTTCGCACAGATAGTTTTTATCTTCGAAAAACGATAATTTTATATAGATATTTTATTTATGATTAACATTATGAAAAAAGAAGTGATAGTTTTACTTTTGTTAGGAATATTATTGGTTTCACCTTTAGTCTCAGCACAAGAACAATCTCAAACTTACTCTGGATTTAACAGATTTGTAGATAACATAAAACTATTTTTTTCTTCCGGAGATAGTAAAGTTATGTTGGCTTTGGAAATAAGGGAAAAAGAATTGAATTCTGCAATAAATAATGCCAGACTAGGAAATGATGACGCGACAATTAAAAATCTTGAGTCTGCAATAAACAAGTTAAAAATTGTCCAGGAAAGAGTATCTCCAGATACAGCAGATAAAGTTAAGAATAATATAGAAATGATTGAAAAAGAAAATGTAGGGATTGATTTAGCTTATTTTGAAAAATATTTAATAGAAGAAGAAAAGACCAAACTTTCTGCTGACTTATCAAAAAAGATTTTTGATTATTGTAATGAATTGGCTATGCAGGATTATGATTTAATGTTAAACGATGAAAAATGCATTAGTTATTCTTGGATGGAAAAGAAAGTAGAGAAAAATTTAAATCAAGAGCAGGAAAAATCTCAGAATGAAATCCAAAATCAAATTAAGATTTGTATGAATAATCCAAAGGAATGCAGATGTGATGAAATTCCTTTGTTGAGTGAAAGAAAAAAATGCGAAAGGTATAAATCATTGGCAATAAAGTGTGAATTTCAGGATGATGAATCTGCATGCAAAGAGATAAATATGTTCAAAGATGTCCAATCCGATAAAAGGGAAAATTATGAAGAAGAAATTTTAGAGAAATATATGCCTGGCGAGTGCTTAGAAGTAGGAGTAAAAGATGGAGAAGAATGCAAGAGATTGATTATTGCTTTAAATAAACCAGAATCAGAATGTATTGAAAATGGGCAGATTTTAAGTGGAAAAGAATGTGAGAGGAAACTTGTTAGAGAAGATAAAATTCCAGGAGATTGCATTAAAAATGGAGAGATTGTTTCTCCTGAAGAATGCAAAGAGATTATGAAAGAGAAATCTGAAGTTTCTGATGATGAGATTAAGGTAAATTTACAAGAATGTGTTGATGCAGGTTATACCACAAAAAAAGCGTGTGAAGCATTTATCTTAAAACAAAATCTTCCAAAAGAATGTGTTGATGCAGGGGCTTTAACTCCAGAAGCATGTGAAAAACTTAAACTTCCTCAAAAATGCCAAGGAGAAGCATTTTCAAATGAAGAATGCGAAGCAGTTTTTATAAAAGAAAAAATGCCTCTTGTATGTCAGGAGTCTGGAACTTATAATTTCTTTAAATGTGCTAAACTTTTGTATGCAAGAGTTTCTGATATAAGCATAGAAGGAGAAATTCCATATTTAGAATCAAAAGGAATTAGTGTTGATGAAATTCCTGAAGAATGTTTTAAAGATAGCAGTAGAAATACATTTGAAAGAGATATGGATTGTGATGAAGCATTAATAAAAAAATTTGGAATTATGCTTCCTCCACCAGAAAATATAGAAAATATTCCTGAGCCTTGTATAAAAGATGGAACTCCTGTTTCTCCTGAAGAATGTGAAGAAATTTTAGGAAGTGGAATCATACAAAATGAATTGCAAGATGTTATTCCAGAGATATGCAAAGAAGCAAATGTTGAGACTCCTGAAGAATGTGGGAAGCTCTTAGAAGAACAAAGAATAGAAGAAGGAATTGGGATTAATATGCCTGAAGAATGCATAGGAATATCAGCAGAAGAATGCAAAAAAATTATGGAAGAAAAAAATGTTACGATAAAAAAACCTGAAATTGAAATTGAAGAAATCTGTTGTAAAAAGACAATAATAGGAGAAGCGCCAAGATACAGATGGGATTACGAAGAGGATTGTGTTCCTTCAGAAGTTCAAACAGCTGAAGTGGTAAGTGATGATTTTTGCCATAAAGAAGAAAATATAAATGAGGACATTATAATTAAAAAGGGAGTTCCCGAGGAGTGTGCAAAATTAGGAGTATATGATAAAGAATCTTGCAGTTTAATCATGTCAAAAATCAATGAAGAAAGAATTAAACAGGGAGATAAAGTAGTAGTGGACGATGATGGTAATACAGATGTTATTACAAATGACCAGATTAATCAAATTGTAGATGATGCTGTTAAAAAGTCAGATGAAATAAAACCAGATATTGCAAAAGCAAATGAAATAAAACAAGAAGTTGATGTTATAGAAGATAATATCAAAGAAATAGATAATGTTGCTAAAACAATAGATAAAAAAGATTCTGATAATGCAGTTGATAAACCCCTAATGGATAAAGATAATGAAGATGTAACTCTTGGCCCAAACATAGTTGATGATGATGTGGCTCCAGGACCACAAGGAATTGTAGGAGAAATAGAAGTTGATTCTGAAAGTCCAAATGAAGATAGTGGAAGTGAAAGTCCAGAAAGTTCAAGTAGTAGAGAAAGTAGTAGTGGTTCAGAAGGAGATTCTAGCGAAGGAGGTAATGTAATAACAGGAGACGTTATAGGTTTGGGAAATAAAGAATCATTTTTAGGGGAATTTTTTAAGAGGATATTTGGAATATGAAAAAGAGAATTTAAACGAAACTCTCTATTTTTCTTTTTTAGAAAAAAAGAAACAAAAAATATCGCAACAACTTCTCTTATACAATGCCCACCCTAACAGAAAATTTTCAACTCACGAGGGCTTTTCGTAAGCCAGCTCGTGCCCTACGGGTCTGGGAACAGCAGATTAAGAGGTAATTTCTTTTTGCTTTGCAAATCGGCTTTGTGCCGACCAGAAATTAGCCCAAATGTCAATCCAGCTCTCAAAAATTTCTCAGCTCGTCACTTCGTTCCAGAGGATAAATTTTTGGAGGGATTGCCACTTCTCTTAATCGCATATGATGTTAGTTTCAATTTTTGAGTCAGCCTATTTTTTATTGGGCAAGAATTGTTACTACTAATCAAAGACTATAAAACAGAAAGATTTATATAGTGGTAGTATTCTCCTAAAGCTATGGCACAAATAAATTATGATGGAAATGGATTTTACATAATAGATCCAGTTACAAAAGAAAGAGAACCAATACCTGTGGATTCACTTCCAGAAGAATTTGATCCAGGTGAAGGTGTATCTTTTGATTACAATGATGGGTTAATCTTTCATAAACCTGTAACTCGTGATCAATTTGTTGCTGAATGTCAAAGAGCATATGATAAATCAAAAAGACCGATTCCTGCTCAAGGAAATACATTCAATCTAATTGTAGATAAAACACCAGTAAAATCTTTAGATAACCTATAAACAATTCTTGCCTTTTATTCTTTTATTTTATTGAACTTCGTTCTAGATGTACGGCTGACTCAAAAACTCTAAAATTTTCCTACGGAACGTTGCACTAAATTTTAGGTCTTCCCTTCGGCTCACCCCCATATAACAGGGCTTAAAGGGTTCGCTCGTTGCACTTTTTTCTATTAATTAGAAATAATCTTTCCACTCCTAAAGCGAGTTTTTAAAATTCAATCTCTGATTGTCCAGTTTATGATTATTGTTACTGCAAGGAAAATACCTGCAATAATCCAAACCATCGTCGAGCTTAACTCCGACAATACTGGGAGATTTAGAGAATCTCTTAAAAAATAATTCCAGCTTCCTAAACCAATAGCAATTAATGCTAAAATTATTTTCACCCCTATTAATTTTGCCATAAATAATTTATGTTAAACTTATTTATAAACTTTTGTTTTTCAAATTTTTTCTTTAGAAAAGTATATAAGTTTAAGGCATATTTTTGGTTTTGGATATTTTTCTTCTCCACCTTTTTTCTTTTTAGCATTAGTTCTTTTTTTAGTACTTGTGTTCAAAATTCTCTATAAAATTATTTCTTCTTTTGCAGGAAATATTTATCTTTTTTGGATATATATTTTTATCTTATCTTTAGCAGAAGCTTTGATTCTCTTAATTTTCTTGGCTTCTCATATAAGAGCCTACGAATTTTATCAAAACAAGAATGTTTTCAGAACTTCTGAATTTGATAAAGCACAGAAAGATAAGAATTTTTTAAAGAAAAAAGGTTCTTTGAAAGGAACAACTATAGATGATAAACTTTCTGGCTTTTTAATTTTTTCCTTTTATCAAGGAGTAATAGTAATGGGAAGACCTTTTTGGTTTATCAAAGTTATGTGGGCAGTCTTTAAAAAAGCAATAAAAAACAAAAAAGAAGGGTTTGATAACTTTTATATGTGGAGAAAACTTTATGATGACATGAAAGAGAAGAAATATATTTATTATCCATGGGTTATAAGGATGAATAAAAAATAAAAACTCGCTTTCCACCCCCAAGATTATTTTATCTTATTTCTTAGAAAAAAAGAAACAAAAAACCTCCTCCCCACCCTGAAAGAAAAATTAAAACTCACGAGGGCTTTTCGTAAGCCAGCTCGTGCCTCAACTCTGATGAGTTCGGTCTGGGAACAGGGCTTAAACAGAAAATCCTTGCAGGATTTTCCCAAATTTTTTCTTTCAGAAAAAACTCTCGAGGTCGCTAACTCTCCGCTCGAGCCCTTCGGGTTACTTGCTTTCCCCTCAA
>JAFCES010000034.1 GCA_017609045.1 Candidatus Pacearchaeota archaeon
CAAGCATATAAGAAAATAAAACCAGTAGAAAGTAAAACTAATAGGTTTGAAATTCCCAATGTAAAAAGCATAATAGAGGGAACTAAAACCATTATTTCTAATTTTCTACAAATAACCTCATACTTAAGAAGAAAACCTGAACATCTCGAAAAATTTTTGGAAAAAGAGTTGGCAACAAAAGGCAAAATAGAAAAGGACAGACTTATCTTAATCAAGAAAATACCATCTAAAAGATTAGATGATAAAATTAAAGATTATGTAGAAAGATATGTAATCTGCAAAGAGTGCGGAAAACCAGACACTGAAATCATCAAACAAGATAACTTCTTCTTTATACACTGTTTAGCTTGTGGAGCTAAGCATAGTATAGCTAAAATTTAACTAGAAAACTGGAAAACTCCCAGAAAAACCCTAAAAACACACATAGATAGCTTTAAAAATAAACTCTCCTTTAAATAATAATCTAAATAAAGGAGGTAAAAACAAGATGGCAACAGGCTATTGCGTTCGTTGCAAGAAAAAAGTAGAAATAAAAGACGCAAAAAAGACAAAGACAAAAAAGGGAAAGGCAATGATGAAAGGCAAGTGTCCAAGCTGTGGTACTACTGTATGTACATTCAAAGTAGATTAAGCTTCCACTTTATTTTTTAATTTTTAGTTAGTTTTGTTGAAATCTTAATATCTCTTTAAAAACTGATAAATTCTAATTTAAGAGGTTAATTAAATTTATTGACTATTTTCACTAAATTACTTAAGATATATTTTCAAGAATTCATCACTAAAGCTTTGTTCAGTTAGTTTTAAAAATCAGCATGTTTTTTCTTGTTTATGCTCATGAAAATTCATAAGTCATACCGAGATGTAGTAGCTATCTGCGACTCTGAGCTACTCGGACAAGTATATGAAGAAGGAGAAAAAGTTTTAGAAGTGAGGGAAAATTTTTACAATGGAGAAGAGATAGAAGAGGAAAAGCTGATTAAAATCTTACAGGATTTAGCAGCAGAAGACGCTACTTTCAATATAGTGGGAAAGAGGTCAGTGGAAGCGGCTCTAAAAGCAGGCATAATTAGTAAAGAAGGAATCAAAAAAGTTCAGGAAGTTCCTTTTGCTCTTGTCCTGCTTTAGTCAGGTTTATAAATAAAATAACATATATTAAAAAATGGCGTTCAGCAAATTTAAAAACAAAGCAAAAAGAAATAAACCTGCAATTCAGCAACCAGGAGAAGCAATAGTAAGAGTAAGACTACCCAAAGGAAATCAGGTTCTCGGCATAATAGAACAGAGGGTAGGAGCAAGTAGAATGTTAGTCAAATGCATTGACGGCAAAACTCGTAATTGCAGAGTTCCTGGCAGATTGAAAAGAAGATTATGGTTAAGAGAAGGAAACATAGTCATAATAGAACCATGGGAGTTTGATGATGATAAAGGTAATGTCCTCTTTAAGTATAATCCTACACAAGCTGAGTGGTTAAAAAGAAAAGGCTATCTCAAAACAGTAGAAGAGGAATTTTAACAAGATGTTTCTGGAAAAAGAGACAATAAAAAAAATTTCAAGAAACAAAAGAAAGCTTGAAGACAAGCTTAAAGTTAAGATAGAGATTAAAGGTAATGAAGTAGAATGTAAAGGGAGCGAGCTTGATGTTTATATATCTGAAAAGGTTTTTGAAGCTCTTGATAAAAGTTTCTCAATAAATACTGCCTTACTTCTAACAGAGGAAGATTATGTTTTAGAGGAAATTCCTATCAAATCAGTAAGCAAAAAAAATTTAAGCCAAATAAAATCAAGAATCATAGGAAAAAAAGGAAAAACTCTAAAAGTTCTATCTGAATTGTCAGAATGCCACATCACTCTCCATAACAACGCAGTCAACATTATTGGAGAAGCAGAAAGAATAAAAGATACTGTTACGGCAATAAAAAGCCTGATAAAAGGAAGCAAGCAGACTCATATCTACGCATATTTAGAAAAATCAAAAACAAAACCTCAAATAGAAGACCTTGGTTTAAAAGAATAAATAATAAACAAATAAGTTTAAAAATCTTCTAACTTTTCTCTATTTAAGTCCCGGTAGCTCAGACTTTTTTAGATTAAAACTCTAGAAAGGGAGCAACAGGTAGAGCGTGCGGCTGTTAAATTTGCAGCAACCGTAAGGTCGAAGGTTCGAGTCCTTCCCGGGACGTTTTCTTTTCAGCCTTTTCCATAATCTTTTTATACCTCTTTCTCTTTCTCTTTCTATGCAACTTGGCAGAGCAATAAAAACAAGACATTCTTGTAGAAGATTCTCTACTAAAAAAGTTAACTGGAGAAAATTTCTTATAGTTATAGAAGAAGAGAAAATAAAGCAGTTAGCAGAAGCTTGCCAGCAGAGTTTTGTTGGAACAGTGGATTATATTGTTGTCGTGGTTACAGACCCAACACAAACAAAAAGAAGCTATGATGAAAGAGGGAAAAAATATTGCAGTCAACAAGCAGGAGCTGCTATAGAAAACTTCCTCCTCAAGATAACAGAACTTGGCTTAGCTACATGCTGGATAGGAGCTTTCTCTGACTTTCAAGTAAAAAAAATCCTTGAAATTCCAAATGAGATGACAGTAGAAGCCTTATTTCCTGTCGGATATGAAATGCCTCCAAAAGGAAAGCAAAAAGCAAAACCAAGCCTTGACCAGCTTCTTTTCTTTGACAAGTGGAAAAATAAATATATGAAACCTTTAAAAAAACCAGAAGCTTTGTGATTTATTGAGTTTCAGATTAAACTAAAATTCTTTCACCTCTCAACTTTTTGTTTTTTAAACCTCCTCACTTCTCAAGAAATCTTAGAAAATTAAGTTCAGAAAAAGCGCCAGTAATTGATCTGCAATTACTTATAATACTAAAAATATTTGCTAAACTTCACCTTTTTCTAACAAGATTATGAAAAGTAAGAACAACAGCAACTATGAGAAAAATAAAAGTAAGAATAAAGAAGACAAACTCCTCTACTCCCAACAAGCCAGAAACAAAATTATGCAAGACAGCAGAAGCCATAGCAAGAACAAAAAATAAAATTATTAACTTACCTCTTCTTTTCATTTCCCAAAAAACAAAAGATAGCCAGCTCGCAAGAGCTGGCTAGAAGTAAAAGACTAAGGGAAAACATAATTATTTGAGCACTTCTATCCCAAGCTCTTGAGACATCTCTGGCATTATCTCACCCTCACTTACAGAGTAAGAAGACCTTCCAAGTATGTAAGGGCTCTTCACACCAGTCATTATAGTAATTACTCTAACTTTGCCTTGAAAATCCTTGTTTATTCTTGCTCCTATAATTACCTGGGCCTCGCTATTTAGCTTCTCAGAGACCATCTGTCCAATACTGCTAAACTCTTCTAACTTCATGTCTGGACCACCAGTTATATGTACTAAAGCTCCAGTAGCACCTCTATAATCCACGTCAAGTAAAGGATGTGTTAATGCTTGCTGTACTGCCTCTTCCACTCTGTTCTGAGTTTCACTTTCTCCTATACCTATACAACTTACATCGCCGTTCCTCATGATAGTGGATACATCAGCATAGTCAAGATTAATCAATGACGGAAGAGTAATTGTCTCGACAATTCCCTTTATCATTGTACTGACCAACTCATTTGCCACAGCAAAAGCTTGCTCCATAGGCAAATTACCTGCTATGTCCACTAATCTATTGTTATCTATAACAATAGCTGTATCACTTACTTCTCTCAACTCCTGTAAACCCCACTCTGCTTTGTCTATTCTTGCTTTCTCACAATCAAAAGGCATGGTAACCACAGCGATAACTACTGCGCCAGTTTCTTTTGCTGCCTGTGCGACAACTGGTGCTCCTCCTGTTCCACAACCGCCCCCCATTCCAGCTAATACAAAAACCATATCTGCTCCACTCACTGCTTTTTTTATCTCAGAAATTGCTTCTTTTGCTGCTTCCATTCCTTTCTTAGGATAACCGCCACAACCTAAACCTTTTGTAAGTTCTCTACCTATCAATAGTTTCTCATCAGCCTTTGTTATACTCAAATGTAGGGCATCTGCATTGCAACCATACACAGTAGCACCAACAATACCTTTATTGAAAAGCCATGTGACAGCATTGCATCCTGCGCCTCCGACACCAAAAACTTTTATGTTAGCTTTCCCAGCCTTGAGCTCTTCAAAATTTATGCTATGAGTCTCTGCGTTTTCTATTGCTTCCTTTGCAAAATCTAATGGCATTTTTCTTTACCTCCTTTTACTTCTTCAAGACAAACTAGTCAAGCGAAACATTTAAATACTTGTTTGTCTTGAGTTTTTCATCTAGAAAAGGATAAACCTATGAGTGAGAAAAAGAATTCACCTCATTCACCCCAAATAATTTGTACAATCCCCCAATTGAACAAATTATTATTAAAAACAAGAAACTAATTCTTTATAAATCTTTTTGTTTTTCAGTATATATATTATTTTGTAAGAATTTATTAAAATATTAAAAATAAGCAGAAAATAAATAAAAAAGGAGGGATCAAGAAGATGGTTTATGTGAAAGATTTAGAAGATTCTGATTTGAGAAAGGTAAGAATGTCTCTAAGAGAAGAGTTAGAAGCTATAGACAACTATGAGAAGAGGATAGAAACTGCAAAAGATGCAGAGCTGAAAAAAATCCTTGCTCATAACATGGATGAAGAAAAAGAGCATACAGCTATGTTAATGGAATGGTTGAGAAAGACTGACTCTACTCAAGATAAGATGTTTGAATCTCATGACTAATTTTTATTTTAGTTTTATTTTTTTCTAATCGATGAAAAGCTATTTGCTAATTTAAAATTATTTTTAGATTTCTTTAAGTTAACAGAATTAATTTTGTTTTGGCTTTTATATTAAATTTTCAAATCTTTTGATTTTTTCCCTAATTTTTTTAATTTTTTGTTATTATTTTCTTCAATTCTAATAACCTATTTTTAAGTTCATGAAAATTTTTTACATATTCAAATCTTTTTCCCTTAACACTTAAACTTTCTTCAATTTCTGGATGGAGTTTAGAAGATATAGAAGGCAGATACATAATTAATCTCGTCTCGCTTCCAAGATATTTGTAATGGAAATAAAGAAAAACAAGGTCTGCCATTGTTCCACAGCTTAAACCAAAAACAACAGCTACATCAGAAAAACTCGCTATTTCTCCGTTCAGATGATACCATGAAGCTACCTTTATCTCCTCATCCACAACTTCCATATATGGCTTTATAGATTCTTGTTTATCATACTTTTCGTGGCTCTGGGGATTCACCCCCATATACCTTTTTCCCATTATGCTTTTTGTAAACCTTAGCCACCTCAAAGGGAATCCCTCTATCCACAGCAATAACTATCTCAAAACCTTTTTCAGCCAGGTATTTTCCAAACTGCCCTATAAACTCTTTCACATCCTGTTTGGATAGATTGGTATGCTTTGATATAAGAGAGTAATTTCCTGGACCTAAAATTCCAACTTTCATCTTAACTTTTCTCCAAAATCTCAGCTTCTATTCCTTCTTGTTTGCAGAGTTCAACAAATTTTTCTGCGTCTTCTCTACTGCCAACCACAGAACCATAATGCATAGGAATAGCAAGTTTTGGCTTTAACATGAAAGCTGCTCGAGCAGCTTCTTCTGCTGTCATGGTATAAGTTCCTCCGACAGGCAACAAAGCAACATCTATCCTGTTCATTAAAGACATCTCTGGAATCAAGTCTGTATCTCCAGCATGATATATCTTTTTCCCTTCTATCTCAACAACATAACCATTCCAATACTCAGACTTTGGATGAAACTCCTTATCTACATTATAAGCAGGAATTGCCTTAATCCTTGTTCCTTCTATCTCAATCTCCATTCCTGGCTCAATAACCTGAAGATTTATTTTTTCATGCAGTCTTGTTAACTTGCTAGAACAATCAGCCGGACATATCACGACAGTGTTATCTTTCACTATCCTCTGCAGATCCTCTATACTACAATGATCATAGTGGCTGTGTGTAATAAGAATAAGGTCAGCCTTCTCACTACCAGCTCCAGCCGGTAACTTATAAGGGTCTATATAGATTATCTTTCCTTTTACCTTTATCAAAAAACCAGCGTGTCCAGTCCATTCTAAAGTTATATTATTAAGTTGCATCTTATCTTTAGTTAAGAGATTTTAGCTTTTATAAAACTAACTCTATCTTGAACAGACATAAAAGGTACTTTTATAATTTCATAGCCCAACTCTTCATAGGCTTTAATTATCTCTTCATTTATTTTTTTCTGCTCTTCTTCATTTTCCTGCCTTAAACTATCTGGCTTGTAAAAATTTAATAAATCAAGAATAAAAACTCTTGCATACCTAAACCTCTTCGCAAAATCAACAAGCTCTTGAGGAATTTTTAATTTGTAGAGTTTATAATAAGCAATAGTATCTCCTAAACCTCTATCAGAAAATATCTCCCCTTTTTTTATATTTTCAAGCATTTTTTTCTGGAACTGAAATATAGCATCTTGAAAATCCTGTTTATTAGTTTCTTTTACAGACTTACCAATAAACCTTTTATCAGTTTCAGCCACTTGTCTTGCTGCTTCTCTCAAAGTCTTGTATTCCTGTCTTTTAAACTCATTAATGATCGTTGTTTTTCCAACACTTGGCCCTCCAGATATAGCATATACTTTCATTTTTCAAACTCTCTAGCTATAGAAAACATTCTCCCCTCTTCAAATCGAGGAACCATAATCTGAAGTCCAACTGGAACTCCATCAATCTTCCCTACAGGAACTGACATAGCTGGAATTTCTGTAAGATTAGCTGGAATTGTCAAAGCATCATAATTATACATCTCCTCAACAGAAATTTTTTCTCCTATTTTATGGGGAAGTTTTGGGACAGTAGGAAGGATAATACAGTCAACTTTTTTAAAAGCTTTTTCTAACTCCTGTCTTATCATCTTCTTAGCAACAAGCGCTTTCCTATAATATCTTCCTCTATACTCTGACTGACTTATCTCCTGTCCTCCTAAAATTCTTCTTAAAACTTCTTCTCCACATACCTCCTCTATCTTCCTCCCATATCTTCTTCCATCAAATCTTCTTGTAGAAGAAAAAAACTCTACATAACAAATAGGATAGTAAGTCTGTATAGCTAAATCAATATGAGGCAATTTAATTTTCTCTATTTTCCATCCTTCTCTTTCAGCCAGTTCCTCAACTCTCTTCTCTACTAACTTTAAAATCTTCTCATCTGCTTTAATTTCAGGAACCCCTATTTTAATTTTTTTATTTTTTAAATTTTCTAAATTTATCTCTTTACTATCAAAACTCGTAGCTTCTTTCTCATCTTTACCTTTAATAACATTAAGCAAAAGAAGAGCATCTTTTATATTTCTCGCAAAAGTTCCTATCTGGTCTAAAGACATACTCAAGTCTATTAAACCATACCTACTCACTAAACCATAAGTGGGCTTTACACCAACAACATCACAATGAGAAGCTGGATTTCTTATACTCCCTCCAGTATCAGAACCTAAAGCAAGGTCACAAAAACCGGCTGATACAGCTGCAGCACTACCTGAACTTGAACCTCCAGGAATTTTGTCAAGAGAAATAGGATTTCTTGTAGCTCCAAAAACTCATCCATATTTGCCATTCCTATAATCAACCCATCTTCCTCCCTAATTTTTTTAATAACAGTAGCATCATAAGGGCAGGTATAGTTTTTAAGAGTCAGAGAAGCGCAACTCGCGTTCAAACCCTTCACATTAATATTACTCTTTACAGTTATAACTTTTCCAGCCAACTTTCCTGCTTTCCCTTCCTTAATTTTTTTCTCAACAATCTCTGCCTCTTTTAAAACTCTCGGATTAACTTGTAGAATTGCATTTATCTTTTTTCCCTTTTTATTATTTTTTTCAATTTTTTTCAAGTAAGATTTAACTTTTTCAACTATCATTTTAGTTTCTTAATTAAAAGAACAAATCCTGATTCTTTATACCCTTTTCTTTTATAGAATCCGAATGCCCTTACCTTTTCATGAACCCTCATCCAAATCTCATTTACTTTTCTTTTCCTTAACTCAGATTCTGCTGCTTTAAGTAAGTTCCTTCCTACCCCTTTTCCTCTAAACTCCTTTTTTACACAAAAATCCTCTATTATTCCATTTAACCCGCGGTCCCAATTAAAGGTATTGAGCATTATAAAGCCAACAACTCCTTTTTCAACTTCAGCAACTAAGATTTTACACTCTTTAAAACAATCTTTAATTCTTTTAGTTAGAGTTCTTTCATTCCATTTTTCATTATACGGCCTCTCCAAATATGCTTCTTTATAAATCTCAGCTATCTTTTTTGCATCACTCTTCGTAGCTTCTCTTATTTTTTCAACTACTCTTCCCATTTTTTCCTCTCAGCTACAATATAACCTTGCTCAGTTTTTGGGGCATTTTTTAACATGATTTTTCTGAAATCTTCATCTCTCCCTTCTCTCTCATCTTCTTCT
>JAFCES010000035.1 GCA_017609045.1 Candidatus Pacearchaeota archaeon
GCTATCAAATACTCCATGCTAAAACAAGACCCTAATAAAGTAATTATTTTTAATAAAGAAGAAGCCCTAAATTTTGAAGGTAATTCCGGACCTTATCTTCTTTATTCATATGCAAGAGCCTCAAGCATTTTGAAAAAAGCAAAAAAGAAACCTCAATTAAAAATAACTGATTTAAAAGCTGAGGAGATTGGGCTGATAAGGAAACTTTCTCAGTTTCCTGAAGTTGTGGAAGACGCCTACAAGAACTTTGCCCCAAATTTAATAGCTAACTTCTCTTTTCAACTTGCTCAAATTTTCAGTGAGTTTTATCATTCATCTCGAGTAATAGGAAGCAAAGAGGAAAACTTTAGACTTGCTCTTGTATCTGCATTTAGAATTGTAATGAAGTCAGCTTTATTTCTACTTGGAATTGAGGTGATTGAAGAGATGTGATTATTCTTCTGGTTCATAAGCAAGAAAAGCCCACCATGGCTTTCTTACTTTCAAAACTTCACCGTTCTCTGCATCTATCTCTGCTTTAACTTGCATTTTCTTTTTGAAAAGCCATAATATCCTAGAATATCTTTCAATTTGAACTTCATATGCAAGTTTTCTCTCTTCTCCTGTCCTATTTCTTACTGGAACTTCTTTTAATTGTAAAGTGCAGTTATTCTCCTCACTACAAACTCTAAGCTTTAGTCTTTCTAATGCTCTCTCACTCGCAATATTAGGCATTATCTTAACTTCTGTATCCCTTCCATTTGACAACTTAACTTTTAATCTTGTCCTGTTTTGAACTTGTTCTTGTGTAATATTGAGTTCACAATCTGCGCTTATGTTCCCTACCTGCAATCTTATTCTGTTTCTTGCTAATTCAGAAACTCTAATTTGTTCGCCAGTTTCAGAAGCATAAACTCCCGCCTTTACTCTATTCCTTATAGTTTGTCCTAATCTTTGATTTGCTTGTGTTTTGTTTTGTTCCTGATTTGCATCTTGATTCCGTTGCTGGTCCTGTATCTGCCCTCCGAGCTGATTCTCTTGTCCTTGTCCATCAGCATATGCAAATGTTAAAGAAACTAACAAAATTGTCAAAATTGAAACAATTAATTTTTTCATGTTTAGTTGAGTGGATTAGTATTTAAAAACCTTATCCTCTTAACTAAAAAATGCAAGAGCCAAAATTCATCTACTTTGAGAGTTATGGATGTACAGCTAATCAGAACAATACAGAGATAATGAAAGGCTTAGTTAGACAGGCAGGATTAGAACTTACAAACAATATAGATATAGCTGACTTGCTCGTAATAAATACCTGTATTGTGAAAGAGCCCACTGAGAAAAAAATAGAAAGAAGAATTTCTGACTTGCTGAAAACAGGAAAACCACTTATCGTTGCGGGATGTATGCCAGAAGTTAGAGCAAGCAGATTGAGAAATAAAAATCTTTATCTACTTGGAGTACATCATGTTAAAGAAATTGTAAAGTTGGTAAGGAAAATTTATGAAAACAAATATGACGAAGAGTTTTTATCTAAGCAGGATGAATTAAAACTTCTTCAGCCAAAAATTCCTAAACAAGATAAAATAGGAGTCACTCAAATATCAGAAGGTTGTCTGGGAAATTGCTCTTTCTGCATAGTTCGTTTAGCAAAAGGCAGCCTCTTTAGTTATCCAGAAGAAAGAATTTTGCAAAACGTTGAGAGCGATTTAAAATCTGGAGTTAAGGAAATATGGATAACTTCTCAAGATAATGCTGCTTATGGTTTAGATTTTGGAGAAAGAAAAATTCCCAAGCTACTTAGAGAGATTTTAAGCTTGCCAGGAAAGTTTCAGGTAAGATTAGGAATGATGAATCCTAACAATGTCCTGCCTATTCTTCCTGAGTTAATTGAAATCTACAAACACAAGAAAATGAAAAAATTTTTACATCTGCCAGTTCAGTCAGGAAGCGACAAAATTTTGAAAAAGATGAACAGAAAATATAAAGTCAAAGATTTCTTAAAAATAATTAATAAGTTTAGAGAAGAAATTCCTTTTCTGGTTCTATCTACTGATATTATCGTAGGATTCCCTGGAGAAAGTGAAGCTGACTTTGAGAAGAGTTTAAAGTTAATAGAGGAGATAAAACCACAACAACTAAATATAAGTCGATATTGGGCTATGAAAGGAACAAGAGCTGCTAATTTAAAACAAATTCCAGTTAAAATAGCGAAGGAGAGAGCAAGAAAAATTCAGAGTTTATTTTTAGAAATTAAAGGAACAAATAAAAAACTGATTTAAACCAGAAAACTCTTTGTTTCAGAAACATCTGTTAGCTTTTCATTATCCCTTACTTCAATTCTCCAATACAGCTTATCAACACCGTTTTTCTCTGCCAATCTCTGCAGTTTCCTATATCTTCCTGAGTTTAAAGTGTAAGAGGTGCCTCTCTTTTTAACTATCCATCCACTAAGATAAGTTGTCTCTCTCCCTCTTGGAAATTCAGGAGAAGAAGAGACCTTTATTTTAGCTCTCGCATAAGTTCCTAAGTCCCATGAAAAAACACTTCCCTCAACAATCAGCTCATCTTCTTCTGGTGTAAGTAATGTTGGAGGTACAGGCTCTTGTAAAGTAAAACTATATACATTACTATACTCTCTTATCCCTCTCCCCCTTTCCCTCTACTCTCCAATATAAAACTCCGTCCCCATCGCTGTTCGCAAGCTTCCTTAAACTTTTCCAGTGTTTTTCAATTGCTTCATATACATTAGTACCCTTTAATTTTCCCCCCACATATTTTGTTTTTCCTCTTG
>JAFCES010000036.1 GCA_017609045.1 Candidatus Pacearchaeota archaeon
CGAATGGATATTAAGGTATTTTGCTCCTCAAAAAGCTAAGGAAGGTGAAGTTTATACTCCTAAAGAGGTCATTAAGCTGATTATCGGCATGGTCGAGCCCAAACCTGGTGAAAGTGTGTATGATCCGGCTTGTGGTTCGGGAGGAATGCTTATTGCTTCTTATAAACGGATTGAAAAAAGTTACAACCGAAGCGAGGCAGATAAGATTTTCCTTTTTGGACAGGAATACAACCATAAGACTCTTGCTCTGGCTAAAATGAACCTCTACATTCACGATATCCGCAATGGTCAGCTTGCTCTGGGAGACACATTGCTTTATCCCAAGTTCAAAGAAGGTGAGGGGCTGCGAAAATTTGATGTGGTTATAGCTAATCCCCCCTGGAACCAGGATGGATATAACGAGGAGATTCTAAAAAAAGGGGAGTATTGGAGAGAAAGGTTTCAATTCGGCTTTACACCAAAACAATCAGCCGACTGGGCCTGGATCCAACATATGTTAGCTTCCGCGAAAGATGATACCGGCCGAGTTGGAGTAGTTATAGATAATGGCTGTCTTTTTAGAGGCGGCAGGGAAAAAGCGATAAGAACAAGCATAATTAAGGCTGACCTGATAGAGACAATTATCCTTCTCCCCGAGAAACTCTTTTATAACACTGGAGCCCCAGGGGCAATAATTGTTCTTAATAAAAATAAACCCCAATCAAGAAGAGGGAAGATTTTATTTATCAATGCCAGCCAGGAATATGAGAAACATCCGGATGTCAGGAAACTTAATCGTCTGGGTGATAAGCATATAGAAAAAATAGTTAAAGCCTACAAAGAGTTTAGAGAAACTGAGGGATTTTCAAGGATTGTAGAGATTGAGAAGATAAAAGAGAACGACTATAACCTGAATGTCACTCTTTATGTGTTCCCTGAAGAAGAGATTGAAGATATTGATGTGGCGAAAGAATGGAAAGAGATGCTGTCCCTGGATGCACAGATTAAAGACGTTACCAAAAAAATAGAAGAGTATTTAAAGGAGCTGGATTATGAGTAATGATTCTGAAATTAAAAAGGTTCATAAGCACTCGCCAGCAGTTGTGCCGGTAGAATTGATTGAAAAGAAGATTTATCTGATTCGTGGCCATAAAGTGATGCTCAGCACAGATCTTGCCAAGTTGTATGGTGTAGAGGTCAGGGTATTAGTACAAGCAGTTAAGCGGAATATTGAAAGGTTTCCTGAAGATTTTATGTTTCAACTAAGCCAGGAAGAATATGAAAACTTGAAATCACAAATTGTGACTTCAAGTTGGGGAGGGGCAAGACGTGCTCGTCCTTATGCCTTTACCGAACAAGGTGTGGCTATGCTCTCCAGTGTCTTGAGAAGTGAGAGGGCAATTCAGGTCAACATTGCCATAATGCGGGCATTTGTGAGGTTAAGGCAGATTTTTTCTACTCATAAAGAGCTTGCCTATAAATTAGCTGAATTAGAGAGAAAGATAGAAAAACATGATGAAGAAATAAAAGCAATTTTTGAGGCCATCAGACGACTTATGATGTCTCCCCAAAAACCCAAGAGAAAGATAGGATTCAAGGTGAAGAACAAAGAAGGAGGAAACAAGAAATAGAAAGCTTGGAGCAGGAGGCAAAAAATGGCTAAAAGTAAGCATGATCAGATTGCAGAAAATTTAGCAAAGAAATTCGGCACCGAATATAAGAAGCACCAAGGGATTGATATTGTTACCAAAATGAGAGTAATTGAAGTGGAAACGACGAAAGAAGGGATATATCAGGGAATAAAAAATGTAACAAATAAGATTGAAGGTATTTGAAAGAATTAAAATATTAAAAATAATAGGAGGAAAAAATGGGGATTTATTACAAAAACCTAGATGATAAAACGAGAGAGTTTATGCTAAAAGAATTAGAAATGGATATAAAGCAAGAGAATATATATATAAGTCCCCGTTTAAATGATGTAGGACAGTCTAACTGGATTAGCCTTCTTAAGAAGGCTATTTCTCATTATAACGATGATTGGTTAGCCTCTAAATTAAAAGTTATGGGATGTATGAATACACATGAGATTAGGAAGACTAGCACAGGTAAAATAATAAAAGCGAAAGTTCCTGTAAATGCTCCAGAAACTCTAGCAGAAGGAGAATTTAATCGTTACTATGCAAGAGGATTATGTGCAAGAGCACTTAAGGAAGGAATTAACGAGGTTGTTGTATATAGAGGAAGGGAGGTAGGAAATCCACGTGTAGAATCTCAACAGAAGAT
Source organism: Candidatus Pacearchaeota archaeon (assembly GCA_017609045.1). GTDB lineage: Archaea > Nanobdellota > Nanobdellia > Pacearchaeales > GW2011-AR1 > JAFCES01. Next base: position 2,266 of record JAFCES010000036.1, read on the forward strand.
TGGCCAAAAAGTAAGTGTTAGAGATTTATTAGAAGATCTTAGAAGATCGCCAGGAGTAGAACCCGCTCTTGGAATTCCTCCAGGGCCGAATTCAGGTTTAACTATTTGTTTGCCTTAAAGATTATAGGTTATATGAGGAGAGACTTATGCAGAAATATAATATTTTTTTTGATAAAAGTCATGAATTTAGTTTGAGGAATATTAAACCTTTAATGGGCGTGTGCGGACTTTACTTTATTTTTCTTAAGAAAACAGAAATTCCCTATCCGTTTAAGAAGTCAAGATTAATTTATATAGGAATGAGTGAAAAGAAGACAAATAGTATT
>JAFCES010000007.1 GCA_017609045.1 Candidatus Pacearchaeota archaeon
TATGAAGCTTTAAAAATCTCTCTCTTTTTCTTTGTTTATGAAACTAACTTTCATCCCTCTGGACTACGATTATGTAAGCATAAAAGGAAAAACTTACATGTTAGTTTATGGCAAGACAAAAGAAGGAAAAAACTGCTGTATAGTAGATAAAGCAATAAATTTTTTCTATATCTTTACAAAAAACCCAGAAAAACTATTAAGAAAGGTGGAAAAAATTAAAGAGGTGGAGAAAGCAGAAATTGTAAATAAAAACTACATGGAAAAGCCGATTAGGACAATAAAAATTTTCTGCCAGCATAATCAAATGAAGATAATTTCTGATAAAATTAAGAGAATGAGTAGTGAAGTAGAGACTCGTGAGAGAGATATCAACTTGATAACAAGGTATATAATTGAAAAGAAAATTAAGCCTCTTGTCTGGTACGAGGTTGAGGGAGGAATTTTAAGTGACATGGAGTTAGAAGGTTTATCTCGCTCTCTAAATGTAGATTTTGTTTTAAAATTGGAAAAAGCTAAAGAATCAGAATCCCAACCAGATTTCAAACCAAAAGTTTTAGCTTTTGACATAGAAGCAGAAGAGTTTGAGATAGGAAGAGGAGAAATTCTAATGATTTCTCTTGTTTCTGATAATATAAAGAAAGTGCTGACATGGAAAAAAACATCAAAACCGCAGAGCTATGTTGAATGCTATAAAGATGAAGCAGATATGATTGAAGCCTTTTCTGAATACATAAAAAAAATAAACCCAGACATCATCACCGGCTACTTTAGTGATGGTTTTGACCTTCCATATTTAAGAGCTAGAGCTGAAAAAAACCATATTGACTTAAGGCTTGGAAAAGACAACTCCAGAATTCTTTTTTCTCGAGGCAGACCTTTGAATGCGAGAATAAAAGGAATTGTACATATTGACTTGCTGAAATTTATAGAAACAGCCTACTCCCAATACCTGCAATCAGAAACTCTTTCTTTAAATGAAGTTGCTTCTGAGTTAATAGGAGAAGGCAAACTAGAAATAGACCATGATAAAAAATCAAAAGAGAGGAAAGAAGAAGAATGGAAAAAATATTTTCAGTATAATTTACAAGACTCTCTACTCACTTACAAACTTTTCCAAAAACTATGGCCTGACCTGCAGGAGTTTACGAGGATAATCCAAGAACCTCTTTTTAGTATTGTAAGATATGGTATGTCTGGTTTAGTTGAAAACTATTTTGTACATAATCTTGAAAGATTCAACGAGATAGCTGAAAAAAGACCCATACACGAGGAAATAGCAAAAAGGAGATTAAGGGAGAGATATGAAGGAGCCTTTGTCTTTCAACCAGAAGCAGCTTTATATGAAGACTTAGCTATCTTTGATTTTACCAGTATGTATGCTTCTATCATAGTTTCTTTTAATCTTTCCAGAACCACTTTTTTAGGAAGAAGAAAAAAACCAAACTCTCTTGAAGTTGACTTAGGAAAAGAAAAAATCTATTTCAGTAAAAAGAAAGGCTTTGTGCCAAAACTGCTTGAAGAAATAATAAAATTGAGAAAAAAATACAAACAAGAATTAAAAGAAACACCAGACCCCATAAAAAAAGTAAGAAGTAATGCTTTCAAGCTTCTGGCTAATGCAGCTTATGGTTATAATGGTTTTTTTGGTGCAAGATATTATTGTCCTGAAGCTGCTGCAGCCACAGCAGCTCTTGCCAGAAAATTTATCAAAGAAACAATTAAAAAAACAAATAAAGCTGGTTTCAAAGTAATCTACGCAGATACCGACGGTTTCGCTTTTCTACTCAACAAAAAATCAAAAACTCAAGTTTTAAAATTTCTAAAAAAACTCAACTCTCAACTTCCTGGAATAATGGAGCTTGAATTAGAAGATTTCTATAAAAGAGGACTATGGGTAACTAAAAGAACAGGAGAATTTGGAGCTAAAAAGAAATATGCTTTAATAAATGAAAAAGGCAAGCTAAAGATAAGGGGATTTGAAACAGTCAGAAGAGATTGGTGCAATCTATCAAGAGAGGTACAAAACAAAGTTTTAGAAAAGATTTTAAAAGAGGGTGATGAAAAATCAGCTTTAGTTTATGTAAAGAAAATAATAAAACAAATAAAAAAGCGCGACATAAACAGAAGAGAGCTAATAATAAGAACTCAGTTAAAAAAACCTTTATCTGAATATAGAGCAGAAGGTCCTCATGTAACTATAGCAAGGAAAATGTTAGCAAAAGAACTTCCTGTAGACCCTGGTACTTTAATTTCTTATTATATAGCAGAAAGTAAAAAGAAAAGAGCTTTAGTAAGAGAAAGGGCAAGATTGCCAGATGAAAAGGGAGAGTATGACATAAACTATTATTTGAAACATCAAATTCTACCAGCAATAGAAAATATTTTCGAGGTTTTCAATATAAATACCAAAGAAATAATAGAGGGTAAAAAGCAGACTAAACTCGATGGGTTTTAAAATGTTTAAAAATATTTTAATAGTCTACAGCGAGAAAGTATCTGAAACTCATTTAGATGTAGTAGGAAAAATAAAGAAAATTGTCGAGGAACTCTATTCCTGTAAATCTGTAAAATCTACAGACCTTCAAGCTTCCCTTTTCAACAATATAGACTTAGTTTTAACTGCCGGAGGAGACGGGACTTTTATTAGGGCGTCTCATTTTTTGAAAAATACTCCAATTTTAGGAGTAAACTCAGAGTTAAAAGTAAGTGAGGGGGCATTGACAAGTATAAGTGAAGAAGAGTTAGAGATTTTAAAAGAAATACTATCTGGGAAATATAAAATAATACAAAGGCAAAGAGCCAAAGTAGCGAGGAATAATGTTATTCTCGATAAGCTAGCTTTAAATGATGTTTATGTCGGTTCCCTCAACCAGTTCCATACATCAAAATATATAATAAATTTTAAAGGTGAGGAAGAAGAGCAGAGAAGTTCAGGAGTTTTAATCTCAAGTGGTTCTGGAAGTAATGCCTGGTACAAATCAGCAGGAGGACAACCCTTTTCCTTTAAAGAAAAAAAGCTTAAGTTTCTGGTAAGAGAACCTTTTACTGGCAGAATTTTCAAACCAAAAATCCTCGAAGGAGAAATTTTAGAAAATGAAAAATCAGCTGTCAGAGCATCCTCTTAACGTGGTGGTCAGGGAAGATTAAGTAGCTGACTCAATTCCAGGAATCTCTATTCTTTTTCCCATCCTATTCATAACTTCTTGTACACTAACCTCTTTTCTACCTCTACCTATATATTGTAATGCCAATTCTACTAATCTTTCCCAAACCCCAAGTATCCTCATCGCGAAAACTCTCCCGACATAAATCCTCATCTTAGCATTGTTCGGACCAGAATATATAGGAATATTTGTAACATTAACAGCGAGGTTCTTTTCAGTTTCGCCAACTCTCGTTCTGTGTCTTAAGGTCTTACTATACACCTCCTCTCTCTTCACTAAATCTTCTAATTGTTCTTTATCGGAGTTAAATACATCTTTCCAAGAAACATCCTGAAGCCCACCATAACCTAAAAGGGCATTTGCTTTTTCTGTTGTAGTAGCTCGTTCATACTTGTCAACTTTAATACAAAAATAACCTAATTGTTCTATTGCTTCTACTACAGCATCTAGTTTTAGACCAGGGTTCTTTAGTTGTTCAATTAATGTATCTTGCATTTTGATTGTCATGTCTCTCTGTCGAATTATTGTGTCTCTCTCCCTCGCTCTCTCTCTTTCTTGGTCCAATCTCTCTTCTAATTCCTGTATGTTTCTAACTTTTTTCAAATATAAAGAAGAGCTTAAAACAAAATGCTCAGGAACTCTGCCTTCAGCATAAAAATCCATGAACTGAGCTAAAACTTCTACAAATTTGACTTGAGGAAAAATTCTCCTTAATCTATCCCCAAGCCCTTTCGAAATATACATAAATAAACTTAAATATTGAGCTTTTTTATGTTTTTCCATGCAGCAAGAAGAAGTTGAAAAGTATAGAAAAGCACAAGAAATAGCTTCTGAAGTAATTAGATATGCAAAATCAATTATCAAACCAGGAATGAAGCTCTTAGAAATAGCTGAAAAAATAGAAAGTAAAATACAAGAATTAGGAGGAAAACCAGCTTTTCCCACAAATCTCTGCATCAATGAGATAGCAGCCCACTTCACACCAAGCCATGACGACGAAACCAAAGCCTCTGGCTTATTGAAGATTGACTTAGGCGTTCACGTAGATGGATGCATAATAGACACAGCTTTCCCTCTTGATTTAGAAGATAATGAAGAAAATAAAAAACTTATAGAAGCGAGTGAAGAAGCTTTATCTGCAGCATTAAAAATAGCAAAGCCAGGAATAGAAATATGGAAAATAGGGCAGAAAATTCAAGAGATAATAACAAAAAAAGGATTTTCTCCAATAAGAAATTTGTCTGGACATGAACTTGGAAAATATAAAGTCCACGCCGGAATAACTATCCCTAATTACAACAACAACAATAAAACAAAACTAAAAAAAGGAGTTTATGCAATAGAGCCTTTCTCAACTAATGGACAAGGAATTATTTATGAAGGAAAGCCCTCTGGAATTTACAGGTTAAAAGAAAAAAAACCAGTGAGAGATAAGATGAGCAGGAAAATTTTAAATTTTATTGAAACAGAATATAAAACTCTCCCTTTCTGTTCTCGTTGGCTTATCGAGAAGTTTGGAACTCGAATTTTATTTTCTCTAAAACAATTAGAACAGCAGGAAATTCTTCATCAATACCCTCAGTTGATTGAGAAAGGACACGGAAAAGTGTCTCAGTCAGAAAAAACAATATTTATAAATGATAAAACTGAAACCTCAACCAAGATAGCCAACTGGTTTTTCTAAAGCAGCTTTAGCTGATTTTAGATACTCTTTCTCAATTCTCTTGTATTTGTCCATAGATTCCTTACTCACAGAAGCTTTAACTTTCTTCATAGCCTCATCAAAACACTTCTTCTCCACTTGTTTAGCTTTTTTATCTTTTCTTAAAGCAAGCATGGCAGCTTCCCTTACTAAAGCTTCAATATCAGCTCCAACATAACCCTCTGTAACTTCTGCAAGCTTTCCTAAATCTATATCCTTAGCAAGAGGCATATTTCTAGTATGTATCTTTAAAATAGCAAGCCTGCCCTCTTTATCAGGAGGTGGAGTTAAAAGAATCCTATCAAATCTTCCTGGCCTCAATATCCCTGGATCAAGCATATCAGGTCTGTTTGTAGCTCCTATAACAATAACATTTTGCAGCTCTTCTAAACCATCCATCTCTGCCAAAAGCTGATTTAAAACATGCTCTGTAACTCTACTTCCCATCTCTAACCCTCTTCTTGAGGCCAAAGAATCTACTTCATCAAAGAAAATAATACAAGGAGCTACCTGTCTAGCTCTCTCAAAAATTTTTCTGACGCCTTCTTCAGATTTACCCACCCACATGCTCAATAAGCTTGGACCTTTTACCTGTATAAAGTTAGCCTCAGACTCATTAGCTACTGCTTTCGCAAGTAAAGTTTTTCCTGTTCCTGGAGGTCCATATAAGAGAATCCCTTTTGGTGGCTTAATACCCATCCTAATAAAATTCTCAGGATACTTCATAGGCCACTCCACCATCTCTCTCAACTCTTGCTTAACTTCATCTAAACCTCCAACATCATTCCACTTTATGTTAGGAGTCTCAACTAAAACCTCTCTCATAGCACTCGGCCTGACTGCTCTCAAAGCTTCTGAAAAATCTCTTTTTGTTATCTTAAGAGCTTCTAGCACTTCACGAGGAATCTCCTCTTCTTTATCCATTTTTATTTTAGGAAGTACCTTCCTTAAAACATTCATGGCAGCTTCCTTCGCAAGAGAAGCCAGATCAGCTCCTACAAAACCATGAGTTATAGCAGCTAACTCCTCTAAACTGACATCTTTAGCAAGAGGCATATTTCTAGTATGTATCTTTAAAATAGCAAGCCTTCCTTTTTTATCTGGAACATTAATCCCTATCTCTCTATCAAATCTTCCTGGCCTTCTCAAAGCTGGGTCAATAGCATTAGGTCTATTAGTAGCTCCTATCACAACCACTTTTCCCCTAGATTGAAGGCCATCCATCAAAGTTAAAAGCTGACTTACAACTCTTCTTTCTACTTCTCCATAAGACTCCTCCCTCTTTGGAGCAATAGCATCTAACTCATCTATAAAAATAATGCTGGGAGAAGCTTTTTCAGCTTCCTCAAACTTACTTCTCAAGTTCTTTTCGCTCTCGCCATAAAACTTACTCATCAGTTCAGGGCCATTAATAAGTATAAAGTTAGCTTCACTTTCGTTAGCTACTGCTTTCGCAAGCAAAGTTTTTCCTGTTCCTGGAGGTCCGTGCAATAAGACACCTTTTGGGGGCTCTATACCAAGTTTATCAAAAATTTCTGGATGTTTCAAAGGCAATTCTACCATCTCTCTTATCTTCTTAATCTCCTCATTTAAACCACCAATATCTTCATATGTAACCTCTGGAATTCTTTCTTCAGATATTTCCACTGCTTTTGGTGAAAGTATAATTTCAGTGTTTTCTGTTATAATGCATGGCTGATTGGGTTGAGTTGAAACTATTAAGAACCTTGTTCTTGCACCAGAAAATCCAAAACTTCCAAAACCAGATAAAGCTTCAGCAAAAATATCATTGAAAAGGTCCATTTCTGACATAATATCCCTTCTCCTCTGAGTTCCTCCTAAGACGACAATATCACCTTTAATTACAGCCCTTCCTAACAATCCTCTCTTTAAAGCTTCAGGGTCTGCCTGAATCATCACGCCCCTCTGTGATGGAGCTATGTTAATTTTCTTAGCCTCTCTAATGTCTGTTTTTTCAACACTTACGATCTCGCCTATACCTGTTCCCGCATTTCTCCTGATAATCCCATCTACCCTTATAATACCTTCACCTATATCAGCAGGATAAGCCCTATCTACTATCACAACAGTCTCTCTATTTCCTCTAATAGAAATTACATCTCCTCTTCTCACTCCTAGTTTCCTCATTATCTCTGTATCTATCCTAGCTATACCTTTATATGCATCATCCTGCATTGCTTCCACAACCTTCAGCTTTACCTGATTTCTTTGTGTCATTTTAATCAAATCTTAACATTAATTTCTTTGCATCCTCAAAACTTAATCTTACAAGATCATCAAACATTCTCTCCTGTTCTTTAACAAAATCTACTATTTCTTTAGGAATACTTACAGCATAACTGTTTCCAACTAATCTCAATTTAACTTTAAAAACCTTGTTCTTCAACCTAATAAAGTTATTATATTCAGCCTCGTCTGCGGGATGTACTATCTTATTGCCACATTTGTTACATATTAAAGCTCTCATCTCAAAACCTTTTCTAACTAACTTGGCTGGTTTCATCTTCTGATTGCACTTTCTGCATAAAACAATATTATCAAACATATCTGTCATTTTTGATTTCCTTTTTTCTTTTCTTGTTTTCTTCAGCATCCCGCAGACCGAGATAGTTGGGTTGAAAGGAGGTGTTCTTGTATACACCTTCAGGTATACACAAAAAGTATACATTTATAAATGTTTCGGTTGACTTGCATTGTTTAGTCAAAGGGGCTTTTCTTTTTTAACCACTTCAAAGTAGAAAATAAAAACATTTAAAAGCGCTTTTTCTTACTAAATTAATAATGAAAACAAAAGAACTTGCAAGAAAACCGCAAAATCCCTCGCAAAGTTCGGGATTTTGGGGCCCCGAAAAGAATATCTTTTCGCGGACATGGAACTTTTTATGGAAAGATGAAAGTATATGGAGTTGGTTAATTTCTCTAGTTTTAGCTTTCATCATAGTTAAGTTCATTTTCTTTCCTGCTCTATCTTTGATACTTTCTACTCCTCTGCCTTTAGTGGTAGTTGAGAGTGAGAGTATGCATCATCCCGGTAGTTTTCTTGGAAATGTAATAGGCTTAGAGGATAATTTCCAATTATGGTGGAGCGAAAAGGGAGAATGGTATGAATCTGAGGGTCTAAAAAAAGAGGAGGTGAAGTTTTGGCCTTTAAAAACAGGCTTGGAAATGGGTGATATTGTTGTGGTTTCTGGATACGGCAGTGTAAAAGTAGGAGATGTAATTATCTTTGAAGCAGGGCAAAAACATCCAATCATACACAGAGTAGTTAACATTAAAGAAGGAAATAATGAAATGTATTATGAAACAAAAGGGGATAATAACTCTGGACAGCTTTCTGTTGAAAAAAACATTTCAAACACAAAAGTGATAGGAAAAGCCTTATTTAGAATTCCTAAACTCGGATGGATTAAACTCGCTTTTGTTAAGATTCTACAAGGTTTTTCTTAGAATTTTTATAATTCTCAAGTGAGTAAGATAAATAGTAAGATTTAAAAATCCTCAAAGATAAAAGGCATAATGGAATTTTGTCCAAAGTGTGGTTCTATTCTCGTTGAGAAGAATAAAAAATACAAATGTGCAAGATGTGGCTATCTCGCAAAAGGAAAAGTCAAGCTCGAAGCTTCTGAAAAAATGAATGAGAAGCAGAGAATAGGAGTTATAAAAGATAAAGATACAAATGTCTTTCCTACAACAACAGCTGTCTGTCCAAAATGTGGGCATAGAGAAGCTTATTTCTGGTCAGCTCAAACAAGAGCAGCAGATGAAGCGGAAACAAGGTTTTTTCGCTGTACTAAGTGCAAGCATACATGGAGAGAATATAGATAAATTTTTTGTCTAAAAAATTTTAATAAATTTAGCAACATATTTTTAAATCTCTTTTTCTTCATTATGTTAGGATCCGTAGCTCAGCCTGGTTAGAGCACCGGTTCTAGAGGATAGCTGAAATGAAACAAGAAAAGATAGAAATGAGCTGGAGAGAAAAATTTTACCAAATGGACGAACTTAATTGGCTCAAATAACCCAGAACACATTAAGAAATATACTCATTGGTTATCCTTTAGAGAGTGAAACTCTTAACCGAGCTAGACTTGGAAGAAATCCGGGTGTCGAGGGTTCAAATCCCTCCGGATCCATCCTGAAAAATTACAAAAAGAACCTTTCTTTAAAAGAAAGTTAGCAAAAAACTTTGAGGTCTTATAAATGAAAAAAGAAATAAGAAATAAGATTTTTGATATACTGACAGAAATTAGTGAAAGTCAGAGTCATTCTGGTCTTCTTGTTGTTTTTTCTGATTTAAATAATGTTTTGGCAAAAGGAGCTCTTCCAATAGGTATAAGGCAGAAAAATTTTAAAGATTTTAATGAAACTGTACACATTAGGGACGAAAATGCAAAAAGGCTTTTAAAGAAAGTAGGGGTAGATGGGGCAGTGTTAATAGATGATAAAGGATTTATCTATTCTCCATCAGTTTATCTTAACATTAATGTCCTTGGTGTAGATGAGAATCAAATAGAACCAGAGTTTGCTGCAAGACATATAGCAGCTCTAGCTACATCTTCATCCACAAAAGCTACTGTCTATACTTTAAGTGAAGAGACAGGGAAAGTGAGAGAATTTATTAAAGGGAAGATAAAAAGAAGATATCCTGATGAGAACCAAGAAAAAGTCTTAGAAATAATACAAAAAGATATTCAAACAGCCAGGATAAAGGTGGAGTAAAATCAGATGAATAATTTTGAGAAAATTTTCAACAATGCGAGAGAAATGCTAATAGTAGTTGAAGGGAAGAAGGATAAGCTTGCCTTACAAAAACTTGGTTTTGATATTATCTTTGTAATAAACGAGACAGGCAAATCCTTATACGAAAAAATAGAAGAGATAGAAACTCTCGCAGAAGGAAAAAAAATCTGTATCTTGACGGATTTTGATAAAAAAGGAAAAAAACTCTATCTTCTTTTAAAGTCAGAACTTGGTAAGAGAAAGGTAAGGCTTGATAACACTTTAAGAGGAGCCCTATTAAAGTTAAAGATAAGTCATATAGAAGGTCTTGCGAGTTTCATAAACGAGAAAGGCGAGAGAATAAAAGAAATGAATGAGAAAATAAGAAAATGAAAAAATCAGTAAAAAGAGAAATAAGAATTTTAGGTATAGATGATGCTCCTTTTTCAAGAAAACAGAAAAAGGTATTGATGGTAGGAGTAGTCTACAGGGGAGGAAATTATCTTGACGGCCTTCTCTCTTTTCATATTAAGAGAGACGGAGAAGATGCCACAAAAAAACTCATACAAGCAGTAAGAAAGACTAGACATAAAGACCAATTACAAATTATCATGTTAGATGGAATTACTTTTGCTGGTTTTAACCTTGTTGACATTCAAAAGCTGAGAAGAAAAACAAAACTTCCAGTAATAGTAGTAATGAGAAAAAGACCAGAAATGAAAAAATTTTTTCTTGCTTTGAAAAAACTTGATAAGAGGAGAATAAGCTTGGTAGAGAAAGCAGGCAAGATTGAAAAAATAAAGATAAATAAAAAAAATCTCTATATACAAACAGCTGGTATCTCTTTAAAAAGAACAAAAAAAGTGCTGCAGATAACTTGTATTCATTCAGCAATTCCAGAGCCATTAAGAGTTGCTCATCTCATCGCTTCAGGAATAGTTGATGGCGAAAGCAGGGGGCGAGCATAGAGACGAGACTATTTTTTAAATGACTAGCGAGTCTCTGTGTGAGAAGAGCATAGAGACGAGACTATTTTTTAAATGACTAGCGAGTCTCTGTGTGAGAAGAGCTTAGTATTTTTTTAGCTCTTGTAGTCTGTAATTAACATAATCTCTATAAATTAAAATAACATCTCTTACAAAATCATTCGCTCCACCTCTAATTAAAATAAGTTGCTCAAGAAGCCCTTTCGCTCTTTCTAAACTTCGTTCTAAGCTCTTCTTCATGCCAACACTCAACTTACTCGGACCTTTAGGGTAATTAGCATGAACAAAAGAGTAGTGTTCTCTTAACTCTAGCATTATTATCTCCTCCATTTTTAAGAAACTCCTAAGTTTTTAACTTATCAGCTTTCTAATGTTTTCAATATAGTCAGAAATCTCATGACCTTTTTTTGTCAACTTAATCAATTTAATCCTTCCTTTTTTCTCAAAAGTAACTAAACCAAGTTTTTCAAGTGTCTGAAGAATCTTAACTGCGTGGCTGTAAGTGCAGTCAACTTCCTTAGCCAGAACAGAGCCATATCTTACCCTAGAAATCTTTTTCAAAGCTATAAGCATTAAAGCTGGCTTTCTTCTGAAAAAGATATCAAAATTATCTTTCATTTTATTTCCCTTAGTTTTCCCCCGAGTCTTATATTCTCTAAACTATATATTAAACTATATATTTTTAAACCTTTCGCTCAAAAATTCTTATTACCTCACCAGAAAAGCTTCCCCAGTAATCTCCTTATATAACAATAAGTAGCCTTTGATAAATAGCTCTGTCTTTCTAGCAACCATTTCTATTTTTGCCTTTCTTTGACTAACTGAGTTCTGTAAATCCTCTTCTTCAATCTCCACTTGTTTGTTTTAATCTTCCCTTTTACAATCTCTGTATTAATTTGCTCTATCCTACAACTAGAATCATAAGAGCAAAAATATAGTCTTTTTATCATTCTAACAAAGGCACGAAAACATAACTCTCTCCCGTTGAGGTTTTTCTTATTTTCTCATTTATTTTTTTATATATAAGTATAGGACCAGAAGTATATGGACATATCAAAACGCCATCTCGCTTTAATAATTGTCCAGCAAGCATTTCAACTTTCTTCTCTACATCCATATTAGGTATGCCGGCAGTAACTATAATCTTATCATACTTTTTCTTCCAGACTCTTCTTTTAGAAAAAATATTCTCAGAAAGAAAATTAATCTTTTCTACCTTTTGATAAATCTCTGGTCTATTTTGCTTTAAATGCTCTCTTAAAGCAAAAAGATTTTTTTCAGCTTTTTCTTTTAGTTTATTCAATCTTTCAACACTCACCACACTTCCGGGATAAACAAGGAAAGCTATCAAAGAAGCATTCCAACCACTTCCGCTTCCAACTTCCAAAACATCGTCTCCCCCACTTAATTCTGCAAGAAGTAACATTCTAGCTACAGTAGAAGGCTGGCTTATAGTCTGCCCCCCTCCTATAGGAAGAGCATTATCTATATAAGCAATCTCATCATTAGGAACAAAAAACTTCCTGTCAATCAGAGACATTGCGAAAACAATCCTCTCAAGCAATTTTTCTTGTTTTTTAGTTTCCGCAAAACTTGAGTTATAATTATAAACACTCCTCAACATATTCCACATCTCTTTTCTTGCTGATTCAATTATTTTCTCTACTTCTTTCATATTCAAAAGAAGTTTTCAGAGTTAATAAATCTTAACTCGCAAGATTTAAATAACAATTCTGCTTAACTAAGACATGATAGATATAAAATTGGTTAGAGAAAATCCCAAAGAGATAAGAAAGAATCTTGCTCTCAGAAATGATAAAAAGATACTAAAAAAATTAGACAGAGTTATAGAGAAAGATAAACAATGGAGAAAATTAAAAAAAGAAGCAGATAAACTGAGAGGAAAAAGAAACCAAATAAGTAAGGAAATCAATCAGGCTAAGAAACAAGGGAGAGATATAGCAGAGTTAATAAAACAGGCTAAACAGATCCCAGAAAGAATACAACAAATAGAAGAAAAAGAAAAAAAAACAGAAGAAGAAATTAAAGATTTAATGCTGCAAATCCCAAACTTGCTTGATAAATCTGTGCCAAAAGGAAAATCTGAAAAAGATAATAAAATTATAAGAAAATACCTTAAGCCTATAAAACAGAAAGTAAAAGGTCATGAAGAAATACTCAAAAGTTTAGATATCGGAGATATAGCAAGGGCAAGCAAGGTATCTGGCTCTAGATTTTTTTATTTAAAAAATGAGCTTGTGAAATTAGACTACGCCTTAATGATGTTCGCATTAGATTTTCTAAAAAAGAAGAATTATAATTTAATCGAACCACCTTATATGATTAGAAGAGAAGCTTATGAAGGAGCTGTAGTTCTAGCTGATTTTGAAGATATGATTTATAAAATTCAGGATGAAGACCTTTACTTAATAGCAACATCAGAACATTCTCTTGCCCCCCTGCATATGAACGAGATTCTGAATTTAAAAAAACCCTTAAAATATGCTGGAATTTCACCTTGTTTCAGAAAAGAAGCTGGCTCTCATGGAAAAGATACAAAAGGCATTTTCAGAGTACATCAATTCAATAAAGTAGAGCAGTTTATTTTTTGTAAGCCAGAAGAGGCAGAAAAACTACATGAAGAAATGATTAAAAATGCAGAGGAAATTTTCAAAAAACTAAATCTACCCTATAGAATAGTTATATTATGTTCGGCAGACACAGGAAAAGTTTCAAGCAAGACTTATGACTTAGAGTTATGGATGCCTGCCCAAAATGCTTACAGGGAAGCTGTTTCAGCTTCTAACTGTACAGAATATCAAGCAAGAAGACTTAACATAAAGTATGAAGAAAAAGGAAAAAGAAAATTTTGCCATACGCTCAATAGTACAGCAATAGCAACCTCTCGCGCTCTTGTGGCAATCCTCGAAAATTTTCAACAAAAAGATGGAAGTATAAAAATTCCTTCCTGCTTATGGAAATATACTGGCTTTAAAGTAATAAAGCCTAAAACAAAGACTAAAAAATAAAGATTAGTAGCTTCTTCTGGGCAAATTGAGGTAAATTTGAAGAGTAAAATGGACAACCAAGAATTAGGAAGAAAAATTCTTCATATATTGATAGGAATAGTTTTCTTATTTTTAATAATGTTTAATTTTATTAGTATTTTACACTTATTTTTTCTTTTAATTTTAGCAGGATTTCTCTCACTATTAAGTTTAAAATACAAACTCCCTATAATTAACTTTTTACTAGAAAGATTTGAGAGAAAAGATGAAGACTTGCCTGGAAGAGCATTTCTCTTTTTTCTAGCTGGTATTCTCTTGACTTTAAAACTATTCCCAAGAGATATAGCTTTAGCTTCTATTATAATTCTCATTTTTGCTGACCCTACATCACATTTTATAGGCAAAACTCTCGGAAAAACAAAATTTTTTCTTGACAAAAGAAAAAACATGGAGGGACATTTAGCTGGTTTTGTGACAGGCTCTTTACTCGCTATGTTTTTTGTTTCTCCTTTACTTGCAATCCCTGGAAGTTTAATAGCTATGTTATTTGAATCCGTAATTATAGAAATCCAAAAAATTCAATTAGATGATAATCTCATTATTCCTTTAGCAGCAGGAACCACAATGTTGTTAATTGTTAAATTTTTGGTGTAATTTCTTAATTTAAGTTAAAGGATTATGTAAAAATTTACTAAGCTGAAATTGCAGTTCTGAGAGGTATATCACTTCCTCCTCTTGACGCTCTCTCCCGCTCCCTTATTCTTTCTAATTCCCTGATTTTTATTCTCCACATTTCTTCAATTTCCGGAGACATGACAGAAACATCAAGGAAAAACTGTCCTTTTCTTTTCATTTTCTTTTTTTCATTCCCGACCTCTTTTTCTAATCCTCTCTTTCTAATCTCTCCCATAACCTCTAAATAATCTTCTGAAAATATCAACCTCATGCTTGTTTCATAAAAATAATCTCTTTCCATACGTGGAAATCCTGCTCTCCTTATTTCTCCTTTCGTCTCATAAATCTTAAACCAATAACCAGGAACATGAAACCTTTCCAGCTGTCTTGGTATTTTTCTATAATGCTGAGGAACTTCTAATCTAGCAGCAACCTCAACTAAACCTGTATCATTAGTTCCAGAAACATCAAAAATCTCTTTCCAACCTACCCAGTGCTTTTTAGTAGAAGTAGACCTGTGTCCTGGAAGTTGAAGTGTAATATACTGGCTAGGTGGTTTTTCTCCTACCATTTTTTAATAAAAAATACAACCTTTATAAATCTTGTTTACTACTAATTTGAAATGAAAAAAGCAAAAATCAAACAGAAAAAAGAAGGAAGAAAACTCAAAATTCTCGCAGCAGGAGATATTCATGGAGACACAACTTTAGTGAAAAAGCTTGCAGAAAAAGCAAGAAAAGAGAAAGTTGACCTCGTAATCTTGACAGGAGACTTAACTTTAGCAGAAACTTCTATAGAGAATTTAATAGGTCCTTTTACTAGAGCTAAGGAAAAAGTTCTGATAATTCCTGGAAATCACGAAACTCTGGCAACAGCAAATTTTCTTGAAGAACTCTATCCAAATGTAAAAAACATTCATGGCAAAGGCATTAAAGCAAGAAATATAGGAATTTTTGGAGCTGGTTCTGGAGAGGTTGGTTTGTTTAAGTTAAGAGAAAAAGATATCTACGACTTATTGGAAAAAGGATTCAAAAAAATCAGAACCAGTAAGAAAAAAATAATGGTAACCCATGTCCATCCTTCTGGAACAAGAATGGAAAAATTTTCTACATTTGTGAGAGGAAGTAAAGCTATAAAAGAGGCAATAAAAAAATTCAAACCAGATATAGCTCTCTGCTCTCATGTACATGAAGCAGCTGGTTTAGAAGAAAAAATAGGGAAGACAAGAGTCATAAATGTAGGAAGAAAAGGCAAGATAATTGAGGTTTA
>JAFCES010000037.1 GCA_017609045.1 Candidatus Pacearchaeota archaeon
GTCTTTCTACTAGAAAGAGTAGAAGCTTTAGCCAAGGCTATTAATTCATGTAAAGGTAATAATTTATAATAAGTTTTTTTTCCTTTTGCATCTCCTGGTTTCTGGTCAGCTAACTTTTCTACTCTATTTTCTACACCTATTGTTAAAGGCTTTCCACATTTCGGACATAGTCCTCCTAACTTCTTGCTTTCTTCTGGACTGCAAGAAAATCCGCAAAACCTATGGCCATCATAATGATACTTGCCATAAGCAGGATCCACTTCTACAGTACCAAGAATTTTATTTTCTCTTATCTCTCTTATTATTTCTTTATAATTTATCTTTTCTCTATCAAAAGAAAAAATTGTAGCTTCTCTTCCTAATCGCCAGGGCCAAAAAGAATGGGCATCAGAAAATGAAACTATTGTCTTGTCATTTAACTCTTTAAGTTTCCAATTCATCTCTGGGTCAGAGGAGAGACCTGTTTCTATTGCATGAATCTTCTCTGCTCTATCTTGAAAACACTCTTTCAAAGAATCAAACCCAGACTTGCTGCCAAAAATGCCAAACCAAGGCGTCCATATATGAGCAGGTATAATCTCTATATTCTTATCTATCCTCATTAACTCATCTACTAGCTCTATACTTGTAAAGCCAAAAATTGGTCTGCCATCATAATCTAACCTTCCTTTACTACCCAAAAAACTAATAATCTGCTTTACCACCTCTTTACTTGGAGCAAGAATAAGATAATGTATTCTTCTTCCCTTACCATCTTGAGTATACATTAAACTTATCTCAGTCTGCCATACAAAAGGAAATTCGCTTGAAGTATAAAGTATGCCTTCTCTTTCCTCTAATTTTGCAAGCTGTTTAAACCATTCTGGATGAGTAAAGTCGCCTGTCCCTAACAAGTTGAGCCCTTTAATTCTAGCATACTTCTCCAGATTCTCTATATCTATATTCTTACTTGTAGCTCTGCTATATCTAGAATGAATATGCAAATCAGATATAACCTCTTCTGTCTTTTTTTCCTCAGTCATAGTTAAATTTATAATCAAAACAGGATTTTTAAACCTGCCCTTATCGGCTAATTGGATAGGCCGCTTCCTTGCGGACAAGAACTTTAAAAATTGTAAAGAAAAGCAAAAAGGAAGTAATCCAGGTTCAAGTCCTGGTAAGGGCATTTTTTACTATCTAGCTTATAGGTATATGGTAAAGTCCCTTAAGCTGATTTAAGAAAGATGTTGGTAATATATCATCTAAGACAACATTAACAAAAAATAATAGCTCCAGACAAGATAAAACATCCTTTGGATCATAATATCCTACACTCCACTCCCTTAATGACTCATCTAATTTAGTTTTAAAGACTTCCGAAGTTATAATAGTATCATATCCTTCAATTTTATCTGCTAATATAGAACCCAATCGTTGCATAGATGCAGCTTGTTTCTCTTGACAATAATGTTCTAAACTCCTTAATTTAGCAGAGTCAATTAGTTTGGCTACTCTACTATCCTTTTTCCCTCTTCTTAAGTATAATCTAAATTGAGAGGCATGCCCCACTATATGGCCCCCAATAGGAGTAGTTGGGTCACCAAACATCATTGCAGGATTTGCCATAACCTGATTTGTAACATACACTGCCAGATTATGCTGTTCAGCTAACTTCATTAGATTATGTATGTAGCGGTTTAGTTTCTGTTGTCTATCTGCTAGCTGGCCTCTTCCTGCATACTCTGCACGGAAATGAGCTGTTAAACTATCCACCACAACTAATTTAATTTTCTCCCCATCTTTAATCATCTCCCCTATCTTATCTATTAATAAAATTTGATGGTCTGAGTTAAAAGCTCTTGCTACAAATATGTTCTTCAAAACTTTTTCCGGATTTGCACCAAGGGCTTCTGCTATCTGTCTTATCCTCTCTGGCCTAAAAGTACCTTCTGTATCTATAAAAACAACTTTTCCGTTAGCGCCCCCTTTTTCTATAGGTAATTGCGTATTCACAGCAAGAGTCAAGCCAAGTTGAGTCTTCCCGCTGCCATAAGCGCCAAAAGCTTCTGTAATAGCTTTAGTTTCAATACCTCTTCCGCCCAGAAGAGCATCTAAATTCTTACTGCCTGTAGTTATTTTCCTTATTTCACCTCTTTTTTTTGCATACTCATCCCCAGAAGTAAAACCCAACTGTAACATTTTCCTAGCTGCCTGTATTGCTTTTCTTGCGACAGCCTCTCCAACACCGGCCATCTCCGACAACTCAGTTGGTGACATCACTGCAAGCCCCATTAAATCATAAATGCCTGCATCTTCTAGCTTCTTAGCAGAACTAGGCCCTATACCAGGCAAATCAGTAACTTTAAACTCTTTTTCCTTTGTCATTTTCCTGAATTTATAAAGATTATTTGTCTCTGAAATACATCTTAGAGTATACTTTTAACCATAAATATCATTACAACCAAATCAAACAAAAGAAAAAAAACAAACAAACTCGTCTCAGTTATTCCTCCTGTCCTAATTTTCCATTTTGATGTAGCTTTAGAAGGCCAAAAAGGTCTTATCCCAAGTAAAGCTATGAAAAATACCTCTATGTTTAACCAAAAACTGCACTGCTCTCGAGGCCTGAAATCTTCCCAAAGTAGAAAAACCAGTGTCTATATCCGGGATCATCGTAGCTACCAAAGCAACAGCAATAAAAATGAGCTTGTCTGAAGCAGCTGAAACATGAGGCAAAAATAAGAGTATTGCCAATACAACTATAGCGAGATGAGTTCTCAACATCATTTTTCTTGCCTCTTTTTGTTTTTGCTTATTTCTCCAAAACCTCTATCAACTTATCTATATCTATTTCTCCAATACCTGAAATAAAAAACTCCATGTTATTAAAAAGTTTGTTCTGTCTTACATTTCCTGAAAAAAATAATTCTTTTCCTAATAATTCCTCTCTCTTTTTCAGAAAATCTTCTCCTTCCAAATCTTCTTCTTTTAAATTAAGATTTTGAATCTGTTCTGAAAATAAAACAGCTCGAATATTTTCAGTACCATCATCTAAAACTAAAGAAAGCAAAGATCTTTTCTTTGGAATAACTTTCCCATGCTCACTACATTTACTTCCATCAACATCGTTAATAACCTTTTTACCACATTCTGGACATACCTCAAAAAACCTAGGTTCGAAAATCTGTACTATCACTGCTCTTATCTTAAAACTTCCTCCTACCTTCAGTTCAGAAATTTTCCTCTCAAAAAATTCCTGTTCAGTCTTAACATTCTCTATTTTTTCCTGACTTTTCTTTATATCAGAAAAACCTGTTAGATGTAATTCAGTATTTCTAAAATTAGAGTTTGTTATTTCAACCATATCGCCTTCTTTAATCTCTCCTTTTTCAATCAACTCTATATGATTTGTATCCCACAAAACAGTTCTTATATTACCTGTTTCGTCTGCAAGAATGAAACTCCCTATCTTTCCCTTCCTATTCTCTGTCTCATAACTTCTGACAGGAAACATTCGTATTATTTTTCCTACAATATTGATCTTTTTCATTCCCTGCATAATCTCATTAATCTTGACTTTTGCTTTATCAAAATTAATCCCTAATTCAGAAGCTACTATCTGAGCTGCTCCCTCCCTTGATATAAGTCCAGAAAGCTTAGCTCTCTTAGCTTCCACAAGTCTATTTATCTCATCTTCCTCTTTTCCTGTTGCTTTAGAAATCCTCTCAACCAACTGAACATAATCCTGAATCATAATATAAAAAGAGGGGGATGATTTAAAAGCATTATTATACTCTAGTTAGGAAAATTTAAAAGTCTTGGTCTTGTAAATCTATTAGGTTATCAAAATGTATTAACGCCTTTTTTGAACTATCTTTAGGGCATCAAATCGTCTATATTTTTCTTTGATCTTGGGGTTCTCTTTTTAATAAAACCTTCTAAAACATATAAATATAAAGATTTATTCATTAGTTTAGGAGCAATTCTCATATTAATATTTATTATAATCACCCTTGTTTTATTAAGAAATTCGTTACAATAAACTTTATAAACAAAAAACAATAAAGAAAAGACATGGGAACGGCCCTTTTACAGATAAAGGTAATGCCTAAACAATCTTCAGATTTAGAAAGCTTAAAAGAAGATATAAAGGAAAAAGTTGAGAGTGTAGGCGGAACTCTAAATAAAACTGAAGAAAAAGAGGTTGCTTTCGGTTTAAAGGCTTTGATTGTTACAATAGCCTTGCCAGAAGAGAAAGAAACCTTTATTGTTGAAAAAGCTCTTTCAGAAATCAAGGAAGTGTCTTCCATTGATATAATAGACTACCGAAGGGCATTTGGATAAAACTAAAATTAAACATAATATTAACAAAACCAAGTGTGAATAGAGCTTTTGGATAATTATATTCTA
>JAFCES010000038.1 GCA_017609045.1 Candidatus Pacearchaeota archaeon
ATCAGCCATAACAAAAGGCATCACTGCAACCACTGCTAAAGCAATCATTAAAGAAACCAAAATCGCTTTTTGCATTTTTTCCCTTAGTCCTCCTTGTTAAATTTAATTATTTGAGGATAGTATTATACACTTTATAAACTTTATGGTGGTAACATTTTCACTACCAACCACGAGTGAAATTTAGGCAGAAACCTTAAATATAGGTTATAACATTGTTATAACATGGAATTCATAAAAAGAGCAAGGGAAGTAGGAAATTCAGCAGGTGTATTACTCCCTAAGAGTTTATTGGGGAGTGAGGTTAAGATTACTGTCTTGAAAAGACCAATGAACATAAAAAAACAAGTTTTGGAAATCCTTGAACCTTTTTTTTCTGAGCTGAGAGGAGTTTATGTTTTAAATGAAACTCCTGTTGAGGTTCTTGCTGTCTCTTCAAAATTAAGGAGAATTATCAATAAAGATAATCTGAAAGTTAGTATTGTGCCTTTAACTATGATTAAAAAGGATATCAAAATAAAACCTGCTTTAAGAAGAAAATTGATGAGAGCTAGAACAATCTTTAATAGAGCTTTACTTATTGATTTGAAAAGAGAAATTAAGGGAGGGAGGTTATAGAGTTTTATAAACCCTCAAACTCTTTGCAGAATCACCAACCGGGTTTGGAGATTCATTTATCAGAACAATATCTTTATTTTTTGGCAGAACCTTTAGAAGTTTTTTAATTTCAGATTCTGGAGTTAGCTTATGACTCCTCTCTCCTTTTTCTCCCCAATTGATGCCAGAAAAATGGCAATGCAGAGTTTTAAAAGATTTAACCTTTTCATACATCTCTTTATAGCTTTCTTTACCCTGACTTCTTGCGAGTAGATGAGCAAAATCTAAACAGAAAGAACATTTAGTTTCTTTAACCAGCTTTAAAATTTCCTCCTCTTTTCCAAAAACATTTACTTTTCCTGTGGTTTCAGGAGCCAACTTTATTTTCCACTTATTCCTCTTTATCTCTTTCTGCATTTCCTTAATATGCTTCTTAATATTCTGATATGTTTCTTCCTCTTCCATCTCGCCATAATAACCTGGATGGAAAACAACAAGATAAGCTCCTAACTTCTCTCCAATTTTACAAGACTGCAAAATTCTCTTTTTACTCTGCTCTATTTTTCTTTTTTCTCTTGAGTTCAGATTAATCCAGTAAGGAGCATGAATACTTAATTTTATATCTAGCTTTCTTGCTGCCTCTCTTATCTCTTTTATTTCCTTTTCCTGCTTTTCCTTAATATAAACTCCATAAGTAAAAGCTATTTCGCAAGCTTTTAAACCGAGTTTAGAGTATTTTTCTAAATTAGAAACAGCCTCTTTTACTCCTCCTAAACCAGCTGGCCCGAATCTTATTGCCATAATTGTAATTAGTAGAAAGAGAATAAAAAGGTTATGGTTGGAGAGGAAATAACTTAGTTAGTTCAATTTTAGGCGATTAACATAAGCTAAAGCTTCTCTCTTCCATAAATCAATAAACCCATTTATTTCAACCTCATATTGGTCAGCTCTTCTTTGCGCTCCTTGTCTTTCGTTCCTGTGAGTCCATTCAAGATAATTAACACCAAACATATCTTGACTCTCACTAGGCGGAAGATTTTTTCTTAATATAATTTTATCAGCCAAGCTTAATGTCATACCTGATTTTTTCTTACTAAACAGCCTTCTCTAATTCTTCAGAAATCTCGCCTAAATTATCTATAATATAGTTATGTAGTCTTTTAATAATAATCTCTTGCATTCCCTCTTTTAGCTCTCCTTTGCATCTCGCCAAGTTTTCTTGAGGGCTTACAACAGAGCTAAGCTCTCCTTTGCATCTCGCCAAGTTTTCTTGAGGGCTTACAACAGAGCTAAAAGGTAAGAAACACTCCATATTTTTACCCTCTAAAATAAGCAAATCAGTAGAGCCTTCCTTAAGTTTTAATAATTCTACCTGTACTTTACATTCCTCTCCTCTCTTCCCTTTAATCTTGTAAAGCCATGCAGCATCCTCTGCATCGTTTAAAAATTTCACTCTTCTACATTTGGATAAAGCAGAATTAAAGCAAGCCATATCCTCACATTTCTTACTGTAAAAAAAAGTAAAATAAATAGCAGCTACAGTCACTATTAAAATAATTACTATAAGTATAGCTCTCACCTTTTTTTTCTCATTCATATGCTTATCTTTATGTTCCTATATTTTTAAACTTTGTTATAAACTTATTAGCTCAACTTTTTCACTACTTGCAGCAAAATTTCTAGCAACAATAGCCCCAACATTTTTTTCTTCTGCCGCTTTTATTATACTTCCTGTGGCTTTATCCACTATAATTAGATGGGGTCTTCTCTTTATTCTATTTAAACTAGAGAAAATACCTCTTGTCGGAATCTTGCCTATGACCTCAAGCTCCTTATTTAATACTAAAGCAAATTTTCCTCTTTCTACTGTCTTCAATAATTCCCTCAATTTAGCTCTGTCTTTTTCTATGTCTATCTCTTCTTTTTCTTTCCTCTCACTTTTTTTGTATTCTCTTCTACTCCCCCTTCTATTTCTAGTTTTTAAGAATTCCTGTACAGGAATCTTTTTTCTTAAGGCTGAGAGTATCTCCTTGCCTGATAGCTCTTCAACTTCTTTCCCATCTGGTGCAAAGGCTATATAGTCAACTCTTGCATTATCTACCACATTTTTCACTATTAACTTGCCTCCCCTATCCCCATCTACAAATAGAGTAATCTCTTTATCATAGCTCAACTCCTTAATACTCTCTGGAAGTTTGTTTCCGTCCATTCCTATCACATTATTCACGCCGTTTTTCAATAAATTGATAACATCAGCTCTCCCTTCTACCACTATAATCTCTTCTCCCTCCAAGTTTCCAGCAGGAAGCTTCTCTTCTCCATACTCCTTTAATTTGCCAACTCTGCTCTCAATTCTAACAGTCTTAGCAATTTCTCTTGACTTAGGCATTTTTTCCTCTATTCCTTCTAAGAGACTTTTTGCTCTCTTTAAAATATATTCTCTTTTATTTTCTCTTACATCCTCTATCTTTTCTATGATTATTTTAGAATCAGTAGGCCCTATTCTCTCTATTGTCTCTACAGCAGCAGCTATCAAAGTAGTTTCTGTCTTGTCTAAAGCAGAAGGGATAGTTATCTCACCTTTGGTCTTTCCATTACTTGTTTCCAGTCTCACCTCTATTCTGCCTATTTTTCCTTCTTTCTGCAAGTCTCTCATTTCTAACTCACTTCCTAACAGACCCTCTGTCTGCCCGAAGACAGCTCCAATTACATCGGGCTTTTCCACCATTCCGTCGGCTTCAAATTTTGCATAAATCATATACTTAATTGATACCGGACTAATTTTAGCCATTTTTAATTTTCCTCCTTATTGTTTATTGTTAAATTTTATTTAGAAAGATATCCTACTTTATACACACCTACGGAATTTACTTTTCTTACCTCACCTCAAAGCTCTCAAAAAATAAGTATGAGCTAAATGATTTCTGAATTGTGAATCTTGCTGATTAATTATTGAAGTGATATCCTTCTTTAAAATTCCAAATTGTAGAGGTTTATAAATCTTTCCTCAAAATATTAAAACCACATAGAAAACTTTATAAATAATAAAAATCAGAAAAAAGCAAAAGAGAGAGTAAAAATGGATGAGGAAATAGAAGTCCCTGATGAAGTGAAGGAAGAAACAATCAAAAATTTTCTTTTTCTTTCTTTTTTATAACAACGAACTAACAGCCCTTTCTAACTCTTTTATTTTTGTTTCGTCTATAACTCTTTCTACTAAACCCTCTGAAAAGTCATACTTATTTAACTCAATGTCGCTTTTACTAGTTCTTTCTTCTTCTGTATCTGGAGAATGTTCATGAACTAACGCCCCTTTTATTAAGGTAGTTGCTTTATCTTTAGATCCTTTTTCAGGTCCATTCCTATTTACTTTAAAATAAGTGTCAATACCTAAATGCCTAAATAAGTACCACTCTCCATACATAATTTCATCTGGATTTTCTATAACAGACATTTTTCAAAACAAAAATTTAATCAAAGAAAATTAGTAACTATTTTTACTTTTTCTCAACCAAATCAATACATATGCCAGCTGCTACAGTAGCTCCAGCATCTCTAATAGCGAATCTTGCCATATGAGGATTGTCCGCCTGCTTTTCTAAAACAAGATTTCCTTGTGGTTTTATTTTCACTATGGCAACATCCCCATTTTTTAAAAAGTCTGGGTTTTCTTCAGCTACCTGTCCTGTTTTTGGGTCCAGTTTTTTCTGCAATTCAACAAACTGACAAGGTACTTGGGCAGTATGCACGTGGAAAACAGGAGTATAGCCTTT
Source organism: Candidatus Pacearchaeota archaeon (assembly GCA_017609045.1). Lineage (GTDB taxonomy): Archaea > Nanobdellota > Nanobdellia > Pacearchaeales > GW2011-AR1 > JAFCES01. The sequence continues at coordinate 4,368 of JAFCES010000038.1, forward strand.
AGCTACAACAGTTGGATGGTTTATAATAGCAATCTGAGCAGTAAACTCACTTACCACAGAAGCTGGTTTATCAGCCGCACAGATAACATCTCCTCTCGCTATATCTTTCTTCCCTACCCCTCTTATGTTTATTCCGACATTATCACCTGCTACTGCCTCTTGTAATTGCTCATGATGCATCTCTATACTCTTTACTTCTCCTTCTATTCCTTTACCCGTTCTTCCTGGTAAGATCACAACTTTCTGTCCTATTATCATTTTGCCTGTTTCTATTTTTCCTACTGGTACTGTTCCTATACCAGTGATCTCATAAACATCCTGTACAGGCATTCTTAGAGGTAGTTCAGTAGGTTTTTTTGGCTCTCCAAACAAGTCCAACTGCTCTTTAAGTGTAGGACCTTTATACCAACCCATATTTTCACTCTTATTAACTATATTATCTCCTTTTAAACCAGAAACTGCTATGAAAGTTACTTTCTCTGGGTTTATTCCTACTGTTTTCAATAAGCTTGTCACATCTTCTTTAACTTTATTGAACTTCTCCTCAGAATAATCAATTGTATCCATCTTGTTTACCATTACAGCCAACTGTTCTACTCCCATAGTTCTCAATAACCAGAGATGCTCTTTTGTCTGAGGCTGTACTCCAGCATCAGCAGCCACAACTAAGAAGGCAGCATCTGCTTGGCTTGCTCCAGTAATCATATTCTTAACAAAGTCTTTGTGTCCAGGAGCATCTATAATTGTAACTTCCCATTTATCTGTGATAAGTTTTTTGTAAGCAAGATCAATTGTTAATCCCCTCTCTCTTTCTTCCTTAATTTTGTCCATGGCGTATGCAAACTCAAAACCTATCTTACCATGCTTTTCAGCTTCTTCTTTCAATTTTTTCAACTCTTGTTCAGGCAATAAACCTGCATCATACATAAGCCTGCCTATACATGTAGATTTTCCATGGTCTACATGACCTACAAACACCACATTGAAATTTGGTTTTTCTTTTGCCATTTTTATCTTTAATAGCTTTAAACTTCTCTTGAAAATTTAAGAAGTAATTATTAATCAAATTTTAGGTTTTTAAATCTTACGGTTATTA
>JAFCES010000008.1 GCA_017609045.1 Candidatus Pacearchaeota archaeon
ATTATAAACTGTTTTCTTGGAGCTACCTGATCCCCCATTAAAGTTGAAAATATTCTATCCGCCTCTACAGCGTCTTCTATGTTAACTTTTTTTAAAATTCTGCTTTTTGGATTCATGGTAGTTTCCCATAACTGTTGAGGATTCATTTCTCCCAAACCTTTAAATCTTGTAACATGTCCTCCAATTTTACTTGTTAGCTTCTTTAGTTCATCGTCTGAATAAACATAATGGTCTTTTTTCTTCCTGACTTTATATAAAGGAGATACAGCAACATAGATATTTCCGTTTTCTATTAATTCTGGCATAAATCTATAAAAAAAAGTTAATAAAAGAGTTTTGATATGCTGGCCATCTACATCTGCATCTGTCATAATTATAATTTTGTTGTACCTTAACTTCTCTAGCTTGAAGTCTTCACCTACCCCTGTTCCTATTGCTGTGATGAGATTAGAAATTTCCTCAGAAGAAAGAACTTTTACAGGAGCTGCTTTTTCTACATTTAAAATTTTTCCTTTTAATGGCAAGACAGCCTGTATTTCCTTGTTTCTTGCCTGCTTAGCTGAACCTCCTGCACTCTCACCTTCTACTATGTATAATTCGGTTTTTTCTTTCTTACGCGAGGAACAGTCAGCTAATTTTCCTGGCAATCCAGATAAACCAAAAGCAGTTTTTCTTCTTATGAGCTCTTTTGCTTTTTTAGCAGCGTTTCTAGCTTTTGCAGCTTCAGAGGCTTTTGTTGCTATTTTCCTGGCTATTCCTGGATTTTCCTCAAAAAACTGAGAAAGAGCAGAAGAAACAGAGGAATCTACAAAACCCTTAACCTCTGAATTACCGAGTTTAGTTTTTGTTTGCCCTTCAAATTGAGGTTCAGGAATTTTTATACTTATGATAGCTGTTAATCCTTCTCTAACATCATCTCCTGTTAAGTTACCTTGTTTAAGGATGTTCTGCTTTTTTGCGTAATCATTTATCACTCTTGTTAAAGCTGTTTTAAAACCAGAAATATGGGTTCCTCCTTCTACTGTATTTATAGTGTTTACAAAACCAAAAATATTTTCTTGGTAGCCAGAGTTATATTGAATTGAAACCTCAAGGACAGTTGAATCAGTTTGCTTTTTAAAATAAACTGGTTTATGTAAAGCTTCCTTACTTTTATTTACCCATTTTACAAATTCTGTCAATCCGCCAGAATACTGAAACTCTTCTTTCTTATTGGTTCTTTCATCTTCCAAAATTATTTTTATGCCAGCATTAAGAAAAGCTATCTCTCTCAGTCTTGTTGAGAGGGTTTTAAAGTCAAATTCAGAGGAACTGAAAATTTGTTTGTCAGGAAGAAAAGTTATGGTAGTGCCTGTTTTTTCTACTTTTCCTATTTGGTTTAATTTTCCAAGAGGTTTTCCTATTTTATATTCTTGTTCATAAATCTTCTTGTCTCTCTTCACCTGAACTTTTAGTTTTTCAGATAAAGCATTTACAACAGAAATACCAACTCCATGTAAGCCGCCGGAAATCATATAAGCTTTATGATCAAATTTTCCTCCTGCATGCAACTTTGTCAGAACAAGTTCAAGAGCTGTTTTTTTATAAGCGGGAATCATATCAACTGGAATTCCCCTCCCATTATCTTCTACTGTTACAGAATTATCCTGATGAATAGTTATCCTGATAGTTGTACAGAAACCAGCTAAAGCTTCATCTACAGAATTGTCTACTACTTCATACACAAGATGATGAAGCCCCTCTTTTCCTGTTGAGCCTACATACATGGCTGGCCTTTTTCTTACTCCCTCTAAACCTTCAAGTACCTTGATGTCTTTTCCTGTATATTTTATTTTTTTCTTTTCAGCTGTCATTTTTAATTTTTGATATTTTTGACTAACATCTAAATTTTTAAGTTTTAACTAGCTGGATAACAGAGAATTTTTTCTCTTATTCTTTGTTAAAAAGTCGAAGGAGTTTAAAAACCTTTCCCCTTAAATTTGAGGGTTTCAGGGCTTGTAAAGATTGAATTCAGTAACCTATATGTTTTGAAAGTTATTTTCTGTTATGTATTTTAGGATATATATGTTGTAAAGGATATGTTAAGGAGAGGGGTTTTGAAATGTTATTTCCCCTTTTTTCCGCCAGCCCACTTCCTCTTTTTTCTCTTCATTTCTGCGTTTTTTCTGCACTTTGAAGAGCAGAAATATTTGATTTTTCCAGAAGTTTCCACTAAAGTTAGGCCTTTTTCTAAATTATACTGTTTCCCGCAGAACGAACATTCTGGCATTTTTTATTTTCTCCTATCTTTTCTTCTAAATAACAAACTTTTGATTAATAGACTTTTTGGGCCTTCTCTTACTCATTTTCAAGTGAAATTTTAAGTAAAAGCTCCCTTTGTAACTTTACTTTTAATTCGTCTAGCCTCTATTTGGGTTTCTCTTAACATTAAAATATCTCCAAGCTGGACTGGTCCTTTAACATTTCTTCTCATTAACTTGCCTTTTTCACTTCCTTCTAAAATCTTGCATCTTACTTGTGTTATCTCTCCTCTAAAACCAGTTCTTCCTACTACATCCTCTATTTTTGCTGGGACAGATTTTCCTACAACTTTATCTACTCCTTTCATTGCCTCTGCTTTCACTTCCCTTATCTTCTGCTTTTTTTTACTTCCCATTTTTTCCCTTTTTACTCGCTTTTTTCAGCAGTTTTCTTTTCTGTTTTTACTTCTGGAAGTTCAGCTTCTCCTACCTCAATAACAGCTATAGAGGAACAAGGAACTTTTATTCCTGCAGCTATTCCTAGTTTTTCCTTACTATCTACTTCTTCACAAGGAATGTTTTTTTCTTTACATAAGATTGGAAGATGCTGAATAATCTCTGGTGGAGATGTGTCTTTAGCAAAAACAACAAGTTTAGCTGTACCCCTTTCTATAGCTTTGGTAACTTCGTTTATCCCTTTTTCTATTTTCCCAGTTTTTCTTGCTTTCTCGACAATTTCATATACAGAAGGCATTTTAGCTCAAATTCTAACTTCTTATTTTTACTCAATTTTATAAAGTCAAAATTTTCGTCCTCCCAAATTTAGTTCATTGGATAAATAAGTTTTGTTGAGTGGGTTTATAAAACTTTCCTCTCACTTCCATTTAACCTCAACATCATCTGTTCTCTGTCTTGGCAGTATATCAACTTTATTTGGCTTTTCTTTTATTCCTTTTTCAAACATTATTTCTCCTAAGAAGCCAATCATTCCAGCATTGTCAACGAGAAGTTCGTTTGGAGGACAAAAGTATCTCGCTCCTCTTTCTTTACACATGATTTTAGCCATTTCTTGAAGACGAGAATTGCAGGCAACTCCTCCTCCAAGTAAAAGTTCGTTTTTTCCTGTATGAGCTAAAGCTCTTTCGCTAGCTTCTATTAACATAGCGAAGACAGTTTCCTGTAAACTGAAGGAGAGGTCTTCAAGTTTATACTTTTTACTTTCAAGTTTCTGCTTTAAATTAGTGAGAATGCCAGAAAAAGCAACATCCATTCCTTTTATGCTGTAGGGAAGCTCAATATATTTTTTTCCTTTTTCAGATAGCTCCTGAATTTTTGGTCCGCCAGGAAAACCAATTCCTGCATATCTGGCGAAACTATCTATGAAATTTCCTATACCTCTGTCAAGAGTTTCTCCGAAAACCCTATATTTTCCAGAAGAATATGCTATTATTTGTGTGTTTGCGCCAGAGACATATAAGAGGACGGGATCTCTCGCTCCAGTAATCTTGCCTATTTCGAGATGAGATACACAATGATTCACAGGAACTACTGGAACTTTTAATTTTCTTGCTAGTTCCTTAGTAAACTCTTTTCCTACTTTTAAACAAGGAGGAAGTCCGGGACCTTGGGAAAAAGCTATGGCTTTAATTTCTTTTTCTGTGATGTTGGCTTGTTTTAATGCTTCCCTATATATTTCTTCCTTAATTTTTTCATGATGTTCAGCAGCTTCTATAGGAATTATGCCTCCTTTTTCTGTTGCATAGCTATCTTTAATATTACTCAAAATTTTTCCATCGTCAACTACAGCCACTCCAAAAGTGTGAGCTGTTGATTCTATACCTAAAATATATTTTTTCATTTTTCCCCTCATTTCAGCCCTTCATATTCTTCTAAACTGCCAATATCATGCCACTGTCCTTCAAAAATATAAGCATAAATTTCTTCCTTCTGTTTACAGAAATACTCTATTAGATAACCAGGAGCATCTTTTTTCAAGTCTGTCTGCATATACTCTTCTATTTTTTTCAAGTCATCTTTTGAAAAAATATAAAGGCCGATACTTGATAAGTTTGTTTTTGGTTCTTGTGGTTTTTCTTCAAAACTAACAAGTTTATTATTTTTTATTTCTACAACAGAATATTTCTTAACCAGTTCTTTATCATCTACTTGATAAATTCCAGCTGTTGTTTTCTTAACTTTATTGAAAAGCTCTACAAATTCATTAAGAGAGAAGGTGAAGAGGTTGTCCCCTAAAACAACAAGAATATCATCTTGTATGTTTTTTTCTTTTATTACAAAATATAAATCACCTATTCCTCCGAGTCTTGTTTCATTAGTAGAGGTGCCGTCGTTTATTATCTCTGTTTTAGCTTTAATCTCTTCGCTCTGATTTTGTAACCACCATATAAAATTATTGTAGAATTTATCATTTGTAACAATAAAAATTTCATCTATGGTTTCTGGTATTTTCTCAACTACATAACTAAGAAGAGGTCTGCCTTTAATTTCAAGTAAATGTTTTGGCTTATCAAGAGTGAGTGGATATAAACGAGTCGCATATCCTGCGCATAAGATTACTGCTTTCATATCTGGAAAATAAAAACCAGATTTATAAATTTAAGTGAAAAATACAAGAGAAATAAAAAATTAAAAATGAAAAGTTACCCTTAGTCTATCTCTTCTTTTTTCTTTTTTTTACTGCTTTCTTTTTCTTGGCTTTCTTTTTTCTTCCGCCTCTCGCCATCTTTGCTTCACAGACATTGCCTTTTCCATCAACATAATAAAGATAGCCTTTCTTTCTTTTTACAACATTCTTAGCAATAACTCTTCCCATTTTTACCTCCTTTTTCTTCTCTTTTTTACGAGGAGAGAGTATTTAAATGTTTCTTTTATCGAGGAGAAAATTAATAGTTGAATGGTACTTGTTGTTGAGTGGTATTTCCAAGAGTTTGTTAAAATTTTGTGCTGATTTAATTAAAGGTTGGTTTGGAGGTATTATTTTAAAATCCACCACCTTTCCCTCATTTAGCCATATAGCAAGAAAAGGTGGACAGAAAAAAGAATGTATAGTATGTCTAGCTTTTTTTTTGAAATCAAACAATAAAGCTTTAGCCTTTTTTCCTTTGAACATTAATCCTGTGAGCTTTTTTAATCCTTCAACTCTTTCTATGTCTATAATTTCTATTACCTTTCCCCCAAATTTAATTTTTGCTTTCATTCTTTCAGTTTTTTGTAAAGTTTTTCTACATTTCTTCTTGTCACATAGTTATGATGTTTAAATCCTCCACCAAAACTTTTTGGTATATGCAGAAGTTCATGGATGATGGTTTTTATTTTTTCTTGCTCTTCAAGTTTATCAAATTTTTCGCTTAAAAATTCTAAAACATAAAAACCTTTTCTTCCTAAAGCTTTTTGCATGACTTTGTTGAGGGCGTGGCATCTCGCTATACAATTTCTTGATTTACTTCCATAGCTTCTTATGCAGGATATGTCATTAATTCTGATATGTGAGAGGTTTAGCTTTTCAATTATCTTTTCAACTTTTTCTTGTATGTCTCTGGCTTCTTCATATCTCATTTTATTTCTTTGGTAATAATGTTAAAAATTTTTATAACGTTGAATATATCTTTTCTTTTAAAAGCATTTTCAAGCTTTTCAAGTGTTCCTCTTTCTGCACTTAATTCTTTAAGGTGTCTTTTTCTCAGCTCTTCTTCCAACTCATCCTTATTTTCTATACGAGAGAGAACCAATCTTTCTAAAAAATTTGGTTCTGTGCTTGCTTCAATATACAGGGGCTCTTCTAACATAGCTACATATATTCTTGTAGGAAAAACTAAATAATGTCTGCCCTCCGCATAAGAATAATATCCTTTAATTCTCATTTTTTTCTATCTCAATTATTTTCTCCCTGCTTCTCTTTCCTGTTTTTATTTTTATCTGAGAAAAAGAAATTTTAAAATATCCTGATACAAGGTTTATTAATTCTTTATTTGCTTTGTTATCTTCAGCTTTTTCTTTTAAATATGCCAAATAATTTCCCTTTTCTAATTTTTTCATTTCCCTTTTATTTGAGTTTGGCTTAACTTTAATTTTGATTATCATTAGAGTACTGAGATGGAAAGATATTTAAATTTTTATTTTTAGATAAAGAGGAAAATGAACTTGCCAGAGAAAGTTGATTTTTTAACTTTAGATGAAGGACTTGCGATTAAAGTAGCTGAAGCAGCAGAGCTTAAACTTGAAGCAGGTGGAGGAGCTTGGGATGATACAACTATCTATTATGTTTGCAATATTCCTTATAAAAAATTTCAAAAAATAAAGGGAAGAATAGATGGAGACTATGGATTAATAAATTCAGAAACAAAAGAATATGTTAAAATGTCTAATTTTGCTATGATGCAAATTTTTTCTCAGAATTAGAAAAATATTTAAACTGCTACTATTCTGAAATGGTATGGCTGGGGGACTGGAAAGTTTAGTTGACAGAAAAATACCAATTATTTGGGGAGACAACTTTGAAATTTTGAAAAGATTTTCTTCTGAGTCTGTGGATTTGATTTATCTTGATCCTCCTTTTTCTCCTGACCCTAAATACTGGAAAATTTGGGGACAGGATGACGAGGCTGTGAATGAAGCTTATGAGGAAGCTTGTAAAGGAGGTATTCATACTTATGTTTCTTGGATGAGGGATAGAGTGGAGTTAATGCATAGGGTTTTGAAACCAACAGGAAGTTTCTATTTTCATTGTGACTGGCAAATGGGAGCTTATTTTAGAATTATGTTGGATGAGGTTTTTGGCAGAAATAATTTTATAAATGAGATAATATGGCATTATGGACTTGGAGCTGCTAGTCGACGTAAAGGATTTTTAAGAAAACACGACAATATCTTATTTTATGCAAAATCAAAACATTTTATATTTAATCAATTGCGTGGGGAGATTACTCCCCAAATGGAAAAAAAATATTGTCATGAGGATGAGAAAGGCAAGTATATGATGAGCTATGGTAAAAAATATTATTTAAAGGGTGGTAAACCATTTGATGATGTATGGGATATTTCAACTTTGGCAGCAACAAGTAAGGAACGTCTTGGTTATGCAACTCAAAAACCAGAAGTTTTACTTGAAAGAATTATTATGGCCAGTTCAAATGAAGGAGATATAGTTTTAGACCCTTTTTGTGGTTGCGGAACAACTCTTGCTGTAGCTTATAAATTAGAGAGAGAAGGAATTGGTGTAGACCTGGCTAAAAGAGGTTGTGAACTTATGGAACAGAGATTAAGTGAGCTAGGAGCTTCTCCACAAATTATTCCTTGGTCCTTGAAAAAGAAACAGATAGAAATGCTAAGAAGAATGTCAGGATATGAGTTTCAAGAGTGGGTTTTACTGAGAATTGGCGGTGAGCGAAGAATTGGTCCAGATAGAGGTATTGATTTATATACTTCTCAACTTGAGCCTGTCCAGGTTAAAAAACCAAGAGTCGGACCAGGAGTTTTAAGGGACTTCAGAACAGCTTTACAAAGTAGAGGAAAACAGAGAGGATATATTGTTGGGTTTGATTTTACAAAAGGAGCAATAGAAGCAGCTGATAGATATAGAGCTAAAGAAAATTTAGAAATTGAGTTGGTGAGAGTAGAGGAACTTCCCAAATATTTTGATTAGTTTATTTTTTAGTCAAAATCTTAATTATGTCTCCCTTTTTCAATGTGCTTTCCTTTCCGAGTTTTCTTCTTGTCTTACAGTCAATAGCTCCTATAAATCTGTTTCCTATATCTGTATGTATTGAGAAAGCAAGGTCAAGAGCAGTTGAGTTTTCAGGGAGTAAGATTGCATCTGGCAAGATCTTTCCCTTGCTATCAGATAAATGGTTCTCGTTTTCAACTGGATATACTATCATATACTTCAAAAAATCAAATACTGCTTGGTTGAGGCAGTTCTGTATACCAGTGGATTTGTATCTTTCCAGAACATTTTTCTTTATTTTTTCAAGAGCTTTTTTCTGTCTTTCATTTAGTTTTCCTTCAATTTTAAAATCAGATTCTCCAGGGACATAATCAATTATCTCAGATTTAGCTGCCTCCCTTAAAGCCAATTCAGAATCAGCTGAACACGGCACAATCAACAAGTCAGGAAATTTCTTTTTTAACTTTTTAATATTTTCAGTTGATTCTGGCAAGTCAGATTTGTTTGCAGCTATGATTATTGGCTTGCTTTTTTGCCTTATTTTTTTTGCAAACTCAAACAGTTCAGAATCTGTCCAGCTGCCTTTTTCATTCAAACTAAGATTTTTGATTGCCTTTTTTATATCATCCTCCTTAATTTTTAGCCCAGAAAGTTGTTCTGCCAACTCTTTAATTAAGCTTGTTTGTTTTGCTTTTCTTTCTAGGTTTTTCCAATTCCTCTCTAAAATTCCTTTAATCCAGAGGTCTATTTCTGTCTCTAAAAACTCTACATCTTTGTCTATAGGATAATTTTGAGTTGGTTGGCCTTTTTCATCTGTTCTGCCTGATGCATCTAGAATATGTATTAAGATATCAGCTTCTCTTAAATCATCTAAAAACTGATTTCCTCGTCCTTTACCTTTATGCGCTTCTGGTACTAGACCAGCTACATCTATTATTTTAACAGGAACGAACCTTTTTCCCTCTAAACAGAAGCCGTGATTTGGCTGGCATTTTTTTCCAAACTGTGTTTCTGGACATTTTACTTTCACAAAACCAACTCCTTGATTAGCTTCTATAGTAGTGAAGGGATAGTTTGCAATAGAAACTTCAGCTAGAGTGCAGGCCTTAAAAAAAGTGCTTTTTCCAGAGTTAGGCTTTCCCACTAGTCCGATTAACATAGAATTACAAATAATAAGATATATAAAAAGTTAATTAAAAAATAAAAAAGAAAAAATAAGGTTAAGTTTATTCAGTTGTCTCTTCTTCTTTTTCTTCCTCAGCTGGAGATTCCTCTGCAGTTTCTTCTTCAGCTTTTTCCTCTTCTATCTCTTCTTCTTCTTTTTCTTCTTCTTTTTCTTCCTCAGCTGGAGATTCCTCTGCAGTTTCTTCTTCAGCTTTTTCCTCTTCTATCTCTTCTTCTTTTTCTTCTTCTGTTTGTTCTTCTTCGTTCATTTTTCCAAATTTAAGATTTAATTAAATCTACTTTACATTTTAGGTTTATAAAGCTTTCTTTTGCACTTTAAGATAATTTTAAATATGAAGAAAAATTAATAGAAATGTGAGGCTGTAGCTCAGCCTGGTTAGAGCACTGGTCTTATATGACAGCAGTTCATAAGAACTGTAATAAAAACTCTAAGAGAGCCAGGGGTCCTCGGTTCAAATCCGAGCAGCCTCATATATTATTTGAAAAGGAGGTGAGATAATATGTTGGGTATATATAGTGTAGAAGAAATTGGAGAGTTTAGCTCATTAGCAGGAAGTTTTTTGGGTGGAGCTTTTATAGCAGCTATCTTTGCTTTAGGAGCGTTGATTGCTGCAGGGTTAATAATTGCTGTATATGTTTATTTTGCTTTGGCTTGGTCGACAATAGCGAGAAAGCTGAAACATAAATATCCTTGGCTTGCGTGGATTCCTTTTGCAAACATTTCCTTAATTCTTGAAATAGGAGGATTTCATTGGGCGTGGGTCTTTTTGTTGTTGGTTCCAATTTTTGGATGGCTTGCTTTGCTTGTATTGACAATAATAGCAACATGGAAAATTTTTGAGAAAAGGAATTATCCTGGGTGGTTCAGTTTAGCAGTATTGATACCTAAGGTTGGTGGACTATTCTACTTGATAGCAATAGGGTTTGTTGCTTGGAAAGAAATGAAAAAATAAATTTTTTTATTTTTTAGCTATTTTATCAAATGTTTAAAGATAGGAAAGATGCTGGAAGGCAATTAGGAAAAAAACTTTTAAAGTATAAAGGTAAAAATGCGATAATTTTGGCAATTCCTCGGGGAGGTGTACTGTTATAATTTCTAGAAAATTACCTTTACCAGACAATCCAGAAGCTGGTTTTGGTGCAGTAGCAGAAAATAACATTTTAATTTTGAATGAACAAGCAAAATACTATGATAAAGAAGCAATAGACAGAATTATAAAAGAAAAAGAAGAAGAAGTGAAAAAACTTGTTAAGAGATTTAGAAAAGGCAGGAAACTTAATTTAAAAAATAAAATTGTAATTTTGGTTGATGATGGTTTGGCAATGGGTTCTACTATGTTA
>JAFCES010000039.1 GCA_017609045.1 Candidatus Pacearchaeota archaeon
CCATTCACTATCTCCTGTACACATTCTTGTTCCTGGTTTACAAGTTTGAGCAAAAACATCAGAATTCAAGAAAACTGTCAAGATAAACATTATGAAAATAAAAACTGAAACAAACCCAACCAATCTCAACCTCTTTTCCATAATTCAAAAAAGAAAAGAGTTTATTTAAAGTTTTTTGTGAGGCCTTTGCTAAAACTCCTTCTCAATTGATTTAATTTTTATCAAACAGAAAAAGTTCTAGAAGTTTTTTAAATTTATTTCTTTAATTTTCACTATCTTTCTTTTTTCCTCAAATCACAATCAAACTAATAGAAATAATAAGGCTTATCAAAGTAAAGAAAGCAAGCTCAACAGAAATGCAAGGAATCTGTTTTATACCTCCAACACAAGAATTTGGCCTTTCAGACTCAAGCCCAGTCCATGTTGCATTCCATTCTATAACTCTGTAGCCAGCAGTACAGTTTGTAATCTTTTGAGTTCTAAAAATACAACTACCCATAATTATTTCGCCTGTTGGCTCACACCATTTGTCTACATCATAAGCTGACTCACATGTCTGAGAGGTAGAATTCCATATACATCTGCAATTCTCTATACTCTTCCAACAGTTCCCTCCAATATCAATAGAACTACCACAGAACTCTTCTTCTCCTACTTTACTTTCAATATCAAATTCTGCAACTCTCGGATTATAACTTTCACAAGATTCTTCTGTTTTATAATCTGAGCATAACTCTACCTCACTTAACATACAAATCCAATTCTGCCCTTCTTGTTCGCAAGAGAAGCCGGAAGGACAACAAAACTCTGTTGGCAAACCTTCTTGCCTATAACAGTCATCCATACTATTTTTATACTGTCCACCCTCTATCCAAAAAACCTGCCCATCACTTTCGTAACAAAAAGTTTCTTCAAAATAAAGATTAAACTCTGTTTCTGTTGTAGAGGAAGGGTTTATACTTGCTGTAAGAACTGCCCAGTGAGGTCCTGGATTTGAAAAAGGTTTTGTGAATAATGCTCCATTAATTCCAGTTTCATTCTTTACAGAAGAATCACTAAACTCCCAATAAAAACTCATATTTTCAAATCTCTTTTCGAGATTATCTGGAAGATTGCCTATTATTTCAGTTCCATTAGATGTCTCCTCAGGACAAGGTCCAGCTATACAACTTATCTCTCCATCTTCAATTTCAACAGCATAACTTGTTGTAGCGTTAAACTGAACAAACCTTCCAAGGATATTTTCACCCCATTCAGGTCTAGATATATGAGCAAAAACATATTTCTTGTTTTCATCAGGACTTATAATAAGTATAGATGTCTGGTCGCTATCTCTTACACCTCTTTCATCTGTAACATGAAGTTTAATATTCATTTGTCCATCTATAGTATAGCTATGAGAAGTATTATAGTTTCTATAATCTCTTGTGCTTCCTTCAACCTTATTTCTATCACCAAAATCCCATGTATAATTAATAAAGTCATCTGCATCATAACTTGCCTGCGTGAAATTTATTTTCTCATTTTTAAAATAAATCTCTCCTATTTCTGGTATTAGGATTTCTGCATGTGGAGGCTCATTATTTTCTGTATCTGAAACCTCTAAGTTGCCAGACCTCATCTCCTCCCCATTAACTTCAGCAACAAAGTAAAAATTTCCAGACTCATTAGCCACCCAGGTCGTCCAGCTTAAAGAGGAACTTTCTCCTAATTTACTATCAAACCAGAATCTTATATTTTTGAAGATAGTGAAGTTAATCTCTCTTCCTAATTCTTCACCTTCAACAACCAATTTTACTCTGTCATTCAAATCAGCTTCATCTATTGGATTATTTAACATGTCAGCCCAGTATGCTCCTGTTATATTTATTTCTTCTGGAGCTGGCTTACAACATATTTTAAATGGATATTTTGGTTCATCTCCCATTGCTACATGAGCGTTTGTATCTGCAGATAAAGATACAATCATTTTCTCATTTTCTTCACACACATCTCTTGCCTCACAAACTAAATTATCATAACAAACATCTACTTGATAATTATCAAGTGAAGGAATTTCAGCATGCGCATTTGTGACAGCTGATAAACCTAAAA
>JAFCES010000040.1 GCA_017609045.1 Candidatus Pacearchaeota archaeon
ATAATAGCAGACCATATTAAAGCTTCTTGCTTTATTTTAGCTGAAAATATACAGCCAAGTAATGTAGAGCAGGGCTATGTTTTAAGAAGACTTATAAGAAGGGCTATTCGGCACGCCAAGCTCCTCGACATTAATGAGAAATTCATCAAAATACTAGCAAAAAAAGTTTTTCCTATTTATCCAGACTACTCTCATCTAAAAAAGAATAAAAATTTTATTTTAAAAGAGTTAGAAAAAGAAGAGGAAAAATTTTCCAGTATATTGGAAAAAGGTCTTAAATACTTCAACAGAATGAAGAAAAAAGCAAGAGGAAAGACAATAGACGGCAAAACAGCCTTCCTTCTCTATCAAAGCTATGGCTTTCCCATAGAAATGACTCAAGAGTTAGCTAAAGAAAATGATCTAAAAGTAGATATCCTAAGTTATGAGAGAGAACAAGATAAACATAAAAAATTAAGCAGAACAGCTACAAAAGGCAGGTTCAAGTCTGGATTAGCGGACCAAAGTGAGCAGACAACAAAACTACATACAGCTACTCATCTTCTCCTAGCTGCTTTACAACAAGTTTTAGGGCATAAGGTAGAGCAAAGAGGCAGTAACATAACAGCTGAACGTTTAAGATTAGACTTCAGCCACGACGAGAAGGTAACTGAAAAACAACAAAAACAAGTAGAAAAAATAGTGAATAAGAATATTAAAGCAGGATTAAACGTACAGAGAGAGGAAATGTCAATAGAAGAAGCAAAAAAATCTGGTGCTTCTGGAGTATTTGAAGACAGATATGGAAAAAAAGTTTCTGTTTATACTATTGCTGATAAAAAATCAGTAATAAGCAAGGAAATCTGCGCAGGACCTCATGTCTCTAATACAGGCGAACTAGGAAAATTCAAGATAATTAAAGAAGAATCAGTAGGAGAAGGAATAAGGAGAATTAAGGCTGTTTTAGAGTAACCAAAATACCAAAGCCTACACCAGCCTTCTATACATAGAGAATTAAAAACCTAACTACAGAACATAAACCTTATCATTATCTCTAACTTTTCCCTTCACTTTCAAACCAACAGCGTCCCCTTTTCCTGCCTTATCAACTTTCTCATGTTCAATCTGCATGCTATCTACTTTCTGTTCAAAGTCAGTAGTAGCTCCTTTAACTCTGATTTTATCTCCAATTTTTAAAGGTCCAGTCAACTCCACAACAGCCACTCCAATATGTCCAAAATAGTGGGTTATTTTCCCGACTTCCTTACCCTCAATCTTCTCTTCTTTAACCTCTTCCTTTGGTTTTGCTTTTTCAGGCTTTTTTGTAGTTTTCTTTTTTTCCTTAGCCATTTTGTAAAAATATGAAGTTAGAGGAGTTTTTAAGGTTTGTGTTTTTCTACCCTTTCCTTAATAGGATAAACACAAGTTTTTCTTTGCTCGCCTCTATTATTTATAGTGGACCCCATATAATTTCTCTATGCTCACAATCCCTAAATCTATTTTCCAACATCAAGCTCATCTTACATAAATCTTAATGTAAAAGTTTATTTAAACCTGCCTACTTGGCCTTTTTCCATAAATAATTAAAATAATTTCTATACGAGTTAGCTATATCTTTATTTTTAATAAGTATGATAATTAGCTTGCCCTTAATTAAATGAACAGAAACATAATCTCCAAAAATAGAAGTTGTTGCCTCACTTTCTATATCTAAATATTTATAACCTTTATACCTGACTTTTCCACCTGTTTCGCTACTGCTGGCATTTCATATAAAGCATAAAAAGCCCTTCCTGTAGAGCCAAAAGCACAAAACTCTTTTTGTTTTTTAGCTAAATTAATAAAAGCTCTCATACCCTCTTTGCCCTCATAAACATTTACTTCTGTCTCCTCTTGCTTTTGTTTTTTTATTTTTTTTAGCTTTTTAATTAAATCACAAATTAAAATCTCTTTTGCTTTTACCTGGTTCAATAAATTTTCTGGATTTGCACAAGAAAATATCTTCTTGTTCTTTTTAACAATATAATTTACCTGCCCTTTCTCAATTAGATGATTCAAAATAGTATAAGTTAAAGTTCTATCCATACCAAGATTTTTAGCTATTTGATTAGCCGATAACTCTCCTTTTTTCAATAACTCTAAGTATACTTTTGCCTCGTTTCCTGTTAAGCCTGCTTCTTTCAACTTTTCATAAATGTCCATAATTTTACTTATCTTTGATGTTTATAAATGTTGTTATTTTTAATAACAACTTAGGTTTAAAAGGGGGTTGCTTTTTACGATGGGTGATAATTAAACTCAAGACCAAAGGAAAATGAAAGAAGAAACAGTAGAAGGCTTGGTTATGAAAGGCTTAGCAGGATTAGTCGGAGCTAGCATTGGAACACTCGATACTCTTACTACTGGATGGCCTATTGTGACAATAGGACTGCCTATTTGGGAAATTTGTAAGTTTTTAAGCTGTCAAGAAAGCTATAAGAGAATAGTTGGTATCGAATCTGAGATTGGGACTTTAGAAGGATTAATGAGATATGCCCAAGGGTTAATTCCTTATACAATCGGAGCAGCAATTCCCTTCTCAATTAAGTATCATAATGAAATCTATACTTTTATTAAAAATTTAATTGAAAGATAAAAATGGAAAATATTGTATCTATTTGGGGGACAAACTTTATTACTCTACTCCACATAAATAGCAGGCTTGCCTGGCTTAGCTTTTTTATCTTTCTCCTCAAGTTTTTTTATAGAAAAAATTTCTATAGGAAGGGAAATTTTTTCTTTTATTTTCTTCTCGTTATAA
>JAFCES010000009.1:0-10893 GCA_017609045.1 Candidatus Pacearchaeota archaeon
TATGAGTTTAGGACTACTGTTATAAGAGGTTATCATAATCCTGACATCTTGAAAAAAATTGGTGAGTGGCTCCTGGCTCTGAGTGGAAGGAAACCAAAAAAATATTTTATTCAAAACTTTATTCCAAGGGAGAATAAGTTAGTGGATGAAAGGTTTGAGAAAATTAAGCAATTTACAGATGAGGAGTTGAAAAAATTAAAGAATTCGGTTTTGAATTATTTTGAGAGAGTAGAAGTGAGAAGTTGAATATATTTTTTATAGTATATATTTATTTTTAAACTATGTTTTTTAGAAAGTAAAATGATAATTGGATTAACTGGAACAAAGGCTTCTGGGAAAGGAGAGGTGGCTGAGATTTTAAAGAAAAGAGGTTTTTTCTATTCTTCTCTTTCTGATAGAGTTAGAGAAGAAGCTGGGAAGAGAGGATTTGTAAATTACAAGGTTAAAGACTTACAAGATATAGGTAATGAATTGAGAGAAAGGTTTGGCAGCGGTGTTTTGGCTAAGAGAACCCTTGTTTTGTTTTGATAGCAGTAGATGCATCTCTACAAGATAGATTTGAAAGGCTTGTAAAAAGAGGCAGACCTAGTGACCCTGCAAATTGGCAAGATTTTATTGAGATGGATAGAAGAGACAGAGGAGAGAATGAGGAAGATTCAGGGCAACAAGTTGCAAGATGTATGGAGTTAGCTGATTTTAAAATAAATAATAATGGTAGTTTAGAGGAGTTAAGAGAAAAAGTAGAAGAGATACTTAAAAAAATTATGAGAAGACCTTCTTGGGATGAGTATTTTATGAAAATGGCAGCGTTAGTTGCGGAAAGATCTACTTGTTTAAGACATAATGTTGGAGCTATAGTAGTAAAAGATAAGAGGGTTTTGACTACTGGTTATAATGGAGCTGCAGCAGGAGTTAAAGATTGTTTTGAATTAGGATGTTTAAGAGATGAGTTAGGAATAGCAAGCGGAACAAGACATGAGATCTGTAGGGCTATACATGCAGAACAAAATGCTATAATTCAGGCAGGTTTGCATGGTATAAATATTTCTGGTTCTACTCTTTATTGTACACATACTCCTTGTATGATTTGTGCGAAAATGATTGTTAACGCTGGAATTAAAGAGGTTGTGAGTTACCAGGATTATGCAGACCAAGAAGCAAGAAAATTTTTAGAAGAAGCAGGAGTTGAATTGAGAAAAGTTCCAAGGCCTGAGAATATAATTAAATTTAAAGATTAGAAAAATTTATAAGTGTTAATCTCTGAAGCTTTACAGGTTTATTTGAGGGGGTGAAGGAAGAAAAGTAAAATGCCAGGAAATAACGAGAAAGCAGTTGAAATTTCAGCTAATGAATTTGAAAGCACTATCAGCCAACCTCTGGTAGTAATAGATTTCTATGCTGAATGGTGTATGCCTTGTCTTATGATGGCTCCGATTATTGAGGAGATGGCTGAAAAATTTCCTGAAATTAAGTTCGCAAAGATAAATGTAGACGATAATTCTGAAATATCTAGGAAGTTTAAAGTAATGAGCATACCCACCATCATATTCTTTAAGCAGGGGAAAGAGGTAGAAAGGATTACAGGTTCTCTTTCATCAGAACAATTAGAAGAGAAGTTGAAGGTTTATATAAAATAGTCACAAACCATAAAGATTTTTAAATATTGTTTTTCTTTTCATTAGTGGATCCGTAGCTCAGCCTGGTTAGAGCACCGGCCTTTTAAGAAACTTAAAGGATGATTCGCCAAAGAAACCTTGGTTTCTTGGCAAGCCGGGTGTCGAGGGTTCAAATCCCTCCGGATCCATTTTTCTAAGATAGGAAGAGAAGATAGGATATTTAAAGCTATATAGAAAGATTTAAAAACCTCTATTTATGTCTTTTAGTATTGTTGAGTTGTAAAGGTAATTATGTCACTTTCCTTACTCATACCTAAATAAACCTTACTCACAATTCCAAAATCTGGACAAAAAATGCATATTCTACAGCCAAAACACTCAAAGCTGAAAAAAGAAGAGGTCGACAAACTCTTAACTGAATTGAATATTTCACTTTCTCAATTACCAAAAATAAAGGCGGAAGACCCTTCTTTACCAGAAGGTTGTGAAATTGGAGATGTAATAAAAATAGAGAGGAAAGAAAAAGATAAAGTTGTGGTTTATTATAGAGTTGTGGTATAATGAAAATGGAACATTTTCAAATATTCAAATTTAAAAAAAATATTCAAAAAATCTGAACATAATGGAAAAACATCTTATTGTAAAAAAATATTTACAAGAACACTCGCTTGTAGAATCAAATATTCTCTCTTTTAATAATTTTATTGAGGAGCGAATGCAGCAGGTTGTTAATGAATTGAATGAAAACTTACCTACTGAAGATACAGAAATTAAATTGGGAAGGATAAGGGTAGAGAAGCCGAACGTTATAGAGGCTGATGGTTCTGTTAGCCATATAACACCAACAGAGGCTAGATTAAGAAGCTTAACTTATTCTGCTCCCATATTTCTTGAGATAAGTGTTAGGCAGGGGCAGCAGACAGAAAGTCATGATGTAGAAATTGGAAGAATTCCTGTGATGGTGAAAAGCAAAATCTGTAATATTTATGGGATGTCTAAAGAAGAAATGGAAGAAGCTCTAATTGACCCTCTTGATCCTGGCGGTTACTTCATCATTAATGGAAATGAAAGAGTTATGGTTTTGTCTGAGGATTTAGCTGCTAACCAAGCTTTCATTGAAAAAAAAGATAAAGTTAGTCTGAGATTATTTAGTAGAAGAGGAGCTTACAGAATTCCAATTTCTATATCTGAAACCTCTGAGGGAATTATACAAGTCTCTTTCTCAAGATTCAGAGATATACCCTCTGTGGTTTTGTTGAAAGCCCTTGGAATGCTAAAAGAAGCAGAGATAGCTAAATATATAGGAAAAGAAACAGACAGCTTAATTGTAAACCTGTATGAGTTTTCTGAAATAGCCTCGGCTGAAGAGGCTATGATGTTTATGGCTGAGAAATCAGCTTTACAGGGAACAAAAAAAGAAATACTGGACAGAGTAAAACAGAGAATAGATAACTATTTCATGCCCCACATAGGAACAAAAAGGGAAAATAGGATGGAGAAAGCTATTACTCTCTGCAAATTTATCAAACAGTTTTTAATAGCAAAAGAAAAGCCAGAGGTAGTGACAGATAAAGACCATTATGCAAATAAAAGAATCAAACTTTCTGGAGACCTGCTTGCTGATCTTTTTCGTGTTAACTTAAATATCTTAGTGAGAGATATACAATACTCTCTTACTAAAACAATAAAGAGAAGAAAGTTTTATAGTTTAAAGACAATTGCAAAATCTACTTTATTTTCGAGAAGAATAGAGTCTGCTATAGCTACTGGAAGCTGGATTGGTGAAAGGACAGGGGTAACTCAAAATATGGATAAAACCAATTATCTTTCTGTGCTTTCTCAATTACAGAGAGTTTCAAGTATATTACCTGGCGAACAGGAAAATTTTCTTGCAAGAACTTTACATCCTACTCATTATGGAAGATTCTGCCCTATTGAAACACCAGAAGGAACAGAAATTGGATTAAGAAAGAATCTTGCTTTATTAGCAAGAATTTCCACTTCTGTAGCTTTGGACGACTCTGAGTTTATAGCTAAACTAGAAAGTATGGGAATGCAAAAGCATATAGAGGAACAAGAAGAGTTTGATGTTTTCTTCAATGGAAGATTTATAGGAAGTTGTGAAGAAGGAGAGGAATTTGTAAGAAAAGTGAGAGAGGAAAGGAGAAAAGCTGCCCTGCCTTTTGAGTTGAGTATACGGTTGGATAAAATTATGAAAACAGTATACATATCAACAGAGGTAGGTAGGGTTTTAAGACCCTTAATTATCGTGGAAAATGGAAAAAGCAAATTAAAGCCAGAACATGAAAAGCTTTTAGAAGAAGGAAAAATAAGTTGGGGTGACTTGTTAAGTCAGGGTATTATTGAGTATCTGGATGCGAGTGAAGAAGAGAATGTATTGGTTGCTTTAAAAAGATCTGATCTCACAGAAGAACATACTCATCTTGAAATAGATAGTGTGGCTTGTCTCGGTGTTATTACCTCTCTTGTATCTTATACCAACCACGATCATCCACCTAGGCTATTGAGAGGAAGCAAAACTCTTAAACAAGCTCTTGGCATTTATGCTGGAAATTTTCCTATCAGGTTGGATACTGATGTAAGCTTATTGCATTACCCTCAAAAACCAATTGTGAAGAGTTTTATTTATGATACTCTAAACGTTTATCCTGCTGGACAGAATTTTGTTGTAGCTATAATGACCTATGAGGGCTATAATCTTGAGGATGCTCTAGTTTTAAATAAAGCAAGTGTTGATAGAGGTTTGGGAAGAAGTAGTTATTTTAGGCCATATACTTCTACTGAACTATATTATGCTGGAAATCTAAAAGATGAAATTTGTATTCCAGAAAAAGATACTTCTGGTTATAAAACAGAAGAATCTTATAGGTATTTGGAGGATGATGGTATAGTCTATCCTGAAGCTAAGCTTGTTGAAGGAGAGGTTGTTATTGGAAAGACAAGTCCTCCAAAGTTTTTGTCAGAAGCTCGTGAAATAACAATAAGAACAAGAAAAGAGACCTCCTCAGTCATAAGACAGGAAGAAAAAGGAATTGTGGATATGATTTTCATTACAATAGATAATGAGGGAAATAAGATAGCTCATGTCAGAACGAGAGATATAAGAAATCCTGAGCTTGGAGACAAGTTCTCTGCTCCCCACGGTCAAAAAGGTATTATAGGAGCTATAGTACCAGAGGAGAATATACCTTTTACTGCTCGAGGAATCAAACCAGACCTTATTTTTAATCCTCATGGTATTCCAACAAGAATGTCCATAGGCTATCTCATTGAATTGTTAGCAGGAAAAGTAGGGAGTGTTGCAGGCAGAGAAGTTGACGGGACAAGTTTTTCTGGCGAAAAAGTAGAGGAGTTAGAAAAGCAGATGAAGGAGTTAGGTTTTAGATATGATGGTAAAGAAACCATGTATGATCCTATTTCTGGAAAAATAATGAAAGCTAAAATTTTCATAGGAAACATGTATTATCTTAAGTTGAAGTATATGGTTAGTAATAAAATGCATGCTCGAGCTTCTGGTAAAGTTCAGCTCCTTACAAGACAGCCAATAGAAGGGAGAGCAAGAGGAGGAGCTTTACGTTTAGGAGAAATGGAACAACAAGCTTTAGTTGCTCATGGTGCTTCCTTGTTGTTGAAAGAAAGATACGATTCTGATAAAGTTGTTATCTATGTTTGTAATAAGTGTGGGCATCTAGCAATTAAAGATCATATAAAAAACAAGATTATTTGTCCTGTTTGTGGTGGTAATGAAGCTGAACCTGTAGAAGTTTCATATGCTTTCAAACTTTTACTTGAAGAGTTACAAGGTATTCATCTCTCTACTAAATTTGAACTTAAGAATAAGTATGAGTGAAAATGGCAGAAATAGTCAGAAAACAGGTTAAGGCATTGGTTTTTAATTTATTTAGCCCTGAAGAGTTGAAAAGGTTATCAGCTGCTAAAATAATAACGCCGGAGCTATATGATGTAGATGGCTATCCTGTTGATGGCGGATTAATGGATTTGAGAATGGGAGTGATAGAGCCTGGAATGAGATGCAGGACTTGTGGAGGTACTTTGAAAGAGTGTTTAGGACATCCGGGAAGTATAGAGCTAGCAAGACCAGTATTGCATGTTAAGTATATCCCTCTTATTGAAATGTTTTTGAGAAGGTTTTGTGCTACCTGCGGCAAGCTACTTCTTAGTGAGAAAGATCTGGAGAAATATACAAAAATAAAAGATAGGATTAAAAGAGCCAAAGATGCGAAGAAATGTCCTTATTGTCAGGCAGTTCAGGAAAAAATTAAGCTGGACAAACCAACAACCTTTTATGCAGGGAAAAGAAGACTCTTCCCAATCGAGGTTAGAGAAAGACTTAGTAAGATTCCTGATGAGGAGGTGAGGCTAGTGGGAGTTAATCCAAAAACATGCAGACCAGAATGGGCTGTTTTAACTTTACTTTTAGTACCGCCAGTTACTGTTCGACCAAGCATAACTTTAGAAAGTGGAGAGAGGAGTGAAGATGACTTAACTCATAAGTTGGGAGATATTATCAGAGCTAATCAAAGGCTCTGGGAGAATCTTAATGCAGGAGCTCCAGAAGTTATTATAGAAGACTTATGGGACTTGTTGCAGTATCATATCACAACTTTCTTTGATAATACTATAACAAGAATACCACCAGCAAGACATAGAAGTGGCCAGCCGCTTAAGACCATAACAGAAAGAATCAAGGGGAAACAGGGAAGAATAAGACATAATCTTGCAGGAAAGAGAGTTAACTATAGCAGTAGAAGTGTAATAAGCCCAGATCCATTTATTGAAATCAATGAAATAGGGGTACCTATTGAAATCGCAAAAATAATCACTGTTGCTGAGAGAGTTAACTCTTTAAATATTGAAAAACTGAAAAAATTGATTTCCTCAGAAAAGTATCCTGGAGCTAATTATATAATAAGGCCTGACGGTAAAAGAAAGAAGGTAACTCAAGATTTGAAACAAGAGATTTTGGAAGAGTTAGAGCCTGGTTATATTGTAGAAAGACATTTACAAAATAATGATATAGTTCTTTTCAATAGGCATCCTTCTCTTCATAAACAGAGTTTAATGGCTCACTATGTTAAAGTCCTTCCATATAAAACCTTCAGGTTGCATCCAGCTGTTACTCATCCCTATAATGCTGATTTTGATGGTGATGAGATGAATATTCACTCACCGCAGACAGAAGAGGCGAGAAGTGAGGCTAAAATTCTGTTAGATGTAAATGAAAATATAATGTCTGCCAAAAATAATACTAATTTAGTTGGTTGTATAGATGATGCTGTAACAGGGAGTTATTTGATGAGTACAGCTAATGTAACGAAATCAGAAGCTTCACAAATTTTGTTTGAAGCTGGATCTGAAGCCAACATAAACAAGAAAATAATAGGGGGTAGAGAGATTTTTTCTGAAGTTCTTCCTAAAATTACATTTTCTACTAAAACAAAAAAATGTTTGGGAGAAGATTGCAAATATTATCAAAACTGCAGAAAAGAAAACTGCCCTTACAAAGCTTATTTAAGTATTAAGGAAGGTAAGTTGTTGAGTGGGCTTATTGATAAGAATACTTTTGGTGTCGAAGATGGAAAGTTAATACAGATTTTAGACCGAGAAATAGGAAGAGAAAAGACTTTAGAGGTTTTAAAGAAGATATTTATCATTGGAACTAGCAGGATTTCAAAATCTGGTTTTAGTATATCTTACTCTGACCTGAGAGTTAATGAGAGAACAAAGCAGGAAACTGAAAGGATAATCTCAGCAGCTGAAGAAAAAAGCAATAAAATTGTAGAATCTTATTATAACAACACTCTTGAGTTAATTCCAGGCAAGACAAAAGAGGAAAGTAGGGAGATAAAAATACTGCAGACTTTGAATGAGGTAAGGACAAAAATCGGAAAGATAGTGAAAGAAGAGTTCCCTGCAGATAATCCTGTAAATACCATGATAATTTCAGGAGCAAGAGGAAACATCCTCAACATAACTCAAATAGCTTGTTCTGTAGGACAGCAGGCCTTGTGGGCAAAAAGAATTAGCATGGGTTATACAAACAGGACTCTTTCCTTTTTCAAAGAAAAAGATTTATCTCCAAAAGCGAAAGGATTTATTTATTCTTCTTACTTGGAGGGCTTAGAACCTTACGAATTTTTCTTTGGTTCTATGACAGGAAGAGACGCTTTGATGGATACTGCATTGAGGACTCCAAAATCCGGATATCTCTATAGAAGGCTGGCTAACGCATTACAAGACTTAAGACTGGAATATGATGGGACAGTAAGAGATGCTTCTGGAAATATTGTTCAAATTAGATATGGGGACGATGGCCTTGATGTAGCAAATCTGCATAAAAACTGCAAACTACCTCCTGGAGAAGCTGTTGGAATAGTATCTGCCCAGTCTTTTGGTGAGCCTTCTACTCAGATGGCACTTAATGTTTTCCATTTTGCTGGTATACAAGAGATGCAAATTACTCTTGGTCTGCCTAGACTAATAGAGATATTCGACGCTCGTAAGATTCCTTCTACTCCTTTAATGGAGATACATCTTTCAGCAGAGTATAATAACGAGAAACAAGCCAGAATCTTGGCTGAGAAAATTAAAGAGGTAAGAGTACAAGACATAGCTTCTGAAATAAAAATAAATTTCACTGATAAAAGAATAGAGATTTTTCTTGATAGCTCTTCTGTAAAATCTATCCATGTTTCTGTAGAAAAAATAGCAGCACGATTAAAGGAGAAAGGATTTAAAGTTAAAACAAAGGGGAATATAATTTATACAATTGATTCTAAACTGGGTTTTAAAGAGATTTACAGACTGAAGGAAAAACTCAAGGAGGCTATAATCTCAGGAATTAAAGGAATAAAACAAGTTTTAGTAGTGAAAAGGGAGAAGAATTACCTCATCCTAACTTCTGGCTCTAATTTAAAGGAAATATTAAAAGTTAAAGGGGTCAATGGAGATAGGACTACTACAAATAACATACATGAGATAGCTGATATCTTGGGAATAGAGGCTGCTAGGTTAGCTATAATAAATGAGGTCAAAAAGGTTATTGAGCAACAAGGTTTAGACATTAATGATAGGCATATTAAACTCGTGGCTGATGCAATGACTTACAAAGGGAATGTTAAAGGGGTCACAAGAATGGGAATTATATCTGAAAAAACAAGTGTGTTAGCGAGAGCAAGCTTTGAAACTGCTATAAGACAGTTTATTAATGCTAGTATTAAAGGGAGTAGAGATGAACTTGCAAGTGTAATAGAAAATATCGTACTGAACCAGCCAGTTCCTGTAGGAACCGGTCTTCCAGGCCTTTTAGTTAAGATTACAGGTCCTTTAATGAAAAAAAGAGAAGGGGTA
The DNA here is from genome assembly GCA_017609045.1 of Candidatus Pacearchaeota archaeon. Lineage (GTDB taxonomy): Archaea > Nanobdellota > Nanobdellia > Pacearchaeales > GW2011-AR1 > JAFCES01. The sequence goes on from JAFCES010000009.1 coordinate 9,009, forward strand.
AAGAAGAAGATTAAAAAGGCTAAGACAAGTAAAAAGAGCAAGGAGAAAAAGAAAGAGGAGAAGGAAGAAGAAAAGAAAAAAATAAAAAAGGAAAAACAAAAAATAGAGAAAAAGGCAGAAAAGAAGAAAGAAAAATGAAACAAACCCTTGATATGAGATTTATTAGGTATCTGAATTTATTTGAGAAAGTCACTAAAGTTAGAGTTAAAAATTGTTTTTTTTATAATAGAAGTATTGTTTTTGCTGTTCCTTTTAGTTTAATGTCTAAAGCTATAGGGATTAGCGGAAAAAACGTAAAGAAACTTACTTATATGCTTGGAAAGAAGGTAAAGATAGTTGCTTTGCCTAAAAATATAGAGGAGGCAGAAAGATTTGTTTCTGATATTGTCAAGCCAGTAACTTTTAAAGGCATGGAAATAACAGCAGATAAGCTCATTATTACAGGAAGTAGACAAAGTAAGGCTGCTTTGATAGGAAGGAATAAAACTCGGTTTAGTGAATTGAGTAAAATTATTGAAGAGTATTTTGGGAAAAAACTGAGGATTATCTAGTTCTACCAATAAGCTTTAAAAACTAACTTATTTAGTAATTAAGTAAAAATAAGAATAAAATATTAAGATAAAATGGGATTAATGTCAGCCAGGAAGTTGAAGAAGAGAAGGAGAAAATTTAGATGGAAAGATATAAAATATAAAGTTAGAAAGAAAGGACTTTATGCTAAATCTGACCCTTTAGAGGGAAAAAGCCAGGCTAAAGGAATTGTTATTGAAAAAGTGCAGAAAGAAGCTAAACAGCCTAACTCTGCTATGAGAAAATGTTGCAGAGTTCAGCTCACTAAAAATAGTAAGATGGTTACTGCTTTTATTCCTGGTAACCTCGCACAAAAATTTATAGATGAGCATGATGAAGTTATTATAGAGAGAATAGGGGGTAAGCAAGGTAAGAGTAAAGGAGATATTCCTGGAGTTAGGTTTCAGGTTATTAAGGTAAATGATCAGCCTCTTGCAAGGCTTGTAAAAGGAAAAATAGAGAAGGGTAGGAGGTAAGATAGAAGGAGAAAAACAAAAAGTAAAATGAGGATATTTGATATATATGAAACAGAAGGAATAAGGATAGAAGATCCTGGACTGCAGAGAGTCATTAACTTAAATGAAAGGCTGATGTTGAAATCTCATGGAAGAGAGGTGGGGAAGTTCGGAAAGTTAAAAGTAAACATTATAGAGAGACTTATTAATCTTGTTGCAGTGCCAGGACATAGAGGGAAAAAACATAAACTGCAGACTTCGCATGCTACAGGAAAGTATAGTAAAAATACAAAAGTTATTCTTGAAGCATTAAAGATAATTGAGGAAAAGACAAAGCAGAATCCAATTCAAATTCTTGTCAAGGCAGTAGAAAACTCAGCTCCAAGAGATGAGGTAACAACTATTGAGTATGGAGGAGCAAAATATCCTCAGGCAGTAGACTCGTCTCCATTAAGAAGGCTTAATCTTGCCCTCAGAAACCTTGTTCATGGAGGTTATGATAAATCTTTTAGAAAAAAGGTAAAGATTTCAGAAGGATTGGCGAGAGAGATTTTACTTGCAGCAGAAGGAAGCAATGAAAGCCTTGCTGTTCAGAAAAGAGTGGAAAGTGAGAAGCAGGCTGATTCTGCCAGGTAAGCTTTATATACATAATTTTAAAAATAATATTCCACAGGTTTATCTATATTAACTAAATTCAAAAGGAGAAAAAAACAAGTGGCAGAAGATAAAACACAAAAAGTCAAAGAACTGATGCATCAGCCTGAGAAGATTCGTAATATTGCTATAGCTGCTCATATAGACCATGGCAAAACTACTTTTTCTGATAATTTACTAGCAGGAGCTGGAATGATGTCAGAAGA
>JAFCES010000009.1:10912-12894 GCA_017609045.1 Candidatus Pacearchaeota archaeon
AAGGGGAATTACTATAGATGCTGCCAATGTATCCATGGTACATGAAGTTGAAGGACAAGATTATCTTATTAATTTAATAGACACACCAGGACATGTAGATTTTGGGGGAGATGTAACAAGAGCTATGAGAGCTGTTGATGGTTGTATTGTTTTAGTTTGTGCAAGTGAAGGAGTTATGCCGCAGACAGAGACAGTTTTGAGACAGGCATTAAGGGAAAGAGTTAAACCTATTTTATTTATCAATAAAGTAGATAGATTGATAAGAGAAGTTAAACTCACACCAGAACAGATGCAAGAAAAATTTGTAAAGATTATCAATCAGGTAAATGAGCTTATTAAAAACCTCGCTCCTGAAGAATTCAAGAGTAAATGGCAGGTAGCTGTTGCTGATGGTTCTGTAGCTTTTGGCTCTGCTGTACATAATTGGGCTCTAAGTATTCCGTTTATGAAACAGGAAGGAATTAGCTTTAAGGAAATTATAGATAACTATCAAAAAGGAGGAGAAGAGTATAAAGAACTAGCAAAAAAAGCTCCTTTACATAAAGTTATTTTAAATATGGTTATCAAACATTTTCCTAACCCAAGAGAGGCTCAAAAATATAGAATTCCTAAAATATGGCATGGTGATCCTGAAAGTGAAATTGGGAAAAGTCTTACAGAGTGTGATGAAAAAGGGAAGCCTGCTTTTGTATGCACTAAAATAGTGGTTGATAAGCATGCAGGAGAAATAGCCGCTGGAAGATTATTCTCAGGAACTTTGAAACAGGGAGATGATGTTTATATGAATTTAGCAAAAAAAGTAACAAGATTACAGCAGGTTTTTATTTACAAAGGAGCTCAGAGAGTGCAGATGGAAGAGGTAGTAGCTGGGAATATAGTTGGTTTGGGTGGTTTGAAAGGGATATATGCAGGAGAGACAGTATCCTCTGAGCCTATGGAGCCATTTGAAGCTATTAAACATATTTTTGAGCCTGTTGTTACTAAAAGTATTGAAGCAAAGACACCAGCTGATCTCCCAAAGTTAATAGAAGTATTGAAACAAGTAGCTAAAGAAGACCCGAGTGTGGTAGTAGAAATTAACGAAGAAACAGGAGAAAATCTTATAAGTGGAATGGGGGAGCTGCATTTGGAAATCATTGAAAATAGGATTAAGAGTGAGAAGGGTCTTAATGTAAAGACCTCTCCGCCAATAGTTGTTTATAACGAGACTGTACAGCAGAAATCAAGAGCTTTTGAAGGAAGAAGCCCTAATAAACATAATATCTTTTTCATACAGGTAGAGCCTCTCGAAGATGAGATATATAAGGCCATTAAAACAGGAGAGATTTCTGAAGGCAGAATAAAGAAAAAAGATGCATCTTTAGCTACTAAATTGAGGGAATTAGGCGTAGATGGAGATGAGATAAGACAGTACAGAGATATTTACAAGGGAAATGTTTTTCTTGATAAAGTCAGAGGAGAGGTGCATATGCCTGAGGTAATAGATATGATTTTAGATGCTTTTGAACAAGTTTGTGACAGAGGACCTTTAGCAAGAGAACCATGTATGAAAATGAAAGTGAGTCTAGTTGATATAAAGTTGCATGAAGATGCTATACATAGAGGTCCAGCCCAAGTTTATCCTGCTGTGAGAAATGCCTTATATGCTGCTATGAAAGACGCTAAAAATGTTTTATTTGAGCCAGTACAGATACATCAGATAGAAGCTCCTTTGAAGTTTATGTCTGAAATTACTAAGCTTATTACAAGTAAGAGAGGCGAACTTCTTGAGGTAAATCAAGAGGAGATAGTTACAATAAAAGCTAAGATACCAGTAGCTGAGATGATCGGATGGAGTAATGACCTTAGAAGTTCTACAGAGGGCAGAGGGGTTTCTTCTCTTGTAGATCAGAGGTATGAAAAAGCTCCGTCTGAAATACAGGAGGAAGTTGTCAGGAGGATAAGACAGAGGAAAGGCTTGGCTGAAGGGCAATAATAACCGT
>JAFCES010000010.1 GCA_017609045.1 Candidatus Pacearchaeota archaeon
TCTCAGAAATATTTATATATCTTGCTTTTTTTAGTTAAGTAAGATGAAAAAAGGGATTTGGTTGTTAGCTGGATTTATTTTCCTTATTGCTATTTTCTCTATAAACACTATTTCAGCAGAAATAATGTTATCTCAGCCTAAATCAATTTATAATTTAGGAGATACAATTGAATTAAATACAGTGATAAAACCAAGCCAACAGGCTTCTGGTTTTTTCGAACTTAATTTATATTGTGGGAATGAGAGTAAGAACTTTTATAGAGAACCTTTAAGCTTAGAGGCAGAAGAAGAAAAACAGATAACAAGTAGTTTATCCTTAACAAGATCTTTCCTTGGAAATTTGATAGGACAGTGTAAAATAAAGGCAAGATTTTTAGCTGAAGAAAGAGAAAGTCAGGGTTTTGAGATTACAGATAAGTTAAATGTTGTATTAAATATAGATAGTATGAGTGTGGAAGCAGGAGAGGAAATAATCTTAAGAGGCACTGCAATAAGAGGGAATGGTGAAGATGTAGAGGGTTTTGTGGAGATCTCTGTAGAGAATATAGATCTCAAAGTAATTAGAGCAGTAAATGAAGGGGCATTTGAAATTAATTTTTCTTTTCCTGAAAATACGAAGGCAAGTAATTATATACTAAACGCGAGAGTATATGAAAAGTCATTAGAAGAAGAAACCAATACAGGAGAAGCTAAGCTAACTTTAAATATTAAAAAGAAACCATCTAAAATTGAAATTTCTATATTGAAACAAAACATAGTTCCAGGAGAGAATTTAACTTTCAGCCCCATCATATATGATCAGGCAAATGAGCAAGTTGCTGGGGAAGTAAGTGCTAGGATATATGATAGTTATGATGGTATAATTTTCCAGAATATAATTGGTTCAGGAGAAAAGAAAAGTATATATCTGGAGACCAATTCAAGCCCTGGTTATTGGAGAATAGAGGCTTCTGGTTTAGGCTTAGAAGCTAAAAGATTGTTTTATGTAGAAGAGTTAGAAAAAGCAAGGTTCGAAATTATAAATGACACCCTGATAATTACAAATACAGGGAATGTTGTTTATAGGAGAGCTATCCAAATTTCGATTGGTGAGGTTGTAGAGATTAAAAATCTTGATTTGGATATTGGTGAAAGCAAGAAATTAAGATTAGTAGCTCCAGAAGGAAACTATGTCATCAGAATAAGTGATGGTAAAGAAAGTGAGGTTTTTGGTGATGTTTTCTTAACTGGTAAAGCAATAGGAGTAGAAGATATAAGAGGAACGTTTAGTACTGTGACAAAATATCCTATTATCTGGATTTTTTTAATTGCTGTTCTCGGTATATTTATTGTAATGTTAATCCAAAGATTAGGAAAGAAGAGATTTGTTGCTTATCCTGTAAAAGCAAAGGAAGTGGAAGTTTCTGGGGCTAAAAGGTCTATGAGAGATTTTCTTGGAAAAAGGGGAAGGAAAGGAAAGGAAAAGCGAGTGAGAATAGAAAAGGAAGGGGATATAAAAGTCACTGGAGTTCCAGGAAAAGCGGAACATACGCTTGTCTTAAAAGGAAGGAAAGAAAAAACAGGAATCTTAACAGTAAAGATAAAGGAGATGAATATAATGAAGAAAATAGCTAGAGAAACAATCGATCAGATTTTCAAGGAGATTGTGGATAATAAAGGAACTATTTATGAAACAGGGGACTATATTATAGGTATCTTTTCTTCTGCTACAACAAAAACATTTGATAACGAGATGCTGGCAGTAAAGATAGCGAGACAGGTTAACGAGCTTTTGAAAGAACATAATAGGAAATTCAGAGAGAAGATGGTATATGGTATTTCTCTGAATAGTGGAGAGTTAATAGTGAAGAAAGAGAAAGATGGATTGAGGTTTACAAGTATTGGTAGCACTATTAATCTGGCTAAGAAAATAGCTGAGATTGCAGATTCTGAAGTTCTTTTATCAGAACCCTTACAACAGAGAGTTATGTCACAAATCAAGTCAGAGAAGGAAGTTAGACAGGGGGTAAATGTTTATCATATCAAGAGAATAGTGGATAGAGACAAACATAAAGGGTTTATTTTTGATTTTTTAAGTAGACAGCAGAATAAAAAATGAGTAGACTATCTAAAAAAATCAAACTTATTATTTTTGATTTTGATGGTACTCTTGTAGATACAAAAAAGCTTTATTATAATTCTATTCATAAATGGTTAAAAAAAGAGGAGGTGAGGTTTTCAGAAAAAAAGTTTAGGAAATTTTTTGGTTTGAAATTGGCAGAAATCTTAAAAAAATTAAAAGTAAAAAAGAGCAGTGAGAAAATTAAGCGAGGAGTTTATGAAGATGTTTTTTCTGATTTGAATAAGATTAAAGTGGTAAAAGATATAGGACAGATTAAAAAATTTAAAGTAAAAAAGATAATTGTATCTAATACCTCTTCTGAGCTTGTTGATAGAGTGTTGAAGAAACATAAACTAAAAAAGTATTTTGATGAAGTTTATGGAGGAGACAAATTCCATCACAAAGAGATATTTATTAAAAATTATTTAAGGAAAAATAAGTTAAAGGGGAAAGAGGTTTTTTATGTAGCTGATATGGTTAGGGATGTTAAAATTGCAAGAAAAATAGGTTGTGTAAGTGTCATTATTGCTAATAAAATCTCTTGGAGCAAAAAGAGAGAATTGTTAAAAGCTGAGCCTGATTTTATTTTAAAGAGTTTGGCTGACATCAAAATTTAACTCGAACTCTTTAATTTTATGCTTAGAGTATTTTCTGATAAGAATTTTAGCCCTCTCTATTAGTTTTTCTTTCTCTTTGCCTTTATCTTCTCTGACCAAGGCGGTAGGCCCGGGTTGTTTTGGAATTATTCTAAGGCCTTTTTCTTTTTCGAGCAATTTATTTTCTTTTTCGTTCTTGCCTAAAATTATCCGGCTTTTTTCAAAATGTCTGCCTATAGAGAGAAGTTTAATATCATTATAAGTCAGTTTTTTGTTATTTAATATCTGTTTTAATTTTTTACAATACTCTTTCTCGCATAAGAGGCAGCCGCCAGCTGGAGATGGATATTTTATTTTGTATTTTTTTGCCAGTTGAATCTGTCTTTTTCTCTGTCTTCCTTGAATGTCGAGAAGTTTGTTTCTGTCTATTAGTTTGTTTTTTTCAGCAAGAGTTTCCGGCAGAAGTCTCGCGCTTAGGGGTCTGAGAAGTTTTCCTTTTAAGCCAGCCTCCTGTTCTACCAACATTAATGCTTTTTTATTCTGGCTAAGAGGTCTTTCTCCTAAAACCTCTCCTGTTGCGATTATATCTGCTTTTATTTTTTTTGCAAGTTGTTTTGCCTTTTTTAGCATCCATATATGACAGTCTACGCAAGGGTTGAGAGCAGTTCCTCTCTGATGTTTTGGTTTTCTTATTGTCTTCATGTAAGATTGGAATAGCTGGCCTTTTGTGGCGTCAATAATATGTAACTTAACTTTATTCTGCTCACAAAATTTTCTTATTTGTTTTTCTAAATCTTTTGAGAAAGGAAGTTTTATGTAAACTGCTTCCACTTTGGTTTGCTCTTGTAAAAGTTTACAAGTTAATAAGGAATCCAAGCCTCCAGAAAGCAAAACTAAAACCCCTTCTTTTTTCTTAGTTTTCATGCTTTCAATAAGAAGAACAGTGTTTTAAAATTTTTTCAAATAAGGAAAAATTTCTCGAACTCTTTTCTGGTTTTGTTTGGAATATTATTTTCTTCCATTATCCTCAATATTTTTTCTGGTGTATCTACAGAAACAAGGTTATTTTTACAGACTATACACTCGCCAATTCTAAGCTTTATAGTCTTAAGTTCTTCTATTATCTCCCTTCTCACCTCTTCATCTAACTCCTTCCATTTCTCATTCATCCAAGATGTAATTTCGTGACTCATGCATCTAGAGCAAAGTGGTATTGATATTGTTTTGTTTGATTGTGAGAGTATATTATGCTCAACCATTTTAGAATTGTGCCCTGCTTAAGCCCTAATTAGTTTATTGAGCTCAGCAGGATTTAGGTATGAATTTAATACCTGCAAAGCAGACATAGCCCAAGGTAACAGGATGTAAAGAATTCAGGCACCAATTTTTAATGTCTGTTTGCATATTTTCAAAAGAAAAAAGGTATTTAAATACATTTCGTTTATATAGTATATATTCAAAAAAATAAAGAATGAAACAAGAAAAAGAACATTTCCATGTTTTTGAAAAGAAAATAGAAGACGAGAAGGTAATTCATTATGATGTTTGTGTACTTGGTGGAGGACCAGCTGGCCTTACCTCGGCTCTTTATTCAGCAAGATATGGTTTACATACAGCTCTCATTACAAAGAATATAGGGGGTATGGCTAATCTTGCAGAGAAAATAGAGAATTACCCGGGTTTTGAGGGTACTGGCTATGAGTTAATGCAAAAATTTTTCAAGCAAGCCAAAAATTCTGGGACTGAATTCTTGAGTTCTGAAGTAGGAAATTTATATAGAGATAAAACCGGCTTTGTAATAGAACTCAAGAATGGAAAAGTGGTTCATTCAAAAACTATTATTATAGCTTTGGGGACAGAGAAAAGGAAACTAAATATTAAAGGAGAGGATAAATTTTTAGGTAAGGGGGTTAGTTATTGTGCTACTTGTGATGCTCCTCTATTCAAAAATAAAATTGTGGCAGTAATCGGAGGAAGAAACTCTGCTGCTAAAGCTACCTTATTACTCTCAAGAATAGCTAAAAAGATTTACCTTATTTATCGAAGAGAAAGCTTGAGATGCGATAAAATAGAGGAGCTAAAAATAAGGGATAATAAGAAGATAGCATTAGTTTTAAATGCCATACCACTGGTAATTAAGGGAAAAGAGAATGTTACTGGAATAGAGATTATGAAAGAAGGAGAGGGGAAAAAACAGATAAAGTTAGATGGTGTTTTTGTTGAGATTGGTTCTATACCAGTTAGTGGTATCACAAAAAAGCTGGGAATTAGGACAGATAAGAAGGATTATATAATTGTGGATAATGAGATGAAAACTAATGTTAAGGGAATTTTCGCAGCAGGAGACATTGTAAAAAGTAAACTGAAACAAGTTGTTGTGTCAGCTGCTCAAGGAGCCATAGCAGCCAGATCTGCTTATGAATTTGTAGATAGAAAGTAATATATTTTTAAAAATATACTTTGCATAATATATCTTAAATAATATCTATTATAAAATATATGATAAAGTAGACATAAACATTTCGAAGGTTTTATAAAACTCCTTATCCATTATAGAATATGGATAAAAAGGTGAGGGTTTTGCTAACTTTTGGGATTTTAGTATTATTAATTCTGGGTTTTTATCTAGTCTCATATGTTATTACAAAATATACTGGTTATAGTATAACTGGGAGAGCAGTTTATTCAAAAGAGGAACAAGTTCAAATCGGTAAATGCTTAACTAATAAAGGAGTTGTTTTATATTGTGTTGATTCAATGCTCTCTTTAAATTGTTTAAGACAGAAAAGAAATTTAGGAAAAGCATTCGAGTATATGAGTTATATTGACTGTAGTGAAAGCGAAAATCTTGAACAGTGCAGAGACCTAAGTCTGCCTGCCTGGAAGATTGGGAAGAGAATTTATTATGGTATTTATGATCTGGGCAGGCTTGCTGAAGTTTCTGGGTGTGAGGAATGGCAAGGAGACGGGGGGGAAATTAGCTAAAGAAAAGAAATAGGAGAAATAAAAAAACTGAGAAAGAAAATGAAAGTTGAAGTAGATAAAGAAAAATGTATAGGGTGTGGGGCTTGTGTCTCCATATGTGGAGATGTTTTTGAATTGAAAGATGGAAAGGCTGAGGTGAAAGAAAAAGAGACCAGCAAGAATTGTGCGAAAGAAGCTGAAGGGCTATGTCCTGTAGACGCTATTAAGGTAAATTGAATAATCTAGAACATATTTCTTAGTATAATAAAATTTATATATTTCTTTTGTTTATTTTTGTTATGAATAAGAAGGTATTTATTGGATTTACTTTTATGCTTCTTTTGATTTTGAGCTGTTTTCTTGCTAGTGCCTCAATTTATCGAAGAATTGAATATGATTATTACTGGGGTGCACCAAGATACAGTTATCATTATACCTCTTATCCTCATTATTATAAGCATGATTATAATAGATATAACAGAGAAACAAGATATAGTTATGAGTATGAGCGATATGAATATAAAAGAATAACAAGAACTTTTTCTTCCCGTGATTACTTGAAAAGATATTATCCGCATAGATACTATGGTTACTATAGATATACTTACTATACTCCAAATTACTGGTAATTTTTCTTATTCTTTTGCTATTTTTAGGTAATGTAGACTATGGCTCACAATACCATAATATTTAAAAAGGAAGTTTACTATAGTTAACTAATTAAAATGTACTCTTTACCTCAAGAAATAGAAGTTTGGTATATTATACCAGCAATAAGAAAAGAGCTTGCTGGAATATTAATTAAGAGGTATAAGCTGACTTATGAAAAAACCGGTAAGATCTTAGGAATAAGCAAGGCTGCTGTTTCCCAGTATCTAAAAAAGAAGAGGGCTGATAAAGTTAAACTTCCTGTAAAAATAAAGAGGGAAATAGAAAAGTCAGCTAAAAGAATAGTAAAAAACGAGGATGTTGCTGTTAAGGAGATTATAAGAATTTTAGACTTGATAAAGAGAAGTGGGTGTGAGTGTGAAGTTTGTAAGAAGTATAATAAAGGCATTTTAAAACAATGTGGTTTAAGGCCAATTAGATATAGCAGGTAAAATGGGAAAAATAAAGGTGAAGTTTTGTCCGAAATGTGGAAGTGAAGAAGTGCAGATGGTAATAGGGGGACAAATGGGCTTATGGGAGTGTAAAAAATGTAGGTATAGAGGGAGTATATTTCCTGAGAAGGAACTTACTTTTGAGAAAATTAAAACAAAAGAGAAGCGAAAGAAAAAATGAAAATCTATTTAGACAATGCTGCCACAACCCCTGTTGATAAAAAGGTTTTAAGAGTCATGCAGCCATATTTTTCAGAAAAATATGGAAATGCTTCTTCTTTACATGAAATGGGAAGAGAAGCTAAACAGGCAATAGAAGATAGCAGAAAAATAATAGCTAAGTCAATAAACGCTTCTCCTGAAGAAATAATATTCACTTCAGGAGGTACAGAAAGTAATAATCTGGCTATAAAGGGAATAGCTTTTTCCAATAAAGAAAAGAAGCATATAATTACAACAAAAATTGAACATGACTGCGTCCTAAATTCTTGTAAGTGGTTGGAAAAACAGGGATGGAAAGTTACTTATCTTGATGTTGATAGTGATGGTTTTATTAGCCTCGACCAGCTAAAAAAAGAGATAAAGAAAAATACTATTCTTGTCTCAATTATTCATGGAAATAATGAGATAGGAACAGTTCAGGATTTAGAGAGCATAGGAAAAATATGTAAGGAGAGAGGAGTTTATTTTCATACAGATGCTTGCCAGAGTTATACTAAAACTATGCTTGATGTGAAAAAAAAGAATTTAGATTTAGTCACTTTAAACGCACATAAGATTCACGGTCCTAAAGGGGTTGGAGCTCTATATATAAGAAAAGGGACAGGCATAGAGATATGGCAGCATGGAGGAGGACATGAGTTTGGTTTAAGATCTGGTACAGAAAACACTCCTGGAATTGTTGGATTTGCAGAAGCTGTAAGGTTAATAAAGAAAAAAGATGTCGAAAAAATGAAGAGGTTGAGAGACAAATTAATCAGAGGAATAGAAGAAAAAATTCCAGATGCAAGGTTAAATGGACCAAGAGGAGACAAAAGATTATGCAATAATGTAAATTTTTCTTTTGCTGGTGTAGAGGGAGAATCTGTTGGCATGTTGCTTGATGTAAAAGGTATCTGCAGTTCAACTGGAAGTGCTTGTTCAAGTAAAAGTTTAAAGCCAAGTCATGTATTAAAGGCTATAGGGTTGAGTGATGAGGAAGCTCATGGCTCTCTTAGATTAAGTTTGGGTAAGCAGAATACTGAACAGGAAATAAACAAAGTTTTAGAAGCTCTTCCTGGAATAATCAAAAAGCTGAGAAGAATAAGTCCTTTTGATAAAATTGTCAATAAAATTATAGGAGGTAAAGATGGAAAAGAAAAGAAAGAAATACACTAAAAAAACAAAGCTTCATGAGCTGTTGAAAGATGAGAAAGCTGTGAAGGTTTTAACAAGCAAGGGAATACATTGTATTGGATGTCCTATGGCGATGTTAGAGAATATAGAAGAGGGATGTAAAGCTCATGGTTTAAATGTTGATAAAGTTGTAGAAGAACTTAATAAAAAGATAAGAAAAAGAAAGTGAAAGCGAAGCAGCTAAAGACTTTAAAAAATTTGAAACTAAGCTTAAAAGATGAGAGTGAAGCAGTGAAGTTTTACCCTAAGGCAGCAGCTATTGCAAGAAAAGGGAAAGTAAAGAAAGCGGCAAAATTTTTTATGAAGGTGGTTAAAGATGAAAGAAAACATAAGGATAGAATCCAAAAACTGCTTAAAAAATTGGGTTGAGGAAAAAGCTAAACTGAAAATTAAAGACAAGAGAGAGAAAAATGTTTAAGTATAGTAAAAAGGTAATGGAGCATTTTCTTAACCCGAGGAATGTTGGGGAAATAAAAAATGCAGACGGCATTGGAAGAGTTGGAAATCCTGTGTGTGGAGATGTGATG
>JAFCES010000011.1 GCA_017609045.1 Candidatus Pacearchaeota archaeon
CTTTTTCCAGGAAATCGAGATTAGCTTCAAACTTATGCTCTTTTCTTACATCTTTTTTCATTCTTTTTACAGCCACTTCAACAGGCACATCAAGAATAAAAACTATATCTGGAATAACTAAGTGAGAACGCATATCTATTAACTTTTCTATAGGCATGCCTTGAGCCCACTGATATGCTAAAGTAGAGTATTTATATCTGTCTGAAATCACCCAAACTCTTTTTTTTAAAGCAGGTTCTATCATCTCCTGTAAATGTTCTTTCCTGTCCTGAATAAAAAGCTCAGTTAACTTTTCTTTCTGGCTTTCTGGATTTGTTTTTTGTTTTTTTGATTTGAATCCTGTCTTAATATCTTCCTTATCTCTCTTTTTTTATAAGGCTCTCTTGTTATTAATAAATGAACATACTTATTCTGATTAAAAAGGTAATTTGCGAAATTCCATAATATAGTTGATTTTCCACAACCATCAATTCCTTCAAAAACTATAAACTTGCCTCTTTTTTCCTGCATTTTTATTTTTTTATGGTAATTTTTTTATGGTAGATATCCTGACTTAAATTTTTCAATTAACCACTCTAATGTTTCTTTTCTTTTACCTTCTATTTTCCACATTTCTCTTTCTCTTAACAATTCTTCTAATTCCGGAAGAATTAATGAATCTCTTACTTCTTCACCCCCCATACTTTTTTTTACAAATTCCTCTTCATCATGTCTCTCAAAAAAGCTCTTTAATCCAGACTTATCATCACCTTTAACAGATCTAAAATCCTGACCATAAATATGCAAAGACATAGAAAAATCAGCATAACTTCCTACCTTAATATCTTTCCCCATCATCTCACTTAGCTCATCTGCCCAAATCTTTTGCCAAAATGTAACTCCTATGACATTATCTGCCCAAGCTTTATATAAGTCTCTCGAACGCCAGGTTGTTGTCATATTCAAATATAATATTTTATCTTTTCCTTCTACACATCTCAATTGAATTTCTCTTAAACAAGGCAAATCTGCCTTCATAAAAGGATCAATTTCAGGCAAAGATGTAGAAGCAACAGCCCTTCTTGTATATGGGGTTTTAGCAACTCTATCCAAAGCAATTCCTATCTGATCTATAGTTCTGCCATCTTGCAAAGGATATTCTCTTAATCTTTGACTATAATGATAAGGCCATTCAGTAGCTTCTAATTCTTCTCCCTTCTCTATTTTTTCTCGCAATACATCTAAACTTAAAATTAAATTATTTTTTACTCCCATCATTTCTGCTAGATATTTTCCCCTCTCTGAAAAACTTATTGCTGGGAATCTGGGCTCATTAAGAGGGTTGGTAATTTCAATTAAAACTCTCGCATCTTTGCTTGGAGGGTCTATACTTTCTCCTTTGACATACCTGTCATACTCCGTCGGAATACTATAGCCATGTTCCCAAACAACTTTCATTGCTCTATAAAAAGCTCTCGGAATAGAATCAGCCATTACATGCAAAGTCGGGATTCTTTCTTTAGCTACTTCTATATTTTTTTCCTGCATACTCCTTTTTAAAACTTCTTTCTTTATAAATATTATCGCAAGAAAAAATATATTTTCAATCCTTCATCTCTATCTTTATATTTATACTTCTAGGAATAGGGACTCTCATTATAGCGTGTAAAACTCTGTCATTAGCAGGCAAGTCTATTATTCTTTTATGAACTCTCATCTCAAATCTGTCGAAAGTTGCTTTTCCATCTCCACATGGGCTTTTTCTTGTTGTAATTTTCATTTTTTTTGTAGGTAAGGGAATAGGACCAGAAATAACAATACCTGCCTTGCTAGCTATATCTCTTATTGTTTCGCATACCTCATTAAGTGCATTAATATCTACACTGCTCAATTTTATCCTTACCTTTGCCATAATAAAACTCGAGGAAAATTAATTTAAAAACCTTTCCTACGCAACACAACATAAAACTTATTAAATCTCAGTTTTGATATTTTTGAATGGAAAGAAAAAAAGCAGGCAAAAATAAAAAAAGTCTCCATAATCAGAATTTCAGAATTTTAGTTTATATTCTAATAATTTTCACTTTCCTCTTACTTGGATATCTATTTCCGAATCCAACTGGAAAAGCTGTGCATGAGGTTAGGAAGACAAATATAACAAGAGTTATTGACGGCGACACACTTGAAACAAATTTAGGAAAGATCCGACTTCTTGGTATGAATGCTCCTGAAAAAAACCAATATTATTATGAGGAGGCCAAAAATTTTCTTAAAAAATTTGAAGGAGAAGAGGTTGAACTGAGGATTAAAGAAAAGGACAAATATAAAAGATTTTTAGCTTATGTTTTTTATCAAGACAAAAATATCAATGAGGAGATTTTGTTGCGCGGGTTAGCTCATCTTTTTATCTATGAAGAAGATAAATATACCCAAAAACTTCAAAGAGCAGAGAGAACAGCAAGAAATCAGAGAAAGGGTATATGGGAAAAAAGTGAGGATGAGTGTGCTAGTTGTATTATGTTAATTGAGTTAAGTAGTATAGATCCTGGAGAGTATGTAGAGTTAAGGAATATTTGTGATTTTAATTGTAATCTAAAAGGATGGACAATTAAAGATTCAGCAACCCACATTAAAAAATTAAACTTTTCTTTGTCAAGGGGGGAAGAAAAGAAAATAGAGTATAAAGGCAGAGTATGGAATGATGCAGGAGACACCTTATTTTTAAGAGATGAAAAAGGCTTGTTGGTTTTATGGCATAGGTATTGAGAAATAAAAAAACGCCCTGACCGGGAGTCGAACCCGGAGCTGGGCCGTTCTGTGCTATTGTAGTCTCTTTGATTCCTAGAACTTTCTTTTCTAAAGAAAGTTGTAGCACGACAGGGCCCTATGTTAGCCGCTACACCACCAGGGCATAAAAACCCTAAAGATAAGATATTTTTAAAGCTTATTGTATAGCATAAAAACTTTTAATATTCTCTCAAACCAGAATTTTAAATTTCTTCCTTGACTTTTTATTCTTCTTTCCTCTCTTTTTTGTTATAATTCTGGCTATCAAAATCAGACCAGCTAAAATTAAAGCTAGAAAAAAAGCAGTAAGTAGAGGAATAAGATAATATACAGAAAGTGTAATTTTTTTAAAATCCAAAGTTTTTTTAGGTATTTTTGAAAGAGGGAAATCCTCACACCTTATTTCTTTTACAAACACAGGACTTTCTATATCATAATAATAAACCCACCTCTCTTTTTCCTCGGAATAAACTATCCTAGAATTATGACCTGCTTTCCCTTTCTCAGCCAGTCTCGCTATTTCCTCTATATCTTTATCCTCTATATTAATTACCCCCTTCCTTTTCAATCCTACAATCTCTTGTCTCATGGCTTCTTCCCAATCCATATCCCATTTTATAACTGGATTAAAATCTTTAAGTGTTCTCTCAGCCTCAACTGTTCTGTATGAAGAAAAAAGCTCAGAAAATCTATTAATAAGCCCTGAAAATCTCAATACCTCTTCTACACTTTCTTTAATTTCTTTAGGAATACACTTGTTTCCTTTAGGATTATAGATGCATTTCCCATTGCATCCCCCACAACTGCCAAGTTTTTCATTTACCTCTATTATTATGTCATTCCTTCTCTTAAATGAACTTATTATAATACTCACCTGATCTTTCCTAAATTCAAAGTTGTTTTTGCCAGCTATTATATCCCAACCCTTATAATTTGTAATTCCCTCACTCATCTTTACACCACCTGAAACAGAAGAAATAATACTAAAATAAGGCATCTTGATTTCCTCTTCTTCTAAAGGTGTTTGTAACCTTACAGACAAACAATTTGTTTTGCATACTGGAGCAGAAACTTCTGTAAGTATAGCTGCAAGATTTTTATTATATTCAGACTGAAAAATATATTTGCCTTCTTCATATAAAAAATTTCTTGCCTTCAAAAACAAGCCGAGGTTGTAGTAGGTTTTAGGTTTACTCAAAACTACTTCAGCAGCGAAACTGTCAGTAGGATTGATACAAGCTTTTGTTAAAGGCAATAAAAAGAAAAGAAATATTACAATGAAGATCTTCTTATTCATTTATTTTTAAAATCTTTGAAGTTTAAAAATTTATGGAAGATTTTTTAAATCTCTTTCTCTATTTCTTTTTATGAAAAAAGAGGCAAAGGGCAAGAAAATAAATGAGGAGATAGCTAGAATTTTTTATGAGATAGCTGATATTTTAGAAATAAAGAGAGTGAGGTGGAAGCCACAAGCTTATAGGATGGCTGCCCAGGCTATTGAAAGTTTAAGAAAAAATGTTGCTGAAATATATAAAGAAGGGAATAGGAAAGCTTTAGAAAAAATTCCAGGAGTAGGCGAGGGAATAGCTAAAAAAATTATACAGTATATTGAAACAGGCAAAATTCAGGAGTATGAAAAATTAAAGAAGAGTCTGCCTGCTGAACTCTATAAGATAATGAAAATTCCAGGGGTTGGTCCTAAAAAGGCTTCTTTATTCTACAAAGAGTTAGGCATTAAAAATATAAAACAGCTTGAAAAAGCAGCTAAACAAGGTAAAATTAAAGACCTTCCATTATTCAAAGAAAGGGCAGAAGAAAAGATTTTAGAGGGAATAACTATGCTGAAAAGACAAAAAGGCAGAATACTATTAAGACAGGCTGAGAAATTAGGAAAGAAAATAATCGGGCAAGTGAAAAAATTAAAAGAGGTGGAGAGAATAGAAATGGCTGGTTCTTTAAGAAGAAAAAAACCAACAGTAAGAGATCTTGATATGGTTGTTCAAACTTCCTCGCCAACAAAACTTGCAGAAAAGATAGTCAAGCTACCTTTTGTTAGAAAGGTTTTAGGGAAAGGGAAAGAAAAAGCTACAATCATTACTCAAGAAGGCATTCAAGCAGACTTTAGATTTTTCACTAAAGAAAATTTTGGTTCTGGTATTCTCTACTTTACAGGAGACAAGCAGCATAATATCTGGTTAAGAAGAAAAGCCATTAAAAAAGGATGGAAGCTGAATGAGTATGGCTTGTTTAAGGGAAGGAAAAGAGTAGCAGGAAAAACTGAAGCCGAGATATACAAAAAACTAAAAGTAAAAATGCCTCCTCCAGAAAAAAGAATAGGAGAAACAGAGTAAGATGGCAGAAGAAACTCATACTGGTGGTTTGAGGAAATTTGTCATACCAAAAGGTTATCAGCCAGAAAGAGATGTAGAATTAGAAAAGAAGATAGAGGAAGGTTATGAAAAATACTATAAAAGAAAAAAGAGAAACAGAATTATCAAGATTATTATTTTACTCATAATTTTATTCATAGTTGGGCTTTTGATTTTAAGGTAATTTTTTAAACTCAAATAATTTAAATAAAAAGGAGGGGAAAATGGCTCTTACTGCAATAGAAATCATGGCTTTAATTGTGGTGGTAATTTCAGCTGTTAAGATAGTCATTATCTTGTTTAATCCGAGAGTCTGGTACAATTCGGTTGTTAAAAAAGTTTATGCTATTCCAATATTAACCAGCATTGTAACTTTAATTTCAGCAGTTTTTGCTTTAAATTACCTGTTAGCTTCTGGCATAACTATTGTGCAGATTTTTGCAGTAATGTTATTTTGGATGTTTGTAATGGCTTTAAGTTTTGCAGTGTACTCAAAAGAAGTTTTAATTTGGGCTGATAAAATGTTGAGAGACCACAAATTTATAAAAAAATCTTGGTTGCCTCTACTCGTCTGGATTGTCCTGATAATCTGGGCTTTGTACGCTTTGTTTGCTTAGTTTGTTTTTTCATTTTCTCCTAATAAAAATATCCCCGCGGGCGGATTCGAACCGCCGGTCTTCCGGTTTCTTTCGGCTAGTCAGGTTTCATGCTAGCTTGATAGCAAAATCCACCCTAGACATAATTATTGTCTACAGCCGGACGCTCTACCATTGCTCTCTTCACTTGAAAAGCAAAGATCTAAGCTACACGGGGATTTTCATAGATATATTATAAGATTTTTAAATGTATTCCTTTACTCTTTCCTTGCTCTTACTTCCCTCTTGGCTCAGTAATAAAGAAAACCTTGTTGCTACTTGATTCACTAATTTTTCCATCCTTTTCATACAGAGCTGTAGCACTTGGAATTTCAAACTTACCAATAGGAGAGATCTTACTATAAATAACATAAGAAAAAATTCTTTCTTCCCCTTCTTGTAAGTTCTCAATATGCCACTCCAATCTTCTGTTTCTTTCATCTATCTTATCTGGCTCGGTTACACCAAATCTTTTATGAACTTTCATTAAAGAAGGAATCTTATCCACCAATTTAATTTTTTCAACAAAACTCTTTGCTTTAACAATCAGATTTATTTTTAGAGCAAACTCTCCTCCTTTTGTTTTAGCAAAAGCAACTCTTTTTTTTAGTATAACATCTGTAGAAGTGTATCTATTTATGAGAAGACCTATCGCTATTACTGCAGCCACTATAATCAAAGGATAAATCCAATTTGTTGTAGCTTTAACTTTAAAGATTTCTGCTGGCCCTACTTCTTTCTGGAAAACATAGTTTACAACAAAACCCTTTCTCTCTACTTTTACTGGGTCAGCATTAAAGCTTGTAAAAAGTCTTGAGATAACATTCTTTTCAATCTCTACCCTTACTAGTGTGGGGAGATTTCCCTCATTTATTTTTTCGATAATAAGAGTTGGGATTAAGATTCCTTTCTTCTCCTCTCTTGTTATTATCTCTTCTTTTTCAGTAAACCTAAAACTATTTTCAATTTTTTCCTTAACATTATAAGTCTCAATATCAGTAGAGATAATATATGAGCCAGCAACCAGACCTTTAATTTTTTCTCTGTCCAAGGGAATTTCAAATTCTCTTTTTTCATAAGCATCTAGACTGAAGATTTCAGAAAAATCAAAAAATAAAGAATAAAATCTGGCTTTAATCTCTGGAAAAGGCAAACTGCCTTTATTCCTAACATATATTACTGCCTGTTCTGAATCAAGATTGATATTATAACAATTAATATCAAGGGCATCTTTTAAGTTAATTATTTTTATGAGCATCACATCATCTTGTATACCCATCTTCTCTCCCCGAATTTTATAAATAAAGTTGAACGTTCCGGAGGTATCAAGCACAGACTGTTCAGGCCATAATTCTACTTCCATTATTTTGGTTTTTCCTTGCTCTATACTAAAAGTTTCATTTGGCTTTATATCTACTCCAACTAAACTATAAATATTAAAAACATCACTTTCTCCAAGGTTGGTTATTTCAAGTCTATAAATAGCTGGCTGGTTAATCTCTGGCGCTACAACATCTACAATAGCTTCTTTCTCTATTTCGAGTTCAGCTGAAATTAGAGGAAAAAATAGAGATAACAAAAATAAAAGGAATAATACTCTATAAACCACTTTTTTATTTGCCATCAAAAGTTAAAAGCTGAGAGATATTTAAGCTTTTCTCTACTCTAAACCATATTTTATATTTTTAACGCTTACCCTCAAGAGCAAGAAAAGACTTAACTTGCGCGAGAAATTCATCTGCTTCTCCGTGAATTTTATCCTCATAAGCTTCTATTCTCCCTCTTACAATATATCTATCATATAAACCACGCAAAAACTTCAAGATAGCGTTTTGTTCCCATCTATGTTCATAATCTTTCTCAAGAACAGCAGTAACTTTAATCTCTGGCTGCCCTTTATTCATAGAAACTCTTTTTCCTTCTTCTTCAACCTCTACATCTTTCATTCCAAGAATTCTCCATCTAATCTTTAGATAGAACCTAAAATAATCAGAAATTTTTCTTTTGGCGTCCCATGCAATCTCAATCTCTTTACCACGAGCAGTCATTTTTTCACTATACTCTTTCTCCACAACCCAATACTCTTTGTCGACAAGCCAAGTATAGCAGAACCTGTAAAGTTCCTTATAATCAAAGATTCCACTATGCTTTATTTTTCCTGCAAAAACCTCATCTTTTTCTACCATCTTTTGTCTTACAGAAAAAGAATAAATAGCTATTTAAATATTTTTATCTTGCTTTCTTCCCTAATTAACTTTCACATACTATCTCTGCAACTTTCACATATTAATCTTCCATCAGTTTTATAGAGAAGATTGAAATTCCCGCACTCTTCACAAACTCCTTCTTTTAACCAACCCCCCCTCAAATCTCTCCTACTTGCTCTTCTCCTTAACTTTTCTTTTTCCTCTTTAATTTGAAAAACTCCCTGTGAATGTGCTATCTCGAAAAGACTGGGCTCAACTCTCAAAATATCTTTTAAGGTGAGAAAGCCAATAACATTGCCCTTAACAACTACAGGAAGCCATCTATACTTACTTCTCTTCATTTTTTGTAATGCATCATATAAATCAGCAGAAGGTTTGATGGTGGTGATTTTTTTCTTAGCCAAATCCTTAGCTTTAATTGTTCCCAGCTCCTCGACAGGCTTTTTAGTTATAGCCCAAATTATATCCCTCTCAGTTAGCAAGCCTTTTAATCTATCCTCTTCTTTTAAAATCAAACTCCCAATTCTTTTTTTAATCATTATTCTCGCACATTCTTTAATACTTCTCTCTGGATTGACAGAAGTAAAATTTCTGGTCATTATATCACCTACTTTAACACCAATTTCCATTCTCGCATTTTTAGATTTCATACTTTCAATAAGTCAGAAACTTATTTAAAAATTATATCAAAATAATATATATACTAAAATATATATTTTACAGAATATAATAAAAAAATTAAAAATTTAAATGCATAAAATTTATAAGATTAATAATCCTCAGATGAATATGAAAAAGAGGATTGGTTTAGTTCCAATTTTGTTTCTGTTCCTTATAATTATAACATTTGTTTCTTATGTTTCTGCTTTGGAACAGTGTAATCCTAAAAGGATGGAAACAAAAGATGGAGTTAGTTATTATCCTCCTTATGATAATGCAAGATGCAAAGGCAACATAATACAATCTTGCAATCTTAATACAGAAGATAGAAAATACTACTGGACTGATTTTAAGAATTGTGAAGAGCAAGGAATGGTGTGTATTGAAGGAAAAGATGTTGTAGACTTTCATGGTGGTGGGAAAAAAGTCTGGTATAGAAGATACAAGTCTGATGATGGTTTCCTTAACCCTTGGAATTTTGAAGAGAACAACGAGAAAAAACGTGCTTGTGAATATTATCTTGAGTATAATTGTGTACAAAGATCAAATAGATTTGGAAGCTGGTGGGAATGGGATAAAAGCTCAGTTATTTATGAAACACAAGAATTTGAACAATGCCAGACTTCAGATGGAAAAGAAACAGGAGAGTTTGTAGATATGGCTGTTCATAAGCCAGACTACTCTATAATTGAGCTTGATTCTGAATGTAGAAATAGTTATTGGCCTCCTTTATGGTCTATTCAGGTCGATAGATTTATTGGTGATAGAGAAATTCAATTAGCAAGATGCATAAATCCAGATAAGTGTAATGATAATATTGATAATGATGGTGATAGTTTAGTTGATTGCGATGATGAAGATTGTAAGGAGAGTGAGGTATGTAAAGATAGGAGGAGAGGCGAGGGAGAGGAAGAAGAAGGAGAGAGAGAAGAGGGAATTTGGGAAGAGGGATTAACTGATGCTGATGCAGGAGAGAGCGAGGAGAAAGAAGGAAATGAAACAGAAGACAAATGTCCTGAATCTTGTGGAAAGTGCGGATATTGTAATGAAGAAACTGACTGGAAATGTCTTCCCACAGAATTAGAAGATCCATGTCAACAATGTATATGTGATGAGTCTGAATGTGAGATAATTGATAAAGCAGAATTTGCTTCTTGCAAAATGCCTGATGATAAAGAGGGAGAAGAGACAGGAGTTTGTATAACTGAAAAAATCCTTAGTGGGCTTCTTGGAGAAAAGAAAGTATGCATAAGAACTTGTAAGGGAGCTTGCGATAAGTATAGTGGTGAGATTGGGTTTACATATCAGGGTAAGAAGATTGAGGAATTACAAGAAGAAGATATAATTTCTGAAAATATTATATGGACTTGTGAATTTACAGACAAAAGGGAGGATGATAATGAGAAAGCTACTAGATGGAGAGAGGAATTTGAAGCTCTTCCTTTAGAAAAGCAAAAATTAGCTTTGGAAGAAGCTGATAATTCTTTAAGGCTAATTTATGGAAGCTTATGGTGGGAAATTGAAGACTTTATTAATGATGATAAGAAAAACGGCGATGATTTTTGTGATGAAAAACATGGCGATAAAAAATACGAGTGTTTATGCTACTCAAAATTCTTATGTCAGGATGAAGATAAGGATAACTTTGGGATAGAAGACACAAACTGGGTTAACTGCCCTGAAATAGGTCCAGACTGCTGGGATTTTCCTGAGCAAAATAAGGAATATGAAAGAAATGCAAATAATATTGAGCATTTCAAAGAGGAATTTGGAGGGGTATTTTTCAATCCAGAAACTTTAGGAGCCATACTTACAACTGTGGATATGATAAAAACTCCAAAGCCGGAAATTACAAACCTTGGTGTAGAAGAATCTGAAAATTCTCCTTATAGAAGTTTTTGTATCAACAAACTTCCTTATGGATGGCAAAAAGGAGAGAAGATTGACTTAGATATG
>JAFCES010000041.1 GCA_017609045.1 Candidatus Pacearchaeota archaeon
CCAGCATAACTCTTCCCATTTCCAGCCCAGCTTCCTTTTGCAAATAACCTGTCAAAGTAAATAGTTCCTGTATAGTCTTTTACTGTAAATGAACCAAGATTTTGAGGCATAGTATTGTTAGTAATGTTACAGTTTCCATTTGCAGTTAAGTTAAAGACAACATTATCTCCTGCAATAGGAGCTCTTCCTAAACTCCAACAAGAGTTGTTATTGAAATTTTCATTATTTGAACATTTCCAGTTATTAATGCCATTGCCTCTAGTCCAAGTTTCCAAAGTTATATTATTTTTCAAAATTGGAGAGTAAAAAGGGTCTGTCATGTTTCCAGCTAAATATTCAAAGTCAGGGAAAATATAGTCTGCTTCAGTTGATATTGTAAAGTTTTTGGGTGTATTGTCTGTCAGGTTTGCTTTGTCTGAATAAGTTAGGAAGTTGTATTTTCTTGAGTCGTTTTGGTATATTGCTAAGATTTCTGCTGCTGAGAGGCTTCTATTGTAGATTCGAACTTCGTCTATTGTTCCATTGAAAGGATAAGTACTCCTCCCCGACATTCCTATTGTTAATGAAGGATATGTTGCAGAATAATTAAGTCCATTTGGATATTCTGTTTCTGTTATAGCTTCTTGTGTTCCATTAACATAAAGTATAATATCTGATTTGTTATAAACTCCTACAATATGTTTCCAATTAGTATCTAAATGATTTAACTCAGCACATTTTTGAGAGCCACTTGAACCATTACTTACACAAAAATTTATTCTATTTCCATCTGAACCTAAATCAATAATATAAGAATTATAAGGGTCAGCTGCTGCCCATCTTCTATTTATAAGAGTAGTCCAAGCAGGCTGAGAAGTTTTAGCTGCTTTCATCCATAAAGATATTGTTAAATTCCATCTCGGTTCTAATGTTTTGTCAGTAACTATTGTAATATTATCATCTTTACCATCAAACTCAAAAGCTCCAGAAGAATTCAAACCACCAGTTAAATTAAAACTCGCTCCATTAACACTCCCATCATTTCCCTTCCCGCTTATATCCCAGGCTTCTCCCCACTCAAAAGGCATATACAACATTAAATCATCTTTATATAAGTCTAAAGAGTCGTTAATATATCCAACTCTTCCCTGAATCTGACTTCCTAACAAGTTTTCCATATCTACTGTCACATTTACTGTGTTGTTTCCGTCTGTGATGTTGATTGGGTGGAGGGTGTGGTTTCCTGTTGTTTTGAATCTATGTGACTGGTTGTTATAAATTGCTGAAATATTGCTAGCAGGTAAACCAGTAGAAAAAGCCATTATCTCATCAAATCTTATTTTTGATTCATAAGGATTTGAAGCGTCTCCATCTTGGCAATCTCCTGCATCTCCTACACAATTATAACCTGCCCAATATATGTCTATGTTTGATGCTGTAGGGTCTCCTGCTGTTGAAACATAGCTTCCTTCATAAACTCCGTCGTGGAAGAAATATAGTCTGTTACTGCTTCCTATATTCCAGAACAATATGCAGCTACTCCCCAAAACATCATACATTGAGCTCCTCCTGAAAAATACCATCTCCAACCTTTATTATTAGTTCCCACTCTGTTTCTTGAACCTCCTATAATCCCGCCAAAATCAGTATCATCATCATATATCCAAGCCATTAATGTCCAAGTGTCTCCTGCGTCCATGCCAGATTGGAAAAATCCTGAACTTGAACCATCTGATTTTATAGTATCATCACAATTTCCTCCTCCTGTTCCATTTCCTGCAAAATCAGTTCCATAAATGCCATAGCTTCTATTTACACAGTTTCCATATATTGTCCCGTCAAAATTTCCAGTATAATCATAAACTTTATTAGAATTGTTGCCGTCAAAAGTATAATACATTTCTAAAGAATCATAAGGAAAAGTTGTAGAAATATTTAAGTGAGTGAAGTTGTTCTCTGCTACTATCTCATCAAAAGTTCCAGAAACTGAAACATCAGTTATCTGATAAGTAGGATCAATAATATGGTCAATCTCTATAGCTCCTCCTAAAACTCTCAAGTCAAAAACATCTTGAGAGTAATTTTCACTTTCACTCAAATTAGTAAGGTAAACTTTATTATACTCCTCATCTAATAAGAAAGTGAATTCTGCTATAATTTCAGTTTTATTTTCCTCATATACTAATATTCTTGGATTTCCTGCTAAAATTCTCGGATATAGAGTTATATCATTTTCTCTTGTCAAGTTCTGCTCAAAAGTTACCCTTACATAATCTTTATCTGGAATTTCCTCACTCCAGTTTCCATCTAACTCCCTTACTTCTTCATAAATATCAGAAATAAAAGTTCTGTTCTCATCTAAATGTTCAGCTCCTGAAATTTCAATAATAAGTTCATAAGTCTGGCTGCTCAAGTTCGGAACAACCCACTCAACATAATCAATTAAAGAGTTGTTGTTTATGTCATATTTAGTTATATTTACCTCTTCTCTTACCTGTCTTGTTCCAGTTACTGCTTGAGTAATTGTCTTGTTTATTGTTTGATTAATTTTTCCTGCCTGAATTTCTTCTATATAATTCTCCTCTCTTATCCAGTATAATTTTATTTTCTCTGAACTTACTTCTCTTTCTAAATAAGTATAAGCTATCACCTCCTTATAATGCAGAGTTTCAGGCCCTGTTATGATAATTTTCTTTCCTTTCTCAATAGCTTCCTCTAAAGCTTCTGGCGGAGGAGTCTCATATTCAATTATATAAGATTCGGCTGACTCATTCATCTCTATCTGCATTACTTCTTCAGTTTCTGTCTCCTGTATAACTATCTTCCCCTCTACTTCTTCTAATGGTTCTTCAGTCACATTTTTAAGTATCTGTTCTGTTGGCTTTTCAGAAATTTCCTTTTCAGTTATGTTTTCAGTTATTTGTTCAGTTATGTTTTCAGAGCTTTAAACCAAGCTATGAATTTAGGCTCTTTTTCCTCCTCTAACTCAGCTATTATCCCTCCTGTTATCGGAATAGTTTTTCCTGTTGCTTTTTCCTTAATGCTTGTTGGCGTTATAGTCTCTTTCTTCCCTTCTCTAATTTTCTTTACGCTGATATTTCTTGCTATAGAAGGCAGCTCTAATGTTATGTTAGATGGCTTTTTCAAACTAATATTTTTCATCCATTTTACAGGCTGGTTTAGTCTTATGCTACTTTTTGTAGTTTTTACTTCTATCCCTGTAATATTTATTTCTTTAACTACAATATTAAACTCATTACTATCAACTGTCTCATTATAAGAAATCAAAATTGTTTGGTTTGTGGCTTCATCAAATTCCTCTTTTGTTAAAGTTCTATAAGCTTTTATTTTGCTTTTCCTTGTTCCTGTGAAGTTAGTTTGCGGTATTATGATAATCTTATTGTCTTTTATCATAGTACTTATATTTTCTGGAATAAAAACAGAATATTTTTCTGCGTTTACAAAATATTCAGTTAGCGTTAGAGTTTCCTGACCATTTTTTTGTATTGTAATATCAGGAATGTTCTTTACCAGCTTTAACTCAGTTATGATCTCTGGAATTATTTCTTCAGTTATGTTTTCTGTGATATTTTCTGGTGTTATATTTACTGGAATTTCCTCAGCCTCAATCTTAATTTCCTCACTTATTTTAACTATTTCGGTATCTTGAAATTTTAGAGAGATTTCTAAAATGCCTTGCTCTGCCTTTACGTCTAGCTTTTCTAAGTTTATGGTTATCTGCTTCTCTTTATCAATTAAATAATCTTTACCAAAGCCCTCCTCTTCTTCTATATAATCTGTTGTTATAGTTACTTCATTCTCCTCTATCTTTAAGTTCAGTAAGCTTTTATCAACTTTTTTCCCTTCTATTCTTACACTTCCAGGAACTATTCTTGCCCTTTGACCTTCTTCTAATCGTAGGGTAACTGGATTTTCAGCTGTAACTGTAGCTGAAATTTTATTTTCCTTTATAACCTGTCCTGTTATAGATGCTGGTTCAGGCTCTTCAGGTTCTTCTTCAACTGGTTCTTCTTCAATCTCCTCTTCAATTTCTTCTTCTGGTATTTCTTTAGTTGGCTCTTCATTTACTTCTGTTAGCTCTTCTTCAATTTCTTCTTCTGGTATTTCTTTAGTTGGCTCTTCATTTACTTCTGTT
>JAFCES010000012.1 GCA_017609045.1 Candidatus Pacearchaeota archaeon
TAATCCCAAAATTAAAAATAAAAAAATAAAAAACCTAAGCCTTAAAGTTTCTTATGAGTTTGCCTATACCAATGACTAAGACAGCGATTGCGATTAGCCAATCGTTGTATGCCTCTAAAAAGGTAAGTCCAAGTAAAGGCAAAATCAACAAAATACCAATAACTGTTACCAATACTGCAGTAATTTTTGCCATTTTTCACCTCCTTTTAATAATTTATTTATTTTTAAAAGAAAATATTATTTAAATAACTTTCTTTTTTTGTTTTCTTGCTTTTCTTTCTTTGTCTTTTCTACTTGTTTTTCGCTTTCCAGTAATTTTTTCTTTTATTTCTTTTATGTTTTGTTTAATCTCTTTTACATTTTTATCAATTCTTTTTATCCTTCTCTTTAATAAGGTATCTGAAATTGTTTTTATTATTAGGTAAAGAATGTAAAGACCAAGTATCCCTCCCATTATAGCTAAGAAGGGTCTGATTTTCTCTATCAGATTTGAAATTATAAGGTTGACAAGTTCAGAGGAGTCATTTATTATACTGTTCAGGTTTGTTATGTTGTTTGGTAGAGTTATATTCTCTAGGACCATGTAAATATGATTAAAGTTTTCTTTATTAAGTTTTCCTTTAAGTTAGTTTTATATATCTTTATTCTCTTATATAAGAAAATGAATAGGATAATTATCTGCCTAATAATTTCAGATATACTTATTATTTCAGCTTTCGGTTTAATCTTACCTATATTTGCTATTTTTGTTAAAGAAGGGGTTACAGGAGGAAGTATAGTTGCTGCTGGTCTTGCAAGTTCAATTTTTTTATTAACTAAATCGATTATACAGTTACCTCTTTCAATCTATATAGATTCAAAAAGAAAAAAACTTTCTTTTTTAATTGCAGGAACTTTTTTGATTGTATTGGTGCCTATAGTATATGCTTTTTCTCCAAGTATTAATTTTATTTTTCTGGCTCAGGTAGTTTATGGTTTAGGAGCAGCTACCGCATATCCTGCGTGGTTTTCTCTTTTTACTATGCATCTTGATAGAAAACATAGAGGTTTTGAATGGGCTTTGTGGAGTACTGGAATAGGTCTGGGGACTGCTTTAACTGCTTATGTAGGAGCAAGACTTGCCGAGGTTATTGGATTTAAAAACCTGTTTTTTATTGTTTCTGGACTCTCTTTTATAGGGATGTTGGTTTTGTTTTTTATCAGTAAGAGGTATTTGAAGGATGTAGAGAAAATAGAAAAGCATCTAATTCCCAGATTTCATAAATGAAAATGGTTAGAGTTTTTGTTTGTGTAGAGTTGAGTGAAAAAGCAAGAGAGGAGTTGAGAAGAGTTATAGGGGAAATTAAAAAAACTGATTTGATCAAGGGAAAGTATGTAGAAGTTGAAAATTTACATCTTACATTGAAGTTTTTAGGCGAGGTTGATGAGAAACAAATAGAAAGGATAACGAAAGCTTTGGATTCTGTAAAGTTAAAGAGTTTTAAGGTCAAGCTTGGAAGACTCGGATATTTTTCTCCAAAGTTTATCAAGGTTATATGGATAAATCTAGTAGGAGAGGGATTAAGAGGATTACAAGAAGAGGTAGAGAGAGTTCTGACTGGTTTATTTCTAAAAGAGAAGAGAGAGTGGAAAAGTCATGTTACTTTAGCGAGAGTAAAAAGTGTTAGAGATAAAGAAAGTTTCAGAGATCTAATAGAAAACATAGATATTAGCGAGATTGAGTTTAAAGTAGAGAATTTTAGACTTAAAAAATCTGAATTAACAAGACAAGGACCTAATTATTCTGACTTGGCTAAGTTTAAACTGGGATAAAAAAAAGAAATACCCTATTATAAAGTAAAGAGGTATTTATATATTTTGCCTTTTGGAAGCATATTTTTCTGTACAGTTTTGTTTATAAATTTAATTTTGTTTATATTGTTTTGATGAGAGAGGAGAAAAGAGAAGCTGAACCTAAAACAGAGTTTGAAGAAAAAGTTAGGGGCTATGCTTTAAAATTTGGTGGGTTCTTTAATGCTCATTGTCATGGTGATAGAGCTTTTACAAGGGAAGATAGATTCTATGAGCATGTAGATTTATCTGTTGAAGATATAGAAAGATTATCTTTGAGAGGAAAACAAAATTTAGTTTGGGTAGTTCATACGGGCTCTGCTTTTGATAAAGAATGCATAGAAGAAAGATTTAGAAGATTAATGGAGGATTCCTTGAGATATGGTGTTTCTAAATTAAGTACAACAGTGGATGTTACTTATAATACAAAATTAAAATCTTTGGAAATTGCAGAAAAACTGAAAAAAGAGTATACTGGAAGATTAGAGCTTAGAATAGGGGCATATAATGTCGCTGGTTTTAAAGATTCTTCTCCAGAAAGATTTGAGATTTTTGAAGAAGCTGCGAGAAGAGCTGATTTTCTTGTGGCTCTAGCTGAAAAGGACAGAAAACCAGAACATATAGGAGAACATCAACATAATGTTTACATACTTAATTTAGGTTTAGAGTTAGGGAAACCAGTGCATTTCCATGTTGGGCAGGCAAATACTATTTTAGATAGAACTGCTGATTTGTTGTTCGAGGATGTAGGGTGGGTTTATGATGTCCAGCATAGACTTCAAAATTATCCAAAAAATATGATGGTTCATGATATTTCTTCTGCATGTTATTCTGAAAAAGATTTTAAAGCTCATTGTGAAGATGTTTTAAAATATAATTTTGGTTTAATTTGTTGCCCTTCAGCTGCTCTTTCAATGAGGCAAGATAGAACTCAGGACTCTCCTTTACATAATAGTATTGCAAGAGTGTGGGATATGGCTACTAAAGGAGTGCCTATTTTTCTTGGAACAGACAATGTAAATGATATGTTTGTACCTTCTTCTACTCCGGATTTATTTGATGAAATTTTTTTATTAGCTCCAGCTTTAAGATTTAATAATCCAAGAATTTTAGCCAAGGTTGCATGTGGTGAAGAGCTTGACGATTTTGATAAAGAAAGAATTGAAAATGTTTTATTTAAATGAAAGAGTTAAAGGGTAAAGTGATATTGGAAGAAAGAGTTGATGATGAAACTCTTTTACTAAAAGTTTCTCGCGATTCTTTTGGACAGCCGTATGTGTCTTGTCCTGAATATCCTGATGAAGTTTCTCATAAAGTTTATACTAGGCTTTGGAATCAAAGACAGGATAGGGAAAAAGGTATTTTGAATGGTAGGGGGTGTTCGAAGTGTGGGAGAGTTTATAGTGTTAGAGAACTTTTAGATTTAAATTCAACATAACTTTTCTCTCATTTCTTCATCTCTTAGATCTTGCCAGTTTTCAGGAAGCTGGACTACTTTTCCAACTGCCTTCATATTTACAACTTTATTTCCTTCACACTCTATCTCATAATCCTGACAAGAGTTTTCATTGCAGACTGCTTTTGTATAAGAATATCTATTTGCTACTGCCTGTCCTGTTAGTGTTTTTATTGAAAAAATTAGGAGAGCACCGACTAGAATTAAAACTAAGCTTAATATTATGATTGCTTGTTTCATTTTCAATTCAAACTTAAAACTTTCTGCAGATTAATAAAGTTTTCTAATATTTTTCTTCCAACAACTTAAAAACCTCAGCTTTTTTCCCTATGAATTGTTTGAGTTCTTCTACTGGTGTGTTTATGATAGCTTTTATGGTTTTGTGTTTTTTCAACAGCTTTTTGGCTGTTGCTGGTCCTATTCCTGGAAATCCCTCAAGGATATACTGTAGAGATTCTTTTTTATTCAGGCTTTTTTTTACCGCTCTGATTGAAATGTGTTTTCTTTTTTGCTTTTTTATGAGTACAATGAGGAATTTGGCTGTGTCTTGATAATCTTTTGTGAAAATTATTGGGATTTTATATTTTAATAAAATATCAAGAAGAAATCCTCTTATCGCATTTCCATTAATGCCTTTTCCTTCGTCATTATAGAGTTCTTGCTCTTCTATTCCTTCAATTATAAGAAGACAGTTAGGATATTGCTTTAGTTCTTGAAGCTGTCTAGAAAGACGTTTGTTTATCATACTGTTTAGAAAGTCAGAAATCGTTTTTCTTTCTACTGCTGTATTTTTGACGATAAAATCAGCTACTTTCAAATACCTAAAATCTACCTCTACTCCTTTCTCTATTAATTCTGCTATAACTAAGGAATTTTTCTCTCTTTTATCTACTATTATTCTTGGTTTTCCTTTACTATTTTGTTTATTTTTTCTGAAAATATTTTTGAACATTTTAAAATAAAGTTTTTTGTTTTCCTTTCTCTCTCTCATTATTTAGTTCTTCTTGTAAGCCATCTACCACTTTATACATTTTCTTTTCTTTATGGAAAGCCGCCCAGTAATAGCTCTCATCTCTTGTGGCTTTTGTTATTAAAATAATTAGCTTGCCTTTCGTTAATCTGGCGGTTCTTCCCCTCCTCTGTATTTGTCTTATTGCAGAGGGAATAGGTTCATAAAATATAACAGTAGAAACTTCTGGGATGTCGAGACCTTCTTCTCCTATCGAGGTACATACAAGACAATTGATTCTTCCTAATGCAAACTCCTGCAGAATTTCTTGCTGCTCTTTTTGAGATAAACCTGTCTCTTCTTTTCCTTTTCCTTTTTTTGCCTGTCCGACAAAAACTCTCGCATTAACTTCTGGAATTTGGTTTAATGTTCTGCATATCTTAGTTACTGTGTCTCTGTACTGGGCAAAGATGATTATTTTTGTCTTTTTCTTCTTCACTTCTTGCTCTATTATCTCCTTTAACTTTTGAAGTTTAGGATGTTCTCGTTTTTTTGCGGTAAGCTCTGCAAGTTTTGTATAAGCTAAATTAAACTCTGGTTGTTTTGTTAGTTGCTTCACAGCTTTGCTTTTGTTTTGTTTGGCTTGGTCAAATAGACTGTTGAAATAGTTTTGTGTAGATGAAAGAGTTTGTGTTTCTAAAAGTTCAAGAGTATGTTGAAGCTTGATTGTTGTGGCAGTAGCAGAAGCTCCACTCAAGAGGTTGAAATGTCTGTTTCCTGTAGCTATAGCTTTCATTATTTTACTCTGCAGCTCAAGGAGGTTTTTTTTAGTTGGCCTTTCGAAAAGAAGTTTTCGGTTTTTCAATTCCTCTATTTTTCTGTCAAAAATTTTTTTTAATAACTTTCTTATGTCATTTAATTCATCTGGGAAATCAACCTTAACTATCTTAAATTTCAATTCTTGGAGGTAAGGCTTAACATCTTTACTCTCTCTTGTTCTTATTTCTACTGCCTTGATGTTTAAATTTTCACATATTTTTTTAAGCCTTTGTTTTTCATGCCCTGGTGAGGCAGTTAAACCAAGAATTTTGGTTTCTTTAGCCTGTTCTTTATATTTTTTAGCTACGAAAGTATAAGAGTAGTTTTTTATACATCTATGGCACTCATCTTCTATAAGTAAAGAGACATCCTCTAAAGAGTAGAGATTATTTTTTAGGTCATTAGAGATACATTGTGGTGTAGAGAAAATTATTTCAGCATTTTGCCAAAGCTTTTTTCTTTTTTCAGCTTTTGTTTTTCCTGTAAAAAGTTCTAGAGTTGCAAATAATTCTGGAAGATGTTTTTTGAAATAGTTAAGGTGTTGTTCTGCAAGAGGTCTTGTGGGAGCAAGAAATAGGACTTTAGAATCTGGAAATTTGGCAAGCCTTTCTATAGTTAGCATTAATGCAATTAAAGTTTTTCCTAAACCTGTTGGTAAGACTACTAGACAATTCTTTTCCTTACAAGTTTTGTAAATCTCCTCTTGATATTTTCTTGGTTCTATATTTTTAAGATATTTTTTTATTTCTTGCATTTCAGGATAAGACGAGGAAGATTTTTATAACTTTACACTAAAAATAGAGCATATCCTAAGGCAATGAGGCATACAGCTACTAAAATGAGCCATAAAGTGAGTGAGCCAAAAAATATTCTTGAACCATCCAGCTTTCCTAAAGGAAGAAGATTGAAAGTAGCAAAATAAACACTGGCTCGAGCTAATTCAGGGAAGTTAAAGAGATAAGCTATAGGAGCAAGAACTAAGACAGAGGCAACACCAGAAGCTGAGATTAAAGCAAGATGCCATTCAGTCATTTCAGAGAATGAGTAGATATCATGTCTTTTGACAGCTCTTGCTTCTGTAGGCTTGACTGCTGATTCAGTAACTGCGAACCATTTTACATAGCCAAAAGTTAATATAGAAAGAAGAAAAGGTAAGATAATTCCGATTGGTATGGGAGTTTTGAAGTAGCTTCTTTCATATAAGCCCCATCTCTGAAAAGTCCAAATTTTCTCTTCTTGCTCTGATTCATAATAATGAGCTGTCAGTTTTTTAGCTGTCACATAAACTGCTAGAATTATGGCAAAAATAAGCAAAGAGCGTAGAAAAAGCGGTGAGTTAAGAAAAGCATTAGAGAAAGATAGTACAATTAAAAACTAGCAATAAAGAGATGATTTCTTTTCCTGTTAACATATTTGTATAGAGCAAACTATTTTTATAAATCTTGTTATGAATGCGAAAAGTATATAAACAAGTTATTTTTTAACTTGATATGTTAAGAATTAAAAAACTTTCAGAAGTAATGGGTAGGAATGCATATACAGATGCAGGCGACTTTCTTGGACAGGTGGAAGAAGTTAATTTGTCAGAGAATAAAGTTGATGGGTGGCGTATCAGAATTGTAGGACATATGTCCCACTTAATAGGACCACTTAATAGGAGGAGCAAGAGGAATTATAGTGCCTCATCAATTTGTCAAGGCAGTAGGAGATATTTTTATTGTTAGCAGAGCGAGTCTTCCAATAAGTGAAGAATTAGAAGAAGAGGCAGGAGAGGTTAGAGAAGTAGGTGTAGAAGAAGGAGAGACAGCTTAAATAAAGAAAAAAAGAGAAAAATGACTATACTTTCCCATCCATTTTTTACAGAACAGATATTACCTTTTCTACTTGTTTTCACCTTAATTTTTGCTATTCTAGATAAGACAAAAATTTTGGGTGAGAGGAGGCAAATAAATGCAATTATAGCATTTGTAATAGGTCTTCTGCTTATAGCTTTTCCTTATCCTCGTGATATTATAGTAGGGTTAATGCCTTTATTGGCAGTGATGGCAGTTGTTATTCTTGTTTTTATGATTTTGTATGGTTTTGCGTCTACTGGTAAAGAGTTTACTATGAATAAGTATTTGAAAATTGCTTTTGGCATACTTATCGGTTTAGCTTTGACTATAGCGGTTTTGGTTTTAACTGACTCTTGGGGCACTGTTGTAGAGGCTATTTTAGGAGGAAGAGGAGCAGAGATAGCTACAGATATTTTCTTTATTTTAATTATTATTGCTGCTATAGTTGCTGTTTTGGCAACTGGAAAAAAAAGAGGGGAATCCTCTGAATAAATCTTGAAAATATAGAAAGATATTTAAATAAACTTTCACTTTTTTTGTTATGTTAATGCTACAATGGGCTTCACAATACGGATTTGCTGATTTCCTTAATCAGCTTGAAAGTTTGGGATTTTTTCAGTATATTTTACCTTTTCTACTTATTTTTGCTGTTGTTTATGCTGTTCTTACTAAAATAAAGGTTTTTGAAGAGAATAAGGGAGCTTCAGTAGTTATAGCTATAGCTATTGGATTACTTGCTCTACAGTTTGATATTTTGCCAGCATTTTTTCAGAATATTTTTCCTAAGTTTGGAATAGGATTGGCTATTTTACTTATAGGTTTAATTTTAGCAGGAGCTTTTATTTCTGGATATGAAAAAGCATACTCTTGGATATTTTTTGGTATAGGTGGTTTAATATTTCTTATAATTATTTTTATTTCTCTTGCTGATATTCAGTTTGCAGGAAGCTGGTGGTGGACTTATTTTTGGGATAGATATGGAGCAGCAACTGTTGCACTAATTATTGTTGCTGCAACAATAGTAGGAATAATTTTGGCAACAAGAAAGAGAGAGGGTTAAAATGGCAATAGATATTTCTGGTTTGAGTTATTTTCTGCCCATTTTTGGTTTTTTGTTTGTTTTTGTTATAGTTTATGCTCTTCTTATTAAGACAAAAATATTAGGAGAAAATATGCTCATTAACTTAATTATTAGTTTTATTGTTGCTATTATTTTCGCTACGATGTCTTCTGCAGAAGAATATGTAGAAACTGTTACCCCATGGTTTGTTGTTTTAGTTATAGTTTTGTTTTTTATACTTATTATTATTGGACTTAGCCAACAGAAAATAGCTGATATTATGAAGCCAGGTTTTGTATGGGTTTTCATTGTGGCTTTAATCTTAATTTTTTTAATTTCTGCTGTAAAGGTTTTTTCTATTTGGCAGCCTATACAAGAATTTGTTACAACAGAAGCAAGAATTGCAGGAGCTATTATACTTTTGATAATAGCTGGTTTAGCTGCATGGATAATTACAAAGAAGTAAAATAGATTTTATTTATCTTAAGTAAGATTCAAAATCATCTCCTCTTCTCTTTCCTCCAGCTGTTTTTCTTTTTGTTGGTTTTTCTGTTTCTGCTTCTTCTGTTTTTGTCTTATCAAGAAGAGGCGGAAGAGCTTTGGAAAAAGATTCTTGCATCATTTCCATTTCCTTTTTTATATCTTGCAAGTTTTGACCATAAGAGCCGATTTTTCCGAGTATGGTTGCTTGTAGCCTATCTATTATTTCTTCTATTTTTTTTAGTCTTTCATCGATATCTTTTGTTCTTCTCTCTATTGTTGTTCTGAAGTTAGAAAGAGAGGTTATTTCTTCCTTTATTTTATCCATCTTTTCTTCTGTTATCTGTTCTGCTATCTCTGTCATTGTTTCTGAAGATACAACTTGATATGGTTGATACTCTTGATATTCTGGGTATTGAGGTTGAGGAGTAGGGTAGACATACTCAGGAGTTTCAGCTTCTGGAGCTGGTGCTTGTGGTGTTGTTGGAACTTGCGCTACTTGCTCCATTACACTTGGCTGCATCTCTCCTTGCGGGATTTCTGCTGTAACTTGTGGTTCTGTTGGAGGCTCTGGAGCTGTTGGAGCTTGTGGCGGGAGAGTTGGTTCTGGAGTTGGTTGTGCTGGAATAGGGGGTGAAGGTACAGCTGCCCTAACTCTCGCTTGTTCTAAAGCCTGATTTATGTCGAGAGGGGAAAAGCCCTGCTCTTTCAGTTTTTGAGCTATCTGTCCTTCCTCCAGACCTTGAGCCTGCATTTCTCTTACATTATCTATTAATGCCATTTTTATTCTCCTTTTAAAAAAGGCTGAAACATCTTCATCTGTTTCGAAAGTATTTCAAGTTCAGATTTTCTTGCTTTCTTATCAAGCTCCTCTGAAAATCTGAGAAAAGAAGATTTTATTTTACTTATTTCTTTTTTCATTTCCTCTATATTGGCCTTGAGTTCACTAATTTCCTTGCTAGTATTTTCTCTAGCTTCTACAAGGTTTTGTCCTATCAACAAGACTCTTTCTTTTAATAGCCGATGTTTTTCTTCTGTATCTCGAAGTTTTGTATTTAGTTCTGATAATAAACTTAAGGTAAAATCTTGTTGTTCTGTTTCTGGCATTTTCCCTCCTTTTTTCTCAACCCTACTTATTTTCTGTAAAAAAATAAGGAATTAAGGGTTTAAAATTGTTGTGCTGAAAGGGAAAAGTATTTTAATCTTCTTGCGTTTAAATTTTCGAAAAAGAGAAGAGAAGAAAAATGATGTTTAAGAAAAGTACCCCTTTATTTGCGTATGAGATTATGAGAGAAGCTGGACAGGATGTAATGTATATTAATTATCTTGGAAGCCCTATAACTCCCAATCTGGCAGAGTATCCTGAGGTGATGGCGAGGACAATAGAGGCTCTTATGGAAAGTCCAAATATTTCAAGAATCGTTTTTGTTCAGCAGAGAAACTATAACTATGACTTTAGACAGGTTTCTTTACTTTTAGAAGTCTCACAACTTTATACTTATTTAACAAAACAGGAAAGAATCTTAGGTCTGGAAAGAATAGTATTGAGTGGATGTCAACAGTGTTTAGGGAAGAGGCATAATGATATGGTTTATTTTCTCAATCTGTTGAAGCAGGACCCTATAGCTGCTTATCATGAAGTTAGAAGATTTTTGAGGGAGGAGAGAAATTTATTGGACAAGATTCCTGCTGGGTGTAAGGCGTGTCAGATGAACTACATAAGACTTTTAGAAAAAATAGTGTCTTTAATGGGGAACCTTACTTTAATTAAAGAAGCATTTTCTTATTTTTCTGAATATAAGCTGGGGTCTAGAGAAATATACAGTCAGTTTTTTAGGCCAAACATTATACCAAACTTCACTTTTACCAGGTTGGTAGCGAGTTTACCAGAAGATGCAGAAATTATAGATGAATATAGTGTAGGGGAAGGTCATGATAAATCAACGGTTACAATAATGAAAAGAAAGAATGAGACAAAATATATCTATCATTTAACTCCCCCTGAATATGCCTTAGATGAAAATTTTCACTTACTTTTAAACCTGGCAAGAAATGTTTTAATAGAGCATAGACCGAAAGCAGAGGAGTTTACAGATATAGAGAGGACAAGGCAAGTTTTTTTCAATGTTTCTCGAGACTTACTTCAAGAATTGGCAAGGAATAAAAGGATTTCCTTAAGTTATAATGAATTGAATAAATTAGCTAAAATACTTGTGAGGCATACCATTGGTTTTGGTTTAATAGAAGTGTTGTTGCAAGATTCTAAATTACAGGATATTGTTTTGAATGCTCCTATTCCTTTAAACCCTATTTTTGTTAGGCATGAAGAGTATGATGAATGTTTAACTAATATTATTCCAAGTCAAGAAGACGCAGATTCTTGGGCAGCTAAGTTTAGGATGTTATCTGGAAGACCTTTGGATGAAGCTAATCCTATCTTAGATACTGATCTCTTATTAGGAAAGGTAAGGGCAAGAGTAGCTATCATACAACAGCCACTTTCTCCAGGAGGCTTGGCTTATGCTTTGAGAAGACATAGAGAAGAGCCGTGGACCCTTCCTCTTTTCATTAGAAACAAGATGCTTAATAGCTTTACTGCTGGTTTGTTGAGTTTTTTGGTAGATGGAGCAAGAACAATGTTAATAGCTGGAACCAGAAGTTCAGGAAAGACAAGTATGTTAGGAGCTTTAATGCTTGAGATAATGCCTAAATTCAGAGTTATATGTATTGAAGACACTCTCGAGCTTCCAGTAGAGAGTTTAAGAAAAATAGGCTATGATATCTTAAGGATGAAAGTTAGATCTGCTTTGTTGCAAAAGACAACAGAAATAGCAGCAGATGAAGGGATTAGGACAAGTTTGAGGTTTGGAGATAGTTGTTTAATTATAGGAGAGGTGAGAAGTTTAGAAGCAAAAGCTTTGTACGAAGCTATGAGAGTTGGAGCTTTGGCAAATATAGTGGCAGGAACTATTCATGGAGCTTCTCCATATGCTGTTTTTGACAGGGTTGTTAATGATTTAGAAGTGCCAGTAACTAGTTTTAAAGCTACTGATACTATTTTAGTTTGCAATCCAGTTAAGTCGCCTTCTGGACTTCAAAGTTGGAGGAGAGTTGTTCAACTTGCAGAAGTAAGAAAGCATTGGCAGAGAGATCCTTTAGAGGAGAAGGCTTTTGTTGACTTGTTGAAGTATAATGTTGATAAAGATGAACTCGAACCTACTCAAGAGCTGATTAACGGTGATTCTGAGATTATAAAAGCAGTTGCTTCTGGGGTAAAGGGATGGGCTGGAAACTGGGATGCTGTTTATGATAATATTTTGCTTAGAGGTAGAATAAAAGAAGAGCTACTGAGAGTGGCTGAAAAATCAAAAATGCCTGAGTTATTAGAAGCTAAATTTAACTCTTTAGCTAATTCTGTTTTTTATGAGATTTCAGATGAGATAAGAGAAGAGATTGGGATGCCAGAATCTGGTAGGGTATTTCCTTTATGGAAAGATTGGCTGAAAAAAGAAATTAAGAAGAGGAAAGAAAAGGGTAAGAAATAATTGACATTGAAGCTTCTCGGCAAAAATTATAAAGCCAATGAGGGGAGAGCAAGATTTATAAAGTTACTCTTAGTTACTAAAAGTAACTATGAAGGAGAAAAGAAAGAGCGGGGTAGTAAAGGTAGATGAAGAGCTGCTTGAGAAGATTGAGGAATTTATCAAAAACAACAGGTTTCTGTATATAAGCAAAAAACAGGTGGTAAATCTCGCGGTAATTGAATTTTTAAAGCAACATAACTTTAAATTAAACAAGAAAAATCAAAGAAAAACTAAAAAGAGGTAAGATGAAAGTAGGGGATATTTTTAAGAAGTATGGAAGGAGAATAGAGGAGGAAATTCAGACTGAAAAAGTTCCTGTAGGAGAGTTTAGTAAAGAGTATCTACAGTTCAAAAAAGATATGATGCCTCAGCTTTCTCGGTATGAAAGTTTAGCTAAAAAATTAGGAAGTGTAATAAAACTGAAGATATCTGAAAAGGATGAGAACAGAATACAGAAACAACTTAATACTGCACACCTCGATGTAACTCCAAGTCAGACTTTAACTCTTGCAGTAGTTTTTCTTCTTTTAACTTTTTTTGTGGGTGTTTTGATTTCTGTAGCTTTATTTATCTTGACAGGAAATTTTCCCCTTCTATTTATTTTTCTTATCTTAATTGCAGCCTTGTTTTTGTTTTATTATTTTTATTCAACTCCTTCCAGATTAGCTAATAAATGGCGCTTAAAAGCGAGCAGCCAGATGGTTCCTTGTATACTTTATATAGTCGCTTATATGAAACATACAAGTAATTTAGAAAGAGCAGTAGCTTTTGCAGCTCAACATTTATCTCCTCCACTTTCTCTTGATTTAAGAAAAGTATTTTGGGATATAGAGACAGGCAGGTTTACTAATATAAAAGAATCTCTTGACAGTTATCTTGAAACTTGGAGGGAGAGCAATCCAGAGTTTATCGAAAGTTTCCATTTAATAGAGAGTAGTTTATATGAGCCTTCTGAAGATAGGAGAATAGAGGTTTTAGAGAAGGCATTACAGGTTATTTTAGATGGTGTCTATGAGAAGATGTTAAAATACTCGAGAGAGGTTAGAAGTCCTTTAACAAATATATACATGTTAGGAATTGTTTTACCTACCTTGGGAATAGCTTTATTACCTTTAGCCTCCACTTTATTAGGGGGATTATTACAATGGTACCATATCTTTCTTCTTTTTAATTTAATAATTCCTTTTTTTGTCTTTTATATGACAAGTCAGGTTTTGTTGAAGAGGCCGGGTGGTTATGGGGAAACTGAACTTCTAGAGTTGAATCCAGCTTATCCTAAATTCAAGAGCAGAAAGCCCTACATGATTGCTTTCCTTATCTGTTTACCCTTATTTATTCTTGGGCTATTACCTTTTATATTTCACTATACTCCTGTTACTGAGCTGATAGGTCTGCAGAAAGATTATTCTTTTTCACAACTTGGGGTGAGATTTTTAGGAGATATGAATATTTTTGATTTTAAATGTATCGGAAAGATAGAAAATGGCGTTTGTAAAGGAAAGTGGGTAGGACCTTTTGGTTTGTTAGCTGTTATCCTAAGCTTACTCATTCCTTTTAGTATTGCTTTATTCTTTTCCATATCTTACAGCGAGAAAACTAAAGAGCTTATTAAGGCGAGAGATGAGACTAGAAGACTGGAGGGAGAGTTTACCAATAGCTTATTTCAGTTGGGAAATAGGTTAGGAGATGGTACTCCAGCAGAGATTGCTTTTGGCAAAATAGCGGAGTCCACGAGAGGGCAGATTACAGAAGGATTTTTTAGAACTGTAAATACAAATATTCAACAACTTGGTATGAGTTTAGAGGAAGCTATTTTCAATAAAAGAAGAGGAGCTATAGTTTATTATCCTTCAGCTTTAATTTCTACAAGCATGAAAATACTTGTTGAAGCAGTTAAAAAAGGACTTCAGGTTGCTGCTAGAAGTTTGATGAGTATTTCAGAGTATATAAAAAACATACGTAAAATAAATGAGAGGATGAGAGATCTTTTGGCAGAGGTTGTTTCAGATATGAAGAGTAACATGACTTTTCTTGCTCCTCTTCTTGCTGGTATTGTTGTGGGTCTGGCAAACATGATTACTATAATATTAAATAAGTTAGAGACAATGTTTCAGATGCAAGGGAATTTTGATGTTGCTATGGTAGGAAATGTTTCTACTATACTTGAAATTTTCAATCTTGCGAACATGATTCCTCCTTACTTCTTACAATTGAGTATAGGCATATATGTTATCGAGGTCATTTTTATCCTCACAAGTACTTTAGTTACTGTTGATTCAGGAGAAGATAAACTTAAATCAGTTTATGAGACAGGCAGGAATTTAAAGAGAGGTATTTTACTTTATTTGATTGTTAGTTTTATTGCTATTTTGGCTTTAGCTTTACTTGCGAGTGTAGCCTTAGGAGGTTTAATTTAGTTAAGTTTATATTCAAAAAATGTTTAAAAGAATTATGAAAAAGAGGAAAAAAATGAAAAAAGGAAAAAGAGGACTTGTTCAGAGTTATTTAGTATGGATTTTAATTGCTCTTGCTTTTCTAGCTATAATGATAGTTTTAATTTTTATTTTGAAGGAAAAGGGTTTTGATTTGGTGGAGAAAATAAAAAATATTTTTAGGTTTAGGTAAAAATGGTTGAGCTAACTATAAGTCAGACTATAAAAATAATCATAGCGGTGTTTGTTCTTATTGTAGTTGTTTTTGGGATTTATATGGTCTTTAAATACTACATAATACCTTATTTTGAAAATATTTTTCCTACTAAATTATTTTTGAGTTTAAGATGAGGGGAAAAAAAGGTTTTTTACTTGGAGAGTATACTTTGAAAATTATACTTGCTGTTCTGGGAATAGTTTTGTTATTATATGTTTTATTTTCTTTGTATACAACATTCTCAGGAAAAAGGGATTTGGAAAAAGCTAGAGCTTCTCTCGATTATATGGCTGATTTTGAGATGAATCTTGCAAAAGAAAGTGGGAAGACAGAGTTTCCAATTCAGATTCCCAGAGGATGGATTATTTTAACTTATTATGATACAGAAAAAGGAGGTCTT
>JAFCES010000013.1 GCA_017609045.1 Candidatus Pacearchaeota archaeon
CAGAAGAGCATAAGATAGTTTACCAGTCCACTTCAGAAACTCTCGAACCAGTATATTTCTGGATTCTTGACTTAATGAACCAGCAGGTAGACAAGGTAGAAAAAATAGTAGATAATTTTACATCAAGCCCTGGCTCTGGCCACTTCTCAGAACTAATGGGAAAAGCAACCAGAATGCAAGAACAGGCAATGAAAATACTTGGAAATGCAAATACTGTAATAAAAAGTATAGTAAACATAATATATGATTTAAAAGAATTTGAGATTCGCCTCTCTCATTACAAAGCCTCTCATTCCGAGGATAAAGAGAAAGCAGAAGCAGGTTTACTTGCCTTAAAACAGATATGGATGGATAATGTTGATGTGAAGAGAGGCAGGGGAAGTATCAATATGTTAGCCCAAGATCTTAATTTTGTAACTATCAGAGATGCTTTCATGATAGCAAAATCAGCTGAAGAGGTAGATAAAATGGACTTGAATGATAGAGTAAAAAGAATTTTAAAACCAAGAATCGCAGAATTTTTTGAATGGAAAAAGAGAAGTGAAAGAGAATTAAAAAAAAGATATGAGATCGAGAAAAGCTATCTGAAAAGCCAGGTTAATGCCCTCAAACTTTATACAAGATGGGCTAAACCATATCTTAAAGCAGCTTCTCAACTTGAGCAGAAAGAAGTAGAAAGAGAACCTGCCTTAGTAACAACCTTCAATACTATTCTCCTCGAGCTAACTCTCTTCGGAAAAAGAGAGGTAGATTTTGAACAAGCCATAATAGATAAAAGATTTCCTGAAAGTTTTAAAAAGACAAAGTTAAAAAGAAAATATTACTCTTGTGTCTTAGTTGATTTTTTCTTTAGAGGGATACCGCAAAGAGCGGGTCAGCATTATGTTTTTGGAGGAAGAGCAGAAGTGACTTTTAGAGCTTATGCCTTAAATGAAGATGAATTAAAAATGTTAGAGCAGAAACTTGATGAGTCCGACATTATGGAGGCTTTAAAGCTGGTAGAAGGCACCACCACAGAATCTCTTGAAGAGTTGAGGGAAGATATTGAGTATTTTTTAAAAGAAGAAGCAGAAAAAGAAGCTGAGGAAGAAAAGCAGGAAGGAGGAGAGGATGTAAATCCTTTCGCTGCTCTGTTGGGTATGGCTGAAAAAAAGGAAGAGGAAAAGAAAAAAACAGAGGAGAAGAAAGAAAAAATAATCAAAGTCAGGAAAGATGATTATGTAGAGAGCATGGTGAGAAAAGTAGCAGAAGACTCAGCGAAGGTAATATGTTACACATTATTTGATGTCTACAAAAAAGCTCATGGAATGGCTTCTCACCCAAACCCCTTTGACTAAACTCACAGAGTTCCCTTTTTATTGAAGGAAAGTTTAATAAAGAAAACCCTCCCCATTCCCACATGGCAAAACAAAAGAAAATAAAAGTCATTAGAGAAATTCCATCAAAAGTTAAAGAGATAGAAAAAAAGGGAGAGGAAGAGGTAGAGGAGGAAGGCTTAGAGGAAGAGGTAGAGTTTGTTGGAGAAGAGCCTCTTGTTGGGGAAGAGTTTTCTGACTTTGTTTCCAGTAGAGCTCCTGTCCTCGAAGCAGTTCCAGCTGAGCCTTCTCCAGATCTTGAATCTGAAGTTGAATCCACTCCAGTAACTCCTATTACAGAACAGGCAGATAAAGAAGGGCCTGGAGAAACAGATTATATTACAGGATATGAAACAAAATACGAAGGAACAGAAACAGAAGAAACAGTTCCTATAATTGGAAGAATGACAAGAGAAATGCGGGAAAGAGGCATGTTTATAAGAGAAGAGGAGAGAGGAGAAATTAGACCAAGAGCAGTTATGATTGAACCAGATGTAGAAATGAGAAGAATAAGAAGGAGACCAAGAGACATAGTCATAGAAGCAGAAAGACGAGCTGAAGAAGATAAACTGCCTTTTGAAAGAAAATATAAAGAAAAAAGAAAACTTTAGAAAAGATTAAAAACCAAATAAACCTTAAATACAAAGAAAAAGAGGAAAAAGAAAAATGGCAAACTATGAA
The DNA here is from genome assembly GCA_017609045.1 of Candidatus Pacearchaeota archaeon. Lineage (GTDB taxonomy): Archaea > Nanobdellota > Nanobdellia > Pacearchaeales > GW2011-AR1 > JAFCES01. The sequence goes on from JAFCES010000013.1 coordinate 2,037, forward strand.
TATTTTTATTCCGGTACCTCATATCCGTTAGAGCCAACTTATGGAGACCTATTTACAGGTTATAGATTACCGGCAGGAGAAATAGGAGCTCCAACAAGTATACAGACGGCCAATCAAATTCAGGAAGTAGCTAATTTATTAAATCAAGGTATCAAAGTGATAGAACTCCAACCTATATCACCAGAAGTATTTGAGCAAATACCAAAACAGCATTTCAAGGAAATTAATAGGATGACAAAATTAACAGGAACTGAGTCTACTGTCCACGCCCCTTTAATAGATCCAGCTGGATTTACTCGTGAGGGATGGTCTGAGGCAAGCAAGGAGGTAGTTGAAAGGCAGCTAAAAAGCATCTTAGAGAGAAGTCATGAATTAAACCCAGAAGGGAACATACCTATCACAGTACATGCTTCAGGAATCCAGGGAACAGAATATGCACCAGGAAAAGAAGGGGTAGAGCCAGAAAGAATCGTAGCGATAAACCAAGAAACAAAACAACTTGTACCTATCCAAAAAGAAGAAAGAATTTATCCGGGATGGGAAAAACCAAAGATGGTCAAGCCAGAAGAAGAGATTGAAATAATAAATAGGGGTGAATGGCAGCAGAGTCTCTCACAACTCTCTTTTTATAAACAAAGAGGAGATGATCTTGCAAGAGACAACTTAATAGTAATTGCCCCAAAACTCAACGACATAGCAACAGGAAAAATTAAAATAGAAGAGCTTAGCCCATCAGAACAAGCAGCTTATCACCAGGTTTATAATGCAGGCAATTTTTACAGAAATAGCATGATTATGTTGAACTCTCTTTTTGATAAGGCATACAAATATTCTGACGAAAGGGAAAGAGAGAGACTATTAATGGCAGCTGAGAAATACAAAAAAGCAATAGGTGAAGGAGAGGTAAATATTTTAACAGTAGCGAGAAAAGGACAAGCTATAAATGAGTTTATAGAAGATTTAAGTAAAGTTCAGCCAGAAATTTATGTTCCTGTAGAAGATTTTGCGATGGAAAAGACAGCAGATACTCTTGCCAAAGTAGCTTTTCATGGTTATAATAAATATGGAAGTAAAACTCCAATAGTAAGCATAGAAAACCTATATCCAGGAATGGCTTTCTCTAGAAGCGAACAGCTAAAACAGCTTGTGGAAAGAGCAAGAGAAAAGTTTGCGCAAGAAGCTTCAAGAAAAGGCTATAGTAAGACAGAAGCATCTGAAATGGCAAAGAAAATAATAGGTGTAACCTGGGATGTGGGTCATTTAAACATGTTAAGAAAGGCTGGTTTCAAAGAGGAAGAGATAGCAAGAGAAACAGAAAGAATAGCTAAATATGTCAAACACGTCCATTTGACAGATAATTTTGGATTTACTGATTCACATTTACCTCCTGGAATGGGAAATGTTCCCATCAAGAAAATTATGCAAGAACTTGAGAAAAAAGGTTTCAAAGGGAAGGCTGTTGTTGAAGCTGGAGGTTTTGTCCAGCATTTCAAAAGACCTCCAACAGATTATATTCTAGAAGCAATGGGTTCTCCCCTTTACAGAATGATGATGGCCCAACCATACTGGAATCAAATTAGAGCATCATACGGAAGTTATTTTGCTTTTCCTTCAGCTTATTTCCCAGAGCAACATGTAAGTATATATGGTACTGGTTTTTCAGCTCTGCCAGCAGAACTTGGAGGACAGATACCAGGAAAACAATCAAGAGCTACAGGAACACCCATGGCATAATGTAAGATTTAAAAACCTAAAACCACATATAAATAAGAAAAAGAAAAGAGGTGAAATGAAGAAAAAAGATAAAAGAGGCAAAGATATAAAAACGAAACCCAGAGGTAATAAGCCTCCCACTTTAAAATTAGTAGACGAAAAAGAAATAGCCCTGGATTTTGCTACTAAGGCCTATAAAAAATTTGATAAACTTGTTAAAAGCATAGTTTTATTTGGAAGTCAAACGAAAAAGACAGCAGTAACTGGTTCAGATATTGACATAATAATTATTATAGATGATGCATCAGTACAGTGGGATCAAGAGCTGATTGCTTGGTATAGAGAAGAGCTTGGAAAAGTGATTAAAGCTAATCCTTATAAAAAAGATCTTCATATTAACACAGTCAAACTGACAACATGGTGGCAGGACCTGATGAGGGGCGATCCAGTAGTGATAAATATAATAAGGTATGGCGAACCTCTTGTTGATTTTGGTGGTTTCTTTGACCCTCTAAAAATTCTTTTGCAAGAAGGCAGAATCAGAAGTACCCCTGAAGCTATATATACAGCTCTGCAAAGAGCTCCTGCTCATATAGCCAGAAGCAAAGCTTCTGAACTTAATGCTATAGAGGGTTTATACTGGGCGATGGTAGACTCTGCACATGCATCTTTAATGGCAGCAAAACAACTCCCACCTTCCCCAGAACATGTTCCTGTCCTCTTAAAAGAAATGTTTGTAGATAAAGGCCTTTTGAAAATGAAATATGTTATTATGTACCGTGACCTCTACTTATTGCATAGAAAAATAGTGCATGGGGAGATTAATGATTTGAAAGGTGTGGAGATAGATGATTGGCAAGAAAAAACAGAAAGATTTATACAAGAAATGGCAAAATTAATCAAAAAAATAATTGAGACTTAATTACTTCTATCTCTATTTCCTTGCTGCGTATAAATGGAATTCAACCTTCTTTCTGTTAATTGTCTTTCCATTTCTAAAGCAAGCTCTTCAAATTTGTATCTTTCCAATAATGCCAGTGCAAAAACAGCTTGTTGCGCATCGCTGTTTTCTTCTCCTTGTTGTGCAGCGTCTCTCAAAACTTGATAGGTCATACGGGAATTTCTCCATATATATCTTTCAAATCCTTGAGGAAGACTAGCTAATCTAGAATCTCTAGTAATCCATTGCCTTATATCTGCAAGAGAAGTCTGATTATAGTTTCTATCGTGTATCTCGCTGTATTGTCTTATTAACCCATCCACCTCTCTTGTGATTCCATACCCCTCTGATGCTTCTCTTCTAGCTTTAGACAAAGCTAAACTTATTGGTTGAACCTCATTAGCAGGAACCCCTTCTATTTCATATTGAGACAGAAATCTATCTGTAGCTTCCACAGATATATCAGGGTTTTCCCTGGCTTTTCTTGCTGCAAGAGCCACCCATTGCGTCCTAATCAGTTGGTCAAGTGTCATTTTATCTGCAAAAAACCTCCTCTAAAGTTACAGTTGTTAGGATTTCTGGTTTTCTATAAAATCCATCCTGAAAAACTAATTTATATCCTGCAACGTCTATTTCAGCTCCATTAGGAAGAGAGAGCTTTTTACCATAAGCTACCGGTTTTTTATTAACGCTTAAACTTCCTTTTGGGCTTACATTTCTAATAAAATATGCTGCTCCTTCTGGTGTTTCTTCAACAGAAATTATAAAGTGTTTTGGTGAAATTCTCTGTATTAAATCCCCATACTTTTCGTTTCCTAAATAATTCTGTCCCTCCCTGAACTCCAAATGTTCAAGTGCTTCTACTGAAGGAATAGCTATATCCACTCTTTTTCCTTCAATTTTCTTTCCTCCCTTACCTATACTTACCTCTCCTTGTTCAGGCAAAGAGTATTCTGTTCCTAACAATTTATCTATAAGTTTTGCCATTTTAACTTGTTAATTTAAGAAAAACCACCTTTATAAATCTTTCTATATGTTACTACTAAATAGTTAATTAAGATATATGAATAAGAAAATTTGCAGATTTTTAGAATATATTCAAGGCTTCTTCCTTACTTTTCTCTTCTCTTAAATCTTTCTTCTCTATTTTTATGCTTTTTTCTTCTTTCTCTGCCTGTTCTGCTTTTTCCTCTTTCTCTTCTTCTACTTGTTCTCTTCTTTCTTCTATTTTCTCTTCTATTTCTTCCAAATCACCAACTTCCTCTACTTGCTTTTTAGCTGGTTTTTCTTCAGCTTTTTCCTCTTCCATCTCTTCTTCATCTCCTCCACTTGCTTTCACTTCCACCTCTGCTGGTACTTGATTTTTAAAAGGATCAAAACCTAATTTAATATCTTCTTTCCACCCTTCTTCCTTTCTCTCTTCTTTTTCTTCTTCTACCTCTTTTTTTCTTTCTTCCATTTTCTTCTCATTAACTTCTTCTTCATCTTCTTTCTGCATTTTTAAATCTTGCCCCTTTACCCCCTTTTCTTCCAATTCTTTCACAAACTTACTTATCTCAGCTGCTTTATCCGCATTTACAGATATACTGTCTATTCCTCTCTTAACAAGAAACTCTACCATCTCACGACGAGAACCTGCCTGCCCACAAATAGAAGTTTCAACTCCCTTTTCTTTACAAATTTCTATAACACGAGAAAGTTGTGATAATATAGCTGGGTTCATTTCATCGTACAAAAACTGAACAGATTCATTTCCTCTATCTACAGCTAAAGTGTATTGTGTAAGGTCATTAGTTCCGAAACTAATGAAATCAATTCCTTCCTCACATAATTTTTCTATTATCTGCACTGAAGCTGGTGTCTCTACCATCACTCCCAACTTTAACTCTGCATTCAACTCTCTCAAAATTTCTTTCACTTTCCTAACTTCTTCAACAGAAATTATCTGAGGCAATAAAACACCAACCTCTTTACCTTTTCCAGCTAACTTTTTCATAGCAGAAAGTTCAGCTTTTAAAATTTCAGGCCATTTAAGTCCTGCCCTTATACCATGCATTCCTAACATAGGATTTGCCTCAACTTTCCCACTTGCACCTTCTAAATTCCTGAACTCATCACTTCTTATATCAGAAGTCCTTATCCATAATTTTTCAAAGCACTTCCCGATTTTATTTATACCAGAAAAGATCAGTTCTTCATACTCATTTAATTTATTTTGTTTTGAAAAGAAAAGAGGATGTTTACTAGATTCGGCTATAATTCCTTCTAATCTCAACAAACCAACTTCCTTTAATCCAGTTTGAGCTGCTCTCTCTGCAAAACTCGGCAAGTCTACCATCACCTTAATTTTAGTTTCGGTCTGAACAGCTGGTCTAATCTCTACTTTTTCTTCCTTCCCTTCTTTTATTCTGCCTTCATAAATTTTTCCCCTAAAACCATCAACAGTAACCAGCATATCTTCTCTCAAAATTTTAGTAGCTTTTTCAGTGCCAACAATAGCAGGAATTCCCATCTCTCTTGAAACTATAGCTGCATGAGCTGTCATTCCTCCTTCATCTGTAATAATGGCAGCTGATTTCTGCATAGTAACTACCATATCTGGATTAGTCATTTTAGTAACAAGAACATCTCCTTTCTCTATTTTACTCAAATCTTTTAACTCTCTCACTATCTTTACCTTCCCACTTCCAATACCAGGAGAAGCTGCCTGCCCACTCAAAATTTCTTTTCCCTCAAACTTCTCCTTCCCTATCTCCATCTCAAGAGTTGTGACTGGACGAGTCTGTACAATATAAATCCCCTCACCATCTATGGCAAACTCTATATCCTGAGGAACATTATAGTGCTCTTCCAGCTCTATAGCATATTCAGCAAGCCTTTTAATTTCATAGCTAGATAAAACTTGACTCTTGCTCCTGTCCTCACTCAACTTTACCTCCTTCGCCTGCCCAGAAGAATCTCTCACTATAGCTATTTTTTTATTTGCAATTTCTTTTTTTATTATTTCTCTTTCCCAGGAAACAATATAATAGTCAGGTTTAATTTTTCCAGAAACAATCCCTTCACCCAAACCAAACACTGCTTCTATCACAACCTCCTGTTTTTTAGTCACAGGATCTCTACTGAATATAACTCCTGACTTGTCCGCATCAATCATAACCTGTACTACAACAGCATTTAATACATCCTCATGTTTAAATCCTTTCTTAACTCTATAATAAATGCTTCTTGCTGTAAAAAGAGAAGCAAAACATTTTTTTACAGCTTCAATCAATTTTTCTATACCTTTAATATTAAGGAAACTTTCCTGTTGCCCAGCAAAACTTGCTTTTTCAGTATCTTCAGCTGTAGCTGAACTCCTCACAGCCACAAACCTCGGTTCAGACATCTTCAAAATAGAAGAAGCTATCTCTGAAGCTTTTTTCATACTCTCCTTATCCACACTCAGAATTTTGTAAGCTTCTGAAATTTCATTTTCCAAATCTTCTGGCATTTCTGCTTTTTCTATCATCTCCCTAATTTTTCCAGCCACATCTTCCAACTCAGTCGTATTTTCTACATCCACTTGTCTCAATAGCTCATAAATCTTCTCTCTAAGTTTGGAATAGTCGAGAAAATAAGAATAAGTCTCAGCTGTAATTACAAAACCTGGAGGGACAGGCATACCTATATTTATCATCTCTCCTAAATTAGCAGCTTTCCCTCCTACTTCTTTTACATCCTCCTTGCCTATTTCAGAAAACCATCT
>JAFCES010000042.1:0-1456 GCA_017609045.1 Candidatus Pacearchaeota archaeon
GGCGAGTTTGACTATTATCCTTGGAGAGTTTTTGAAGCTACAGCAGGAGCAAGTGCAGAAGAAGTTAAAACTGCAACAACAAACATACAACCAGGAGAGCAGGAAATTTCAGGAAGAGTAAGTGTTGTTTTTGTTTTAAAATAATTTTTTATTTTAATTTTTTTTGTAAAATCTTTCTCGCTAGTTTATAGTCCGCTCTTCTGTCTGAGAGTTTCATTACTTCTCCTATCAAAAAGTTTAGAGCTGTCTCGTTTCCTGACTTGTAGTCTTGCACTGCTTTCCTGTTCTTTTTCAGGACTTTCTCGACTATATTTTCTACCTGTTTCTTGTTTGTAATTCTTTTTTCTTTTTTTAGTTTAGTTTTTATGCTGAATGAGCGAGGAATGAACTTGTTAAGAATTCTCTTAGCTTTGAGTTCAGTTAGTGTTTTGTCTTTTACTGCTCTAAGCAGTTCAATAAAGTGCTTTGGCTTGATGTCAACTTCTTCTAAGGTTTTTTTGTTGTAGTTTAAAACTCTTAAAAGTTCTATGGTAATCCAAGGGAGAGCTGTTGCTGGCTGTATTTTCTCAGCCACCTTCTCGAAGAATTCTGCAAGGTCGAGATTTTTGTAAAGAATTTCAGCGTCTCTTTTTTTAATCTTAAATTTTTGTATCAGCTTGTTGAGTTTTTCTTGTGGAGTTTCTGGCAGTTTTTTCTTGATTTCTTTTACTTCTTTCTCTCTTAATTTGATTATAGGTAAGTCAGGGTCTGGAATAAATCTATAGTCTTCTTCTGTTTCTTTAACTCGCATGGATATGGTTTTTCCCTTAACTTCATCAAACCTTCTTGTTTCTCTTATTGCTTTTTCCCTTGCCTGCCTTTCTATCTCGTAACTTATTGCTTTCTTTATGTTTTGAATGGAAGATATATTTTTTATCTCCACTCTTTCACCACCAGTACTTATGTTTACATCGGCTTTTAAACCAGCATTTTTATCTATTGCTTTTATGTATGATAAAGTCAGTAATAATTTCTTTAGCCATAATTCAACTTCCTCAGCATTAGAGAAATCTGGCTCTGTTACTATTTCAATTAAGGGTAAGCCAGATCTGTTATAGTCTACAAAACCAGTTTCGGGGTTCCAAGAAGCAGGGTCTTCTTCTAAATGTGCTTCTCTTATTCTTATTCCCTCAAAATATCCTTTTTCTCCTATGGGTACAGAGTATGCTCCGCTTATGGTATCTTGATATCCTTTAGGAAGATCAGGATAGTCATAATGTTTTCTGTTCCAAACTAAATTTTTCTCTTCAGCAGTATTAATTTTACAGTTTAACATTAAAGCTACTTGTAGAGTTTTTTTGATTGCTTCTTCATTGGGAAGAGATGGCTTTGAACCTGGCTGTCCTGTACATATTGGACAGATGAAAGTGTTTGGCTTTATCTGCTGTTTAGCTGTATGCCTTACTGCTTTACATCT
>JAFCES010000042.1:1482-2558 GCA_017609045.1 Candidatus Pacearchaeota archaeon
TTTACCATTATCTTACAAGAAATCTAAAGGGCTTTTTATATTTAACATTTTTCCTGGAGAATGTAGATAAGTAAAGGTAGTTTCTGGGCTTTTATGTCCAAGCAAAACCTGCACTTCTGTCAAGCTATAACCCTGTTCAATTAAATGAGTAGCAAAACTATGTCTTAAAGTATGACAGCTTATGTTTTTACTAACTCCTGCTTTTTTTCCAGCTCTTTTAATAATCTGCTGCAAGCTTCTTATACTGTACTTCTTTCCTCTATTACTTATAAATAAGTAATTATACTGATTCAATTTCTTTTTCCCTATATGTTTTCTCAATTCAGGAATCAGAGAGTCAGCAAGGATAAATACTCTGTCTTTGTTGCCTTTTCCTGACCTCACATAACCATAACCTTCCTCAAAATTTAAGTCCCCAATCTTTAAGTTTACAAGCTCAGAAACACGCAAACCAGCACTGTACATTAATTGAACCATTAATCTGTGTTTTTTATTGGAAATAGCTTCAAATAATCTCTTTACTTCCTCTTTATTTAACACAGTTGGCAATTTTTCTGGCACCTTGCTATATTTAGCATCAACCCACACCCTTCTCCTTAAAACATCCTCAAACAAAAATTTTATTGCCATATGATAAGTATTGAGAGTATTTCCAGCTCTTCCTTTCTCAGACAAGCTCTCCAAGAATAACCTTATATCTTTCTTACTTATCTTTCCCAAATCTTTTTTGCACCAATTTAAAAATCTATGTATACAGAAAAGGTAAGTTTTAATTGTTCTCTCGCTATATCGTCTCCTTCTACACTCCCTTTTTACAGCCACATCAATATCAACAGGAATATAAGCCATAAATTTTTATTTTTGCGAGAATATAAAAAATTAAGCTGTAATTTTTTAGTTAAAATAAAATTATTTATATCTCTGTTTTCATAACAACAATAAAACCCATAATATAACAAAAAATATAGCTATATTAATCAGCAAATGAAAACAAAATTTTCCCGACCATTAACTGAAAACAGCCTTTTCAGGCTGTCTTCTAACGAAATTCACGGGATTTCGTTAAAAGTTTGTTA
>JAFCES010000014.1 GCA_017609045.1 Candidatus Pacearchaeota archaeon
TTGAAAAAAGAGATACCAAAAGGCAAAACAGAAAAATGCATTATTTGTGGAAAAAAAGCTGCAGAGGTTGTTTATATAGCAAGAGAGTATTAGTCAATTAAATTAATTTCTTTTATATTCTCAAAATATAAAACTCAAAGATATAAATGTTTATTAAAGCAAAATATGTGATTTAATAGTATGGCTAGAGGGCTATCAATAGTGTCAATTATAGCCGGATTCGTGGGGACAGTCACATCAGCATATTTCTTCGCAGTAGGGAGATTAAATTTCGAACAAATATTTTGGATCATAATTGGATTGTTATTTTTTATGATTATTATGATTTATCAAGACATTTATAAAGAATTAAATAATCAAAAATGGGAACTTAAAAGAGTAGACGAAAAATTTAAAATATACAAAAGACTCTCTGAATTAGAAAAAGCAGTATTTAAAAATGGTAAGAAGAAATGACCCAGCAGATATGGTTTTAGATATAATTAAAATAGCCATAATAGCAATAATAGGCTACATCATAATTAAAGCTCTTTTATCAGTAGCTTAAAAACCACTTGCTAACTTCCCACTAATTCCCAACCAACTTCTCAATTCTCTCTTTAAATTTTGGCAAGTCTTCAACATTAATTTTAGCCCCTGTTGCATTTTTATGCCCTCCTCCTGTCGCATCTTCTAAATTTAAGATAAGAAACTATAACAATCTTATCTGGATATCTATAGGAAAGCTCATTAGCTATGTCTGCAGATAAACTTAAGTCACCACCATACTGAAAATAAACCATCTTTTCTTTAACAAATTTTCTTGCTTTTCCCATTAACTTTTGGTATTTCTTATTCACCTGATTAAACCTAAACAAGATGTGATTCTTTGGCTCATCTTTCAAAATTTCTTCTGGAGATTTTACATTCAATAAAAACTTTAACATCCTAACAACATTGCTTGTCCTGTCTTTTAAAGCAAAACTCAAAACTCTTGTTATCTTTCCGATTTCTGTTTCATACAAAGCCTGAAAAGCTGTTTTTACGTTTTCTTTATACAAATTAGGATATTGTCTTTCAAACTCCTCTACAAATTCAGGCAGAAAATTATCTCCTACACACCCAGAAACCCCTAACCACAAATCCTCTTTTTTCCTTGATACTTTCCAAGACCAATAGGTAACAGGTTCTGAACTTTTCTTTTCTTGTTTAAGGGGATTGTAATAATAAACGTCCTGTAAATTTTCTGGTTTTACATCATGGTGGTCTATCCAGACTAGAGGCAGATTTAATTTTCTTGCTTCATCAAAAAAATCAGGAGAAATAATAGGTTTATCTAAAACAAAAACATAGTCTGGTTTTAACTCATACAACTTTCGAGCATAACTCACATTCAAGTCAGGGAAAGATTTTATTGCTACACCTTTTCCTCTTCCTATATACCTGGCCAAAAGTAAGAAGGCACATAAACCATCTGCATCGTTATCAAAAAAGAACAAAGGGTTCTGGGCTTTAGATAGATGTTCCCTTATCTCATTAAGTTGCTTTTCAGTTAACATACCTTAAAATCAAATTTTTGATTTATATACTTTTTTACAGAAAAACTTTTAAACCTCTTTTCTTTAAAATTAACATGAATAAATGGCTTGAATTATTGTTGGGATTAGTATTGGTGATAGGAATGATTTTAATAGGATACTATTCTAGTATAGGAGTAGGTTGGACAGTGGCGGGAAAATCCCTGGATTTTTTGCATGCGGCATGGATTTTTCTTAAGGGAGGGATTTTCTGGTTTGTGATTATGGTCGGTGTATTGTTTATCCTGCTCGGAATAAGTGACTTGAGGGAATAAAACTAACTTAACCGGCTTAACAGAGAACAGAGAAAAACTATTAATACTTTTTCTTATTTTTTATATTATGGATTTTAACTCTGAATTATGTAGTAGATGTAAAGGAAGAGGTTGGTGTGGAAAAACCTGCCCTATTCTGGCTAAATTTCTCAAATATTTTCCTAAAAACAAGTTACATTTTTCTGGTTCATCACCACCAGAAATTTTTGTTGGCAGATATGGATATCCTCAAGTAAATACAGGTATTCTTTCCCCGCAAGAGTATGGTAAGACAGAAGAATACAGTTTGCCAGAAATATGGCATAAAAAAGGTTTTAATATTGAAAAAATCCTGAATTTGAGAAGCAGATTAATTTATGCCAGATTTAAAAGTAAAATTAAAGATGTGAGAAAACAGAAAAGGCTTTTGAGTTTAATGCAGGAAATTTCCCTTGCGTACAAACATGTTGATACTGAAGTCTTCCTAAAAAAACCGCCGAAATATAATCTAAACATAAATAGCTATACACCCATAATAGGGAACCCTGCTCCTTTAAAATCAGCCAGATTAGAAGAAAATCCAAAAGTAAAAAGAAAAGTGGATTATATTGTAGGAGATGTAGATATTAAAGCTGTAACAGCTATAAATGAACTTTACAAAGCTAAAATATCTGTAAGCGGGATAATAAAAGTCTTGTCAGCTGGTTTACTTGGAACAGAAACAAGAAGAAAACTCGTTCCAAGTCGCTGGTCAATAACTGCTGTAGATGACACAATATCAAAAGTTTTATTAGAAAAAATAAGATATTATCAAGAAATTTCAGAAATCTCTCTTTTTCACTCAGAGTATATAGGAAATCATTACGAGTTCCTTCTCTTACCTGATAAGTTTGCCTTTGAGGTAATAGAAGCTAAAATTCCTGGTAGTGTTTGGAATCCTCTTCTTTCCGGCAGAGTAAACATAATGCAAGACTATGAGAGTTTTCAAGGAAGAAAATCTTATGCAGCTGATGTAACAGGAGCTTACTACTCCAATCGACTGGCTTTATGCGAGTATTTAGAAAAAGAAAAAAGACAAGCCAGCTGTCTTGTCATGAGAGAATGTCGTCCTGAGTATTATGCTCCCTGTGGTGTTGGTATTTTAAGAGAGGCTTCAAGACAGGCTTTCAAAACTAAGCCAGAAACCTTCTCTACAATAAAACAAGCCCTACAAAAAGCACAGACAAGATTAAAACTGCCAGTTTCAGTGTTCAAAGATAAAAGCTGGCTTTTAAAAGAATATGGAAAGCAAAGAAGATTAAGTCAATGGTTCTCAAGCTGATTTAAAATAGTGTCCACTTTTCTTCCCCCATCCTTCAGAATCTTTATTCCATTCTAAAACTGCTTTTGCTTCTTCTTTAGTAATATATTCTATTTCTTCTGCCACCCTAATTAATGTTGAAAAATCAGTTAATGTCAATAGCTCACATTATGCTTCTTCAAATGCCTTTTCTGCTTTTTCCATTTCATAGGTGAAAATTGCTAATGTATTATTAACTATTCCCCCCGCTTCTTTAACTGCATTAATCGCACCAACAGAGCTTCCGCCTGTACTAACAAGATCTTCAATAATAAATCATGGGTTTCTTTAAGCGGTCTGCAAGATAAGCTGCCCATGGTATTCCTGCTGTTGCTGTTCCTCCCAGTAAATCAAATTTTATCTTATTTGAAGTAATAATATCTATCATAGCTTGAATAATCTTTTCTCGCTCTTCAATTTCACTAATCAATAACCTATTATCACAATAAATAGGACTTTAATTCCAGAAACATATGTATATGGTTTTTTGGGCTTAACGTTACTGCTTTAACTTTCAAAAGTATTTTTGCTATTTCTTCCTTTAACATTATTTTCCGCTTCTCTTTCACAATTTAGAATAAGGAATATATAAACATTATTATAATATAAACTATTAATTTTTCTAACCCAACAGAAAAACTAACCTAACAAAACAATCAAGCCAGCCTCTATAAAAGCAGCTATCAACAAAAGAGGCAGAACAACAAACAAGAAAACTCGCAATGAGTTTTCAAGATCATAAAACAGTTGTTTTTTTCTTTTTCCTTCTTTTGCGAGGAAAAACATTCCCATCCTTAAACCTAAACCCAAAGCTATAATCAAAGCAGGCAATTCAAAAATTCCATGAGGCACTAGCCTAATTAAAGAGGATAAGCCAATAGCACCAACAACTTTTCCAGAAACAAAACCTAAAACATAACCATTCAAAAAAGTAAGAAAAAGAGGAAAAATACCAAAAGCTAAACCAAACAACATACCAACAAAAGCTGTACTTAAGTTGTTTTGAAAAATAAAAACCAAAAGCTGCAGAAAACTCATGCTTTCTGTTCTCTCTAACAAGCCTTTCACAAACTCTTCAATGAGCTCGCCAAAAAAAACTGGAAAACAATAACCAAGAAGGAAAGAAGCTAAAAAAATTAAAATTATAATTAAAAAATACTCCTTGCCTTCTTTTAAATATCCCAAACATTTTTCATAATTTCCTTTCTTTGCTCTTTTTTTCATTTTCCTCTCTTTACCTAAACATCCTATTCAACATAGCCACTTTTCTTTTGTATTTCTTCTTCAGGTATAAACCAAACCCTACTCCTACTAGCAAACCACCTAAATGTGCGATATTCCCAATAGGCAAGCCTGCAAGTGAAGAGATAACCCACAACCCAAACAGCAAGAACAACATAGCGGTCCACATTCGCATTGGAATTATGAAGAAGACAAGAACTGGCAGATTGGGTGTCAAAATCATAAGTAAGCCTCCTAAACCAAAAATAGCACCACTCGCCCCTACTGCAAAAATATCAAGCCCAGACTGAAAAATTAAGGAGGAAAGAACAAAAAATAAACCAGCTATCAAACCAGCAGCCATATAAAACCAAAAAAACCTCTTCCTCCCTATAACTCTCTCAATAAAATTTCCAATAAACATTAAAGAAATCATGTTAACGAGAAGATGAGTAAAGTTTGCATGCATAAACATACTTGTTAGAATAGTCCACAAATATTTTCCCTGTAAAATATTACTAGGTTTAAGAGCAAGATAATCCATAAACTCAGAATTCTGAGTAAGAATCATAAGAGTAAAGATAAAAAAAATAATATTAATTATAATTAGCCAATTAGTTACAGATAAACCTCCAAATAAATCATATCTTCCCCCTGCCAAACGCCTTCTTGTGTATCTCCTATAGTTCATTTTTCCTCGACTTTCTTTCTTATTTCTTTCTTCTTGTGGTTTTTTTAACAACCTTCTTCACAATTTTTCTTATTTTTTTGATTGATTTTTTCTTAGCTTTTTCCTTCACTTTCTTTTCCTTCTTCAGTTTTTTCCTCGGTTCTTTTTTGGCTTTCTTTATTCTTCTTAGTTTCCTTTGTCTCGCTTCTTTCCTCTCTCTTTCCCTTTCTTCCCTAAGTCTTTTCTTTTCTTTAGCTTCTCTAATTTTTTCCAATTCCTCCAAAACCCCTTTTCTCTGTCTCTCCAATCTTGCTATAGCTCTCTCCAACTCTCTCTCTACTTTCTTATAATCAGCCAGTTCATAAACCTCCCCACATTCAGGACAGGTAAAACTATGCAAGAGAGCAGTCTCCTCGCTAATCTCTGTCTTACATGTCCTGCACACATAAAACCTCTTTGTTCTCCTACTTCTCAGCTGATTTTTAAGAGTCTCAATTTCCTTTTTCAATTTCCTTTCAAGCAATTCAAAAGCTCTCTCAATATCAAGAGTCCAAAAATAAGTATACCATCCCTTCTTTTTATCTTTTTTTCTAATAAAAGTTACCAGATTGAAATTCGCAAGTTTGTAGAGAATATTCCTTACCTGATTTATCGTGAGGCCAACTTTCTTGGCTATCAAAAACTCATTTACATCTTTCCTACCCATCAAGAGCTCAAGGATACTGCTTGCTTGCTTGCCAGCAATCTCGCTAGCAATCTCACTAAGAAGTTTAGTTTGCATCAAATTTCATAATATATAACAAATAAATATCTTTCGTTTTTTCTGTTACTACTATAAGATTTACGCAAAGCTATTTATATTATTTTTCTCTTCTCGGTGTATGGTTTGGCCGTTCAAGAAAAAAGAAAAAAAAGAGGTTAAAGAAGTTGGAGAAGAAAAAATACCAGAACTTCCTGAATTACATGAACTTCCTCCCCTTCCAAAAACACTAACTCTACCTGAAAAGAAGCCTGAGAAAATAAGGTCAGAAAAAATTAAAACTGAACTACCTTCTCTTCCTCCTTTTCCTGTGAAAGAAAAAATAACTCCCAAGATTGAACCTACAATTAAAGAGCCTCCTGTAAAAGTTCCAGCCATCAGAACCATAGAAAGACCAAGAACAAGAGAGATAGCAAAAGAGGCAGTTCCAGCTCCAGTCACGCCAAGAGTAAAAGAAATAAAACCATCAGTAAGAGCTGAACCAGTATTTGTAAGAATAGATAAATATCAGACAGCTTTACAAAATTTTCAAGATGTAAAGAAAAAGGTTCTTGAAATTGAAAATCTTCTTAGAGATATAAAAGAAATAAGAAGTAGGGAAGAAAATGAGTTAAGAGGGTGGGAGCAAGAGATTTCTGGAGCTAAGGAAAAACTTGACAAAATAGATAGAACAATCTTTAAAAAATTTGAGGAGTAAAAGTAAAAGGAGGAAAGTTGGCAGACTTATTGTCTTGCAATGGAAGAGATTCACATCAAATTAGAGGCTGGAGAAGCAATCAATGCCAAGAAAAATTTACTTTCTACAGAGATTAATATACTCAACCTTATTAAAAAGATAAGAGATTATAAAAGAGCAAGAAAAGAAGAATTAAAGAAAAAAGCTAAGTTAAGAACAGAGTTAAGAAAGCTAATCAATGAAATGAAAATCCTGGAAAAAGAGTTGCCAGAAACAAAAGGAGTAAAAAAGACAAGAGAGGGTAGAGTAAAAGTAAAGCTCATAGGAAAAGCAAAATCAACTAAACTCGAGTCTGAATTAGAAGATATAAAAAGAAAGCTAGAAAGGTTGGGTTGATCTGGATAAATTTAAAAGTATTCTAATCCTAAAAAATATATGAATTGGACAAGAGAGAAGCTTATTGAAGCATATATAGATTTTTTCAAGAAGAAAAGGCATAAAGAAATTCCTAATGTCAGTCTAATTCCAAGAGAGGACCCTACTGTACTTTTCACTACTGCTGGAATGCATCCCCTCATACTTTTTCTTCTCGGACAGAAACATCCTTTAGGCAAGAGACTCGTAAACAACCAGAAATGTATCAGAACAACAGACATAGAAGAAGTTGGAGATGAAAATCATCTAACTTTTTTTGAAATGTTGGGTAATTGGAGTTTAGGAGACTACTGGAAAAAAGAGGCTATAGAATTTTCTTTTGAGTTCCTTACTAAAATCCTTAAAATACCAAAACAAAAGTTAACTATAACTTGTTTTAAAGGTGATTTTAAAAATCATATCCCAAAAGATACAGAATCAGCTAAAATCTGGCAGAAACTTGGAATAAAGAAAAGCCAGATTAGGTTTCTAGGAAAGGAGGAAAACTGGTGGGGTCCAGCAGGAAAAACAGGACCCTGTGGTCCTGATACAGAAATGTTCTTTCAAGGAAGTGAAATCTGGAACGATGTTTTCATGCAATACAATAAAGATAAACAGGGAAGATACAAAGAGCTAAGCCAGAAAAACGTAGATACTGGAATGGGGGTAGAAAGAACTCTGGCAGTATTACAAGGTAAAAAATCAGTATATGAAACCCTTTGATTAAAGAAATAGAAAGACTCAGTAGAAAGAGGTACGGGAAGAATAAAGAAGAAACAAGAAGTATGAGGATAATAGCAGACCATATTAAAGCTTCTTGCTTTATTTTAGCTGAAAATATACAGCCAAGTAATGTAGAGCAGGGCTATGTTTTAAGAAGACTTATAAGAAGGGCTATTCGGCAC
>JAFCES010000015.1 GCA_017609045.1 Candidatus Pacearchaeota archaeon
TAACCCAAATACCTAATTTTTCCTGGTCTTGGTTCATAAGCTAGGCCTTCTTCTAACATTTTCTGGATTTCCTGATTGATTATGTCAGGAGAGGCATTTATCTTCATGATTAGTTGGTCTGTATCTATTCCTCCCTCAGATTCAGCTGCTTTAATCATTTCTATGACTTGGTCTTTTACTGCTTTTACCTCCTCTTTGGCTGGTTGTTTTGGCCTCTCTTTTTCAAGTTCAAGTTTCCTTACAAGGAGATATCTTGGGTCTTTTTTCTTAATGATTTCAGGCAGTATGTAGAGTTCATTATTAAAAACCCTTAATTTCCCTATTACCATTACAGTATCTCCTTGAGAGATTTCTTTGAATTTTTCAGTTTCAGTGCCAAAAATCTTAATACGAATTTGGCCAGATGCATCGTCTATTGTTAAGCTGACATACTTTCTCTCCCCCTCACTTTCATACTTTTCTATGATATTAGCTACAACATTAACTCTTACTACCTGTTTATTTCCAAGTTCAAGAAAGTTGAATCTGTCCTGGTCTATAATTTGTTTTCCAGCTAGTATGTCCCCCACTCTTAACTTGTAAGCTGTTGCTCTTTTCATTCTGTTTGCTTGAATTTGTTCTGGCGTCATTTTAAGCTGTTTGTTCAATTTCTTGTTTTAATCTTTTAAAAAAACTTGAAATATATTTATGCCTTTTTTGTGCCATTTTTCTTCCAGTTTGAGTTTGCATCCTATCTTTTACTTTACTTAATTTAAATGTGAATTCTGTCATTGGGCTATGTTCTTCTTCATAACCAGTTCCTAAAAAATCTTTATCTGAATATAATATTATGTTTTGTTCTCCTGCCCATGCGTATGCTCTTGCTACTCCAATAGCTCCTATGCAATCTAATTTATCAGCGTCAAATAAGACTTTGGCTTCCAGACTTTCTGGTTCTTCATTATTTCTAAATCTATGGCAAGATATACATTCTAAAACTTCCTCTGCTACCTGCCCGTTTAGCTGATATCTTTCTAATATTTCCGATGCCAGTCTTAAACTGACTTCAGTATGATCTTTTTCTCCTCTTGATTCCATTTCTTCTTTTCTTCCTATATCGTGAAGTAAGGATGCGAGTTTCACAATAAATAAATTAGCGTTTTCTTTTTCAGCTATTTTTAAAGCTAAATTATAAACTCTCTCTACGTGGGTCCAATCATGCGAAAGAGGCATCCCAACAAAATATCTTTTTGCTTCTTCTCTTATTTGTTCAATTATTTCCTTTGTCATTTTCTTTTTTCAAATCACATCCTCTGGACAAAACCTCTTCTTGGGTGGAAAATATCTCCGGAAGTGGTGAGTTTTTCTAAAGCTTCGTCTATCTGGCTTCCTTCCAGTTTTCCTTCCAATTCTTTTTTAATTTCCTCTATGGGTATAAGTTTACCCAGCCTAGACTCTAATCTTGAGAGAGTTTCTCTCACCAACATTATTCTTCCTCTTTGGCTTGTACTTACACCAGTGGCTATTCTATCTATGTCAAAAGTTTTAGTTTCATAATCATATCCTACTTGCATTAAGTAATATTTCATCAAGTCGATAGCTATTTTCACGTCTTTTTTCTGTACTTTCTTACTTAGTCTGCATCTAGCAGAGGCTTCACTTAACCTAATTAATGCTTCCAGTTGTCTAGCTGATATAGGAAGTGGTTTAGTTGGTTGTTCAACAGAGACAGGCATGTTTCTTAAATCAACGTAGAAATGTTTTATTTCATCTACTGCCTCGTTTGTCAATCGAGGGAAAATTTTTTGTTTTGCATATGCTATATACTTTCTGAACAAGTCTCTTTCTATAGAGGCTTTAATTGCTGGCTGTTGGTGTTCTAGTAAGACGTGAGTTGCAATAGCTTCATCTCTGGCTCTGTCTGGATTATCTTTTAAAACAAAGATGACATCAAATCTGTTTATGAGGGTAGGAGGCATATCTATTTGAGAAGATACTGTCTGGTATGGGTCAAATCTCCCGAATTTTGGGTTTGCTGCTGCTAAAACGCTTGTTTCTGCTCGAAGAGTAGCTTGTACATTTGCTTTGCTAATTGTTACGGTTTGTTGTTCCATTGCTTCATGCATAGCTGATCTGTCTTGGGCGTCCATTTTTTCAATCTCATCTATACATACTATTCCTTTGTTACTTAAGACAATTGCTCCTGCTTCTAGGGACCAGCCTCTTAAAAACTCATCTCTTACTACTGTTGCTGTTATGCCTGCTCCTGTAGCACCTTTGCCAGCCATGTATCTGCCTTTTGGGGCCATGTTTGCTATGAACTTTAACATAACAGATTTAGCTACTCCTGGGTCCCCAACTAATAAAACATGTATATCTCCCCTAGACTGGGTTCCGTCAGCTCTTGTTTTTTTAATACCTCCGAATAATTGTAATACAAGAGATTTTTTTATCTCTTCATAACCATAAATACTTGGAGCTATACTTTCTATAAATTTTTCAAAGACTTTAGGATCAGCAGCTAGCTCTCTTATCTGCCTTTCATCTTCTTCATCTATAGCCAGTTCTTCAAAAGTTTCTTCCAAAGGAATTAGATGGTTTGCTTCTATGGCTATGTCATATCTTGTTAAAATGCTTCCTGTCCTGCTCAGTTTTGGGACCTCTTTCAATACACCTATTACTCTAATTTTACTTCCTGGAGTAGTCCTCTCTTCCATTTTTGGCTCTACTAAATCTTCCTTTAAAAATACGGAAATTCTTCTTGGTTGTTCTCCCCCTACTAAACTTTCTGGGCTTTCTTCTACAACAACTCTTTGTGCATCTACCATATCCTTGCTTATTAACCTAAAATTACCTTTTCTTCCGCAACTACATCTAGAGGGTTCTCTAAATCTGCTTTCTAACTGCAATACAGAGAGTATAGTGCCACAAGAAGGGCACTCAAATTTAGCGTTAACTACTTGAGGTCTAACTTCAGAAGCCTGTCTTACTATTCCCTCAATTTGTATCATCTTGTTTAAATGTTTTGCTCGAAGGTTACGAATTTTTTCAGAGTAAGTTTCTGGTAAGGTCAATAATCTAACACGGGGCCTTTTTACTAAGCCAGACTCTTCTAATGCCACTTCTAATACCTGAAGGACTTCTTCTGGTTGGGAGATAAGGAGTTCTGCTAATTCATAACTGAAACTAGCTAAGTTATTAAAATCAATATGTATTACATTTTTACCCTCTCTTACGCTCTTGCCAATTTCTTTTTTATAAGTGTCAAAAAAATTTCTTGCTTCAAGTACCAAATCATCCGTCTTTTTTTCTACCATTTTTAAACCAAAGGCTGGAGATTTATATTCATTTCTATACAACAAAGTATATATTACTTGATTAATCCCTTAGCCCTGTTTAGAAAAATATAGTGTTTATTAATTTATCTTACTATTTTTGAGGAGTGGAAGTCACTTCATCCTTTTTGTGGCTTCTTTTACATTCTTAATCAACTGTTTCATGCTTTCCTCAAGCTGTTTTTTGTTTTTTGTTCCTGTACATACTAGCTTTCCATTACTGAATAAGAGGAAAGTTGCTGTTGGTTCTCTTAGCTTGTAAACTAAACCAGGAAACTGTTCTGGTTCATACTCCGTGTTTTCAAGTTCAAGAGCAAGAAGATTCAAATTTAACATTATATTTATACTGCCACTCGCCACTATATTTTGTACATCTATTTTTGGCTTTTCTTTTACCTTTATGTTTATTTTTTTCAGCTGCTTGATTACAGAATCAATAACTTGTTTGACCTGTCCTATGGATTTTGTTCCTGTACATACTAAGTTTCCTGATGAAAAGACAAGGACAGCTGATTTTGGTTTTTTAATTCTTAAAACTAATCCAGGAAAAGTTTCTGGGTTATATTCTGTATTTGACTGGCTTCGAGCGAGTTTGGTTAAGGATATTGGAACATTAAGGGAGGTTGTGGCAACAATGTTCTGAACTTTCAAAGAGGCTTTTTTAGAGGGCTTTTTAGCTGTTTTCACCTTTGGCATAGTAAGATTTATAAAGGGATTGAATTTTTAAAGGTTTCTATTTGAAATTTTGATGAATGATTTCTAAAATATTCTTTATTTTTAGTGAGTAGCTTCATACTCCTTCTTTATCTCATTTAAAGTTGCTATATCGTCTGGACTTCTGTCTGGTCTTAGCCTTGTAAATCTTGGAAATCTTAAAGCGAAGCCAGAAGCATATTTTGGAGATTTTTGTATGTTTTGATAAGTAACTGTAACAACCAGTTTTGGTTTTATTTCTACCTCCCGACCTTTTTCTGTTTTTATGAGGGATTTTAATTTTTTTGACATACCCCTATATGAAAGTCCCATTTCTTCCTTCTCTTTTAAACCAGTTGAAACTTTGCCTACTTCTAAAAGTTTATCTCCAGACTTGCAAGCAACAGTAAAAGAGGTTAGCCAGCCAGCTCTTTTACCAGTTCCATATTCTGCCTTTACAATAACTAAGTCAAACTCATTTTCTTCTCCTTTAATTTTGACTCCATACCCTACTCTTGAGCCTGGTTTGTAAGGGGCTTCTAAATTTTTAGCCATCACCCCTTCTTGCCCTTCTTTTACTGCCTGTCTGAAGAATTTTTCTGCATCCTTCTCACTTGAGGTTGTGATTTGTTCAGCTAGTTTTAAATGATATTTTTTATTTTTGATTATCTTCCTGAGAAGAGCTCTTCTTTTTTTAAAAGGTTCCTTTAAAAGGCTTTTTCCGTTGTAATAGAGGATATCAAAAACATTCACCTCTATTGGGAGTTCCTTCACGAGTTTTTCAATATCATACTTTCTTTTAATTCTCTGGCTAATTGATTGAAAAGGCTTATATTTTTTGGTTTTTGGGTCATAGCCTATAGCTTCACTATCAAGAATAAAACTTCTTCCCTTAACATGTTTTTTAATATAAAATACAACGTCTGGAAACTGATTTGATACATTGTCAAGTCTTCTGGTGAAAATTCTCACGCCTTTACTGTCTTTATGAATCAACATTCTGAAACCATCATACTTAAATTCAAAAGCAGCTGGCTTTCCTACTCTTTTAAAAGCTTCTTCAAAGTCTTTTGCTTTTTGGAAAAGCATTACTTTGAGGGGTTTTTCTGTGCTTATTGCTACATCTTTTAACTTTTTCTTACAAGCTTGTTCAAAAACTAAAGCAAAATCATTCGCCTTATCATAAGCTTCCTGAACTAGTTCAGCATTCTCTTTTGTTTCTGCAGAAATCTTCTTTAATCTCTCAGATTTCTGGAGCCCAGAAAATCTTTTTTCGAGATTTTCTTTGGTTTCCAAACATGAGAGAACAATAGCATCTCTTAAAATGCCTTCTCCTATTCCTACTCTTAAATTACCGAGTATGGTTCTTGTCAAATATCTCGCTTCTAAAGGAGAAGATGATGTAAGAAGTTCAGATATTAAGGAGATTCTTCTTTCTACTGTTCCTGCTCCTGTAATCTCTGCCAGTTTTCTTAAATTCTGGAGAATTTTTTCACATGTTAGCTTGGATGAAGAAAGTGTTTTTTGTTTTTTTTCTTTTACAAGCTCTTCAGCTACTTTTCCTAAATCTCCTAATTTTTTGAATCTTTTTACTATCTCTTTAGCTGAATGTCCTGTTGACTTGTTTAAAGCTTTTATTGTAAGTTGAGTTGAAATACCAAGCTCTCTTTCATCATAATCAGGAAAAACTTTTCCTCTTAAAAGATAGATAATATCCTTGTTTTTCTCTTTCTTTAATTTTTTGAGAAACTCAGCGAGAATTTTTGTTTTTTCCAGAGTTTTTGAGGTAGAAGCTATCTCTTTATATACTTTTACTAATTCAGAATATTTCATTTTCTCCTCTTTTGCCTCTTTTTATTTTTTTATGATGCTGGCGTTAATTCTAATGCTGGCTCTAAAAGATATGCTAAAATTGAGTAGTAAGGAATATCATGCTCTTTAGCAAGGCTTCTAAATAATTCAATTTCTTCTTTTTTTAAAGGCTCAAGAATTTCTCTTTTTTCTATAAACCTTCTTGCCCACCCTTCGTCTTCAGCTTTTTGAGCTGCAATACATATATCTTGGTCTCTTAACTGTTGAAATCTTTTGCAAGTAAGATAATTTTGATCAACACAATTTTCAAGACTGCATCTGCTATCTTCTCTGTAATCGCATTCATTATTCATAACTTTAACAGAAAAAGCAGATATATAAAACTTACTTTCCTTTTCTACCTCTTGCTCTGATACTCGGACGAGTTTTTAATTTCCTTGATTTTTTTCTTAGTCCTCTGCTTTTCTTTCCTGCGGAAGTCAATCCTCTAAACACTCTTCTCTTATTTTCTGGCTTTGTTATCCATGCGAGATTTTTGTCTTTTTTTATCTCTGGTTTATTTGGGTCAAGCATAATAACTTCAAAAAAGTAATGTTTACCATCCTTTCCTATTTTGTAAGAGTTTAGAACTTCAAGGTTTTTGAATTTTCTCTGAGCGCGAGATTCAGCAACCCATCTATAATTCATCTTCAGTATTTTTCTTGTAGTTTGCCTTTTACTTCTCCTGCCTTTCCCTGGTTTTGGCCTTTTTCTTCCTCCCCTTTTTAATCTTACCCTTACAATAACAAAACCTTTTTTA
This sequence comes from Candidatus Pacearchaeota archaeon, assembly GCA_017609045.1. Taxonomy (GTDB): domain Archaea; phylum Nanobdellota; class Nanobdellia; order Pacearchaeales; family GW2011-AR1; genus JAFCES01. Next base: position 6,619 of record JAFCES010000015.1, read on the forward strand.
TCTTTATAGCCGAGTGTTCTGGCTCTTCCTATGTCTGTAGGCTTGTTAATCCTAACTATAGCGTTAGATTTTCTCCAAGCTATGAGCTTTTCTTTTAAGCTTTCCTTTATGTTTTGTTTAATGTAAGAATATGCTGGTTTTGCCATGTTAAATTTTGTTTAACCTTATTTTTAAATCTTTTTAAA
>JAFCES010000043.1 GCA_017609045.1 Candidatus Pacearchaeota archaeon
GTATCTAACTGGACACAATTCAAAGTAAGAGATAACAATTCTCCTGTTATTGTTTATTCTGAAGGGAGAATAAGAGGTTTAATTATGCCTTACCAACTATAAATTGAAGGAGATGAAAAATGAAAAATAAAGAAATAACTAAAAACACACTGAGAAAAGTAAAAGAGCTAATTGAAGATGTAAAGAATATGTCTGAAGAAGAATTTCAAAAAGTTCTAAATAGTATGATTAAATTTCATCAATATAGTTTTTTTAACCAGTTAATCCTTTCTTTCCATAATTGTAGCCAAGTAGCAGGATATAAAAAATGGAAAGAATTAGGAAGGACAGTCAAAAAAGGAGAAAAAGCTATCTGGATTCTCGCACCATATATAAAAAAGATAAAAGTAAAAAAGAAAAATGAAGACAAAGAGGAAGAGGGAGAGGAAGAAATTATACAGGGTTTTTTTTCCGTTCCCGTTTTTGATATCTCCCAGACAGAAGGAAAACCAATTGAAGGAGAAATGACAGAAAAGACAGAAATAAAATTTGATAAAATTAAAAATTTTGCCTTAAGAGAAGGATTTTCAATTAATTTTAAACCTCTAAAAATAGCAGAAGGCGGCCACATTATAGAAAAAAATATTACTCTCAACAAAAATCTCCAAGAAAAAGATTGGACAGGAACGCTTATTCACGAAACAACAAGCAGAAACAGTTACATACCTTGTCTGCCAAATTCTGGGAATTAAAAGAAAAAGTAAGTTTTATCTGAAGTCCTGGGGATTGAGTGAAAATATCTTGAAGGACTTCGGCAAGGTGGATAAAGTGGCTAAAAAAATAGTGAAGGGAATAAAAGAAAATCAAGAAAAAGAGAGGAGAGTGATAAATAATGGCTAAATATACTATAGTGTATAGAAAAGGTGAATTTGAAGCAGAAGTAGAAGCAGAAAATACTCAGCAGGCAATCAAAAAATTCAAGAGTAGAGATTGTGAAATCAAACGGGGACAGGGAGAACTCTGGGAAGAGTATATTGAAGTAGAAGAAAAGAAAATGAGTGAGGAGGAAATATTCGATGCCTTAAATAACCTCGTGTCAGCAGAACTTGCCAACTTTGAGGATAAGGAAGGAGTAAAAGTAGGAGAAAAAGAAGACTGGCTCTGTCGAAGTATGAGAATACACGCAACGACAGGGCTTATGTATAATCATCTTCTTAATGAGGTAAAGAAGATGATTATGGCAGAAAAAGAAAGAAGGAAAAATGAGAGAAATTAAGCAAATAAAAGGAGAAAAGAATGAAAGAAGCGAAAGAAAAAGAGAAAGTGAGTGGTAATATTGTAGAAAATTGGTATGAGAGAAAAAGAAGAGCTATAAAAATCGTAAGACCGAAAGACGTATTCACATTTGATGAGGGAAAGAAAAAAGAATTCTATTACTATAAATATAGAAATGGAAGCAAAAAATGTTACAGATACCGGATTACCTATGATTGGGAAATATGGAAAGATAGTGTAGCAAAGGTAGGTTGCAACTGGAAAGACGTCCAAAATCACAAACTGCAAATTAAATTATATCCTCACGGGGGCATTGTATTTGAAAAAATAAATAAAGGAGGTAAAAAAAATGAGTCTAGATATATGGGAAGTGAAGTATAACTTTGCTTATGGGAAATTAACAGATGAAGAGTGGAATTTTATAGACAGATACATTGAAAGCCATAAAAAGAGCAAAAGAAAATGGAGATAATATGGAGGAGTTAAAAGATTTAATAGAAGCTTTGAAACACTGGATAGAAAAGAATGGGGGTGTTTTTTCCTTTAGTGTATCTTAATTAATATTAAGGAGGAGAAAAATGGAAGTAAAATTAAGACATAAAGTAGACTATTCTGATGAACTAGAGGAATTTTATATAGGAGACATTCCTAGTTATATCCTAGAAGCAGGTAAAACCTTTATAAAAATAAGGATATTCGACTGGAGAGGGAAGCAGGACTTGAAAGTAACGATCAAGGATGTAGTGGACTACTATTATTACTGGGCAAGGAATATCACTAGCGGTTGTCGGAAACTAGCCGGATATACTGGTGATTGGAGACCAATTGACAGATTAGCCAAAGAGTGCTTGAAATGGTTCAAATTTGTCAATATCGAGGAGCTAAGGAGAACAAGTATAAAATACGGGCTTACACCTAAATTTTAGAAAAGGAAGAAAAAATGAAAATAAAAGAATATAAACCATATAAAGGAATAATGATTTTCAGGGATTTCAATGTAGTTGATGGAGAGCAGTTCTATATAGGAAATGGCCAGGGTTGTGGGACTTTTTGGTTTAAGAATATATGAAATGGATGTAACTCCATTGGGAGAAGTAAGCTTAATTCCTGGAGAAATATGCAAAAGATGTAAAGCTTACTACTCCTTTGGAACAAAAGAATGGGAAAAAGCTAGAGACTATGCATGTAGAAAATATAAAGAAAAACTTAAAAAGAAAATAATGGAGGAGAAAAATGGAGTTAAAACAAAGACTAGAAAAATTTAAAAAACAATTTCCTCTAATTAATGACTATTATCGACAATTTTACGAATTGGGTTATCTACACGGACAGATAGATTTA
>JAFCES010000016.1 GCA_017609045.1 Candidatus Pacearchaeota archaeon
ATGCTCCAATAGTTAGGAACTCCAGCTGCATCTCCTCCCTCTACAGTTCTTGTTATTATGTATCTGCTTATATTTATTCCATTATCATCTGTACAGTTAATTAAAACTTCATATGTTCCTGTAGAATTTGCTGTTATGTTTGAAGGAGTAGCTGAAATTAAACTACAAGTTGGTGAAGTTGTATCTCCCGCAGCTGTATAAGTTACAGTCAAGATAGGAGGATTTGCACCAGGACCTGAAGAGCCGTCAAAAATGATCTCTCCTGTCTGGCTGTGTAAGCCAACAGAAAAATAATCTTCAGCTAATTGGTTTTGTAAATCTGTATTTGCAGTTGAGTCTAAAGTTGCGTTAGCACAGACACCAGCATCTGAGCTTGAGTGATTTACATACTGCTGATTATCTGAACAGTTTAAATATAAGTTTTGGTTTCCTGTATCATCATCAGGAAAATTAGTTGTGTCTATCCTCGTTCCATCAAATCTTGTTATTGAAACATTTTTCTGACCAGAAGGTGAAGAAACATCTCTGCATAACTGCAATTTAATTTCTGAAATAGTTGCAGTATCAGGTATGGCAGAAGTGTTGAAGTCAATAAAAGCTCTGCTAATATCAGAGCTGTCTACTGTCATGGATAAGCTTCCTGTATATCTATTGTAGGTTCCAGGAGGGCCTTCCTGAGCTACATAGCCATCATAAGATATATTTCCATCAGTTAAAGCTACAGCAGGGTCAAGATACAAGTCAGAAATATTTTCTACCTCAACCTCAATATACTCAGGAGTTAGTTTGAGAGTATAGTTTTCAGCTATGTCTGAAAAATCAATAATAACAGAGCCTGAAGTTAAAGTGTTTCCTGAAACTTCCACATTCTCACTTGAACTAACTTCAAAACCAACTTTCTTCACACCTAAACTATAAAGCTGGGAGAAATTGAAAATACCAAAAGCATATTTATAAAAATTCTTGTTATCATAAATGTGAGTATGTCCCATAACCTCTTCAGAAGCATTTTCAAGATATTGTTTCTGTCCTGATACAAGATAATAAGGTTTTAGTTGTAAAGTAGAATTTTCATAATCTATATGTAGAATATTATTATAACTCGCGTATATATCTAAAGCCTGAGTTAGAGGTACATAAGTATTATTTTTCTTAATATTTATTTGTTTTGAGTAAATTATAGTAGTAAGAGTATTCCCAGACTGATAAGTCTCAGAATTAGCTGTTCTTTTTACAGCCTTATCTTCTTGCTTAACCTCTATCTCTACACTATCTCCTGTATTTGCAAGCCAGTCAACCTCATCTATCAAACTATCTTTATTATTATCTACTAACTCATAATTTTCTACTCCCCTAACTTTAATTTTCTCTGGCTCACTCTCCTGAATAAAAGTATAGGCTAGAATACCAGTATAAGATATCTCGCTTTCAATAGTTACTTGCTTCTTTCCTTTTCCCAATCTCTTTTCTTTTGCTGTTGGTGGCCCTGTATAGTATTCAATCTCAAGCTCTGTGGAATTGTCTTCAATCTTCACCTCTATAACATCCATCTTTTCCTCTACTGTCACTTGCTCTACTGTCTCATTTAATACTGCTTGTCCTGTTACAACTTTTCTCGCCGTCTCAATAATCCTTCTCAGAAAACCTAAAAAAGAAGACTCTTTTCTCAGTTTTATTTCTAAAGTAACCTGGCCTGTTAAAGTTGTTTCGTTTATTTCTGCAATTATCCCTTCTTGTTTCTTCTCTTCTTTTCCTTCTACCTCTCCCGTCTTCTCCTCAGTTTTAATTTTCCTAACAGTTATGTCTTCTGCCTCTGCTGGAAGCCTCAAAGTTATATCCTCACTAGCTGCTTTTTTAATATATTTTTTCCATTTAACCGGCCTGCCTAATCTCGCCTTCCCTCTTAATGTTAAAATACTTATATTTTTTTCAGAAACTATAATATTAAAGAGATTGCTTTCTAAACTCTCCTCTCCAGAATAAGCTATAATCTTTGTTGTTCTTGTCCCTGTAAAGTTTTTGTCTGGCTGGATTTTAAGTGTATTTTTTTCTATACTAATATTTATATTTTCTACCTCTATAACCCTGTAGTTTAAAGTTTCATTAGAAGAAAAATAATCTGTTAAATTTAGAACAGCCTGACCATTTTTGTCTATTGTTATGTCAGGTATGTTTTTAATCAGACTTATTAAGCTTATGTTTGTTAAATTTTCTATTAGAGTGATATTTTCAGTAACATTGACTTCTGTAAGATTAATTCTCTTTATGCCCTTTACTCTTATCTGCACTTCAGCTGTCGCTATTGTTATGTTGTCATATAAAACAGAAGCTTTTAAAATGCCGGGTCTTGCTGTGAGGTTCATATTCTCAAATTCTATCTCTAAACTCTCTGCCTCATTAGTCAAATACTCTTCACCAAAACCTTCATCTATCTCATAATAATCTGTAGAAACTATAGATAGAAGAAGACAAATTTCTCTCATCTGTCCTTACACTTCCCTCTATAATCTCTGCTGCCTCTCTTTTTCCAAGCTCATAAGTAAAAGGTTCTAAGGCTGATAAACTTGCTTCTATTATCACTGATTCAGATACTGCTGAACCAGTTATTCCTGGTTCTGTAGTTTCTTCTGTTTCAGAGGTTTCTTCAATTCCTATTGGCTTTTCTGTTACTATCGCTGTAGATTGAGTTTCCTCTTCTGCTTCTTTTATTGTCTTTTCTGCAGGTTGTTCTTGTGATTGGATTTGTGTTGCTTGTTTTTCTGCTTTTTGCTCTTGTTTTGTCTTTTCTTTTTTAGGCTTTGTTTTATTTTTTTCTGGCTCTTTTCTCTCTTTTTTTTCTTCTGCTATTGTAACATTCTCCTCTCCAATCTCTTCTAGTACGTTTTCTTCTGCCTGTTCTTCTGTTACATTTTCCGGTTTCTTTTCTTTTACCTCTTCACCCTTTTCTTCTGTTTCTTTTATCTCTTCGCTATCCTCTTCTTTTGTTTCCTCAGCTCTATGAACAGAAAGTTTAAAGTGAATTGTAGGGTAAATTTTCTTCTCTCCTGGAAAACCATATCCTTCACCTTTCCCTTCAAGAACTGTATTTTCTGCAAAAAAATTTCCTTCCCTTACATTTCCAGAAATCAAGTCATCTAAAATAAACTTTTTCTCCTGCCCAGCAAGTGAAATAATAACACTCGAATCAGCAGGAATGAGCTCGCCATGTTTCATATTTACTTTTATCATACCTTTTATTGTCTCATTAAGCTCATAAACAGGAGAAGGTTCTAAAACAACTCTTCCAGTAGGAGTAAAATAATGATTTAAAATAAGTAAGGTAACTAAAATTATAATCAAAGAGAGTATTGCCCAAAAAAATGTTAAATTCTCATCATTTCTAAAACTTCCTTTTTTTTCCTTGCCCAGATATTCTGTAATAATTTTATCACCTCTCCTTTTACTTTTATAAATATAAGGACCATAAATTTTATCTCCTCTTTTTATGTACTTCTTATAAGCCATTATAAGTAACTGAATTTCCTCTTTTTAATGCTATAATATCAATATTAATAAGTTTTTAAATGTTTTTAGTAACTGAAAACAGGAGAAGCATAAAGTTGCACTACATCTATTGCTCTTATTCACAAATTACAAAATCTCTACAATAACTCTTCTTTCTCTTGGCCCATCAAACTCTGCCAAACCAATACCTTGCCACTTTCCTAAACCTAATTTTCCATTTTCAAGTGGAATCAGCTGTCCAGGTCCTATAATGCTTGCTTTAATATGGCTATCTGCATTATCATCTATCTTGTCATGTTCCCATTTTCCCTGTGGAATCTGGTTTTTCAGATAGTTTAAGATATCTTCACATACAGCTTCATCATAATTCTCATTCACAATTATACTACAGGTTGCATGTGGTGTATAAACTAAGCAAGCTTTTCCGTCTTTCCCCTTAGCAAATTCTCTAACCTGTTCGGTAATATCTACTATCTCTTCTCTTTTACTTGTCCTAATTAAAAATTCCATAAGTTTTAAAACCTCCTGAAATATTTAAATTTATGGCAACCAAAAATCTTGTCACAAAAGAAAAACTAGAAAAATATTTTGAAATTACAGAAAAAGCTCTACAAATAACTAAAAAAAACATAAATAAAACCAAGCAAAAAGAAGCAGAAGAAATTATAGAGATGGTTTCTAATTATTTAGCTGACGCAAAATACTTTAAAACAGAAAAAAGGCTTGTTGATTCTTTTGCAGCCATAAATTATGCCCATGGATGGCTAGATTGTGGTGTAAGATTAGGAATTTTTAAAGTTAAAGATGATAAGTTATTTGCTATTAAGTAAAATTAAAAATTGTCTTTAACACGAATTAATTTGAAAAGTTTTTTCAATAAAATGTGTTTGAAAGTATCTTCATAAAGAGGATTATTCCTGCCTAATTTTTTTGGAACTCTTTTTACCCTGCATTCTGCTTTAAAACCTTTACCATTTTGAGTAATGCTTCTACCAGCAATATATCTTGATTTTCCGATTCCTGTCCCTATTTTTGAAGGCTCTTCTATAAGAAATAATGTGGTTCCTTTATGATATGGGAAAACCCTTACTTGAAATCTTAGCTGGCCATTTTTATCAGTATAATACCTACATTCATAATCTATTCCAAAAACAGGGCCAAAAATAGTAGCCTTTTTTCTATATTCACAATGAAGATTTTTCAGTTCGCCTCCTATCGCTCTTCTCATAGCATCGGGAAGGAAATCAGCATACCCTTCAGTCAATTGCTCTTCCAGGGATTTTGCCATATCCCAAAAAATATTGTAAGATTTTTAACTATTTATATACTCAAAAATATATACTGAAAAGTTTAAATACAACCATTACTTAAAATAATAAAAGAGGCAAAAATGGTAAGAAAAACTATTGTCATAAGTTTGGGCGGTAGCCTCATAGTTCCAGAAAGGATAGACATAGCTTTTCTTCAGAATTTTAAAAAAACAATAAATAAACACAAAAACAAATACAGATTTGTAATAGTTACTGGCGGTGGAAGTGTGGCAAGAAAATATATCAAAGCTTTAAAACAAGCAGGCAAAAATGAGTATTTCCAAAGCTTGTCAGGTATAGGAGCTACAAGAATGAACGCTCGTTTCCTTACTTACTTATTTGGAAAAGACGCCAATAAGGGAATTCCCCACGATATGAAACAAGTTGCAAGGCTATTAAGAAAAAACAACCCTGTTTTTTGTGGTGCTTTAAGATATGCAAAAAAAGAAACCTCAGATGCAACTTCAGCAAAACTTGCCAGATTTTTTGATGCAGATTTCATCAATCTCACTCTTGTATCAGGCCTTTACACAAAAAACCCTCTCAAATATAAAAATGCGAGATTTATACCAAAAATTTCTTGGCAAGATTTTTATATTAAAGCAAGAAAAATAAAATTCAAACCAGGCCAGCATTTCGTGTTAGACCAGAAAGCAGCTGAGATTATAAAGAGATATAAGATCAGAACTTTTATTCTCGGAAAAAATTTAAAGAATCTTGATAACCTCCTCAGCGAAAAAAAATTTAAAGGCACTGTTGTAGAGGGTTAGATAGCTCCTGGATTATAGTCCCTGACTCTTCTTGGACGGCTTCTAACAAAAGTTACAGAAGAAAGTCTTTCTGTTGCATCACAACTCAAACCATTATCAGCCCTTAACCTAACTCTTTTCATAACAGGAATTCTGTCTTTTGCCAAAGCACTTCCAATAAACCCTTGTACCTCCCCCTCTAGTTTTAATAAAACACTTCTTAAATTAACCCTTAATTCATATTTCTCTCTAAAACTTCTTCCTGTTTCTATATCAACACCATTTGTAAAATCTAAACAGAAACGAGAATCCTCAACAATTATAGGAACTCTTATTCTCAAACGACCATTAATAGGATATGGCTGATTTTCAGTAGATATATCTGCCCTATATTTGCCATCTTCAGGGAAGAGTTTTATTCTAAAACTATATCTTCGCTCCATTTTAAATAAATTTTAACAGCTGGATCAAAATACAGAAAAGAATAGATTTTTAAGATTTAAAAATCTTACGTATAAATGCAGATAATAAAAGGCAGTATTAAGGAAGTGAGAAAAGAAATAGATAAGCAGGCAGGAGAAGGTAAAGAGGTAGTGGTGCAAGGAAAAGATATAGCTTTTAACAGACTAATTCTTGAAAACAAAAAAGTTTCCGCTTTAATACTTTCTCACACAGATAAAAAAGACAGGCTGAAACAGAGAGATTCTGGAAAGAGGAAAAAGATAAAAAAACAAGGGCTGAAATTGTAGCTAGAGTTCTACAGAATATAAAGCTGATTAAAAAGTACAAGAATAAATTTAAACTGCTGAATTATAAAAACAGGAAACAGGCCTTCTCTTTTTTACTTACTCTTGGCTTACCCACTAAGATGGCGAAAGAAGCTCTTAACTAACTTGAATCAGATATCTGTGTTGTAGCATGTATCTCGCTGCGTCTTCCAAATCTATCTTCTCTTTCGAAATTTCCTTTAAAATAAATTCAGTTATTTTTTGTTTATAAGTCCCATCAACTTCCATCCCTAACTCCTGCCCAACTTCTTCAAAGACAGCTATCGCTCTTACAAGTTTATGAGAGGTTGTATAAGAAGGCCATTTTGGAAATGAAAATATACCATGTCCGAGAGCTTCATAAAAATCTGTTAATTTTCCCTGAAACAAGGCCTCTTTTCTTAAAGAGTCTACATCATAGAGGTCTCCTCTCCTTAATCGAGTTAATCCCTTTTCCAACCTTCTTGGTCTACCCTGTTCTAACGCACAACCAACTAAACAAAAACTAAACCAGCATATCCTACCGCATTATTAAAATCTCCAGAAATATCGCCAGAAGTATAAAAACTAAGCTTTTAAAGGCTCTGTTAGCTCAAAATTAATTTTTACTGGCACTTTAACTAGAATATCCTTCAAATCTTTGGTATGCTTTTTAAAATTCAAAATACCTATGCCCACAACCTCTCCGGTTTTCTCATCCCTCCTTATAAAAACATCTTCATCTACATCTTCACAATAACTCTCTTTCGGAGGGTTTGCTATAGTTATCTCTAAAAAATCCCCCTCATCATCATAGTAAATGTCTATTTTGCCGTTCATTTTATATATCTCACAAAATGTGCTGTGATCACAAAACCATGTTTATTTAAATATTTAACTATAACTCTCAAATATTTCTCAGGATGTTTCCTATGTTTTAAATATAGATAATAACTTCTTAAATCTCCTTTCTCATGCGCTATTATTTTTAATGGCTTTTCTAAAGTGAGTTTTATTTCCTCAAGATGATTTGCCATTTCAAAATGAGTCGTGGTTATATGACTCCATCTTTCTTTTGTCAGACGAAGTAACCTGCCTGTTCTATCCTTTATCTCAAATATCATTTTTAGATGAATATCAGACCAGCATATCCTACCGCATTATTAAAATCTCCAGAAATATCGCCAGAAGTATAGTAATCAACTAATTTTGGCTTTAGTTTTTTAATTTTCGCAAGCTCAGTTAAAACCGTAATTCCTAAAACTCCACAGACAGTACTCTTGCTCGCTTTCCCATATACTTTCCTTGAATTTAAAGCCAAAATCTCATTGATGATTTCTTTGTCTAGTTTGTAAAGATTTTCCTTTACATCAGAAGTGAAAGGAACAAAACCATATGAAAAGCCATAATGGGTAAAATCACTTGACACAACAATACAGGTATCATCTGAAACAAAACTAGCAAGAATCAGAGCCACCTTCCTACACTCTTCATAACTCAACCCTCTCAGCAAAATAGGAGCAATATCAAATTTTTTCTGACTTAACTGAAGAAAAGGAAGCTGCACTTCAATACTATGCTCAAACTGATGTGCTCTTTCATTAATATTAACATCTAAATCCTCTTTTTTTAATCTTTCTAAAATCCTTCTGCTTAAATCAACATTATTCTTCACATTTCCTAAAGGAGTTTCAAAATCCCTTTCTGAAAAACTTAACTTATTGCCAAAACCAGAATGATTCACTCCAAGAATAATAAAATTCTTCTTACTTTTAATTAAAGATATAACTTTTCCAGCTAGTTCACCAGAAAAAATGTAGCCGGCATGGGGCACAATAACAGCTTTAACCTCTTTCCTCTTCTTGTTAACAAGAAACTTCTTAACCTGTGTTTCTAATTCCGCTTTTTCATCAGGGTAGAATTGTCCTGCCACTACTGCTTTTCTTTTCTCTGCCATAACAACAATAAGAAGAGTTTATATAAAAAACTATTTAAATTACTCTCAGCTCTTGTTTTTTATGGAAAAAGAGATAGAGAGATTAATAGAATCATTAAACCCAGATGAAAGAGCCATTTTTCCTCATTTAAAAGAAAAAACTCTAGACAAGATTTCAAAAAGCTCAGGATTAGACAAGATAAAAACATTAAGAGCTCTTCAATTTCTCAATAATAAACACATAGTAAAGCTGAAGGCGAGTGAAAAGAAAATAGTAGATTTAGCAGATAATGGAGTAGTCTACTTAAGGTCAGGCTTGCCGGAAAGACGTCTCCTTGATATGCTTTCAAAACAAAAGAGCGCAGATATAAAAGATATAAGAAAAGCTTGCAAGCTGAGTGAAAATGAAGTAAAGGCAGCTATCGGAGTTTTGAAAAAGAAAACCATGATTCAGCTGCAAAAAGAAAAAATAATTTTAAAGGCAAGTATAAGTGAAATAAGAAAAAAAAATTTAGAAGAGCAACTTATTGAAGCTCTGCCTCTTCCTCTTGGAGATTTAAAACCAGAACAAAAACTTGCCTTTGAAAACCTAAAAAGCAGAAAGAACATAATTCAAGTAAAAAGAAAAAAACAAATTACAGCTAGATTGACTGAGCTTGGAAAAAAAGTAATGCAGGAAGATTTGACTAAGCTGAAAGACATGATAGAAACGCTAACGCCAGAAATGATAAAAACAGGAAGTTGGAAAGGCAAAAAATTCAGAAGATATGATATTAAAAGTCCTCTCCCAGAAATATCAGGAGGAAAAAGACATTTTGTAAATCAAGCTGTAGAATATGCTAAAAAAATATGGCTGGAAATGGGATTTAAAGAAATGACCTCTACTCTCTGTCAAACAAGCTTCTGGAATTTTGATGCTTTGTTCACAGCTCAAGACCATCCTGTCCGAGAATTACAAGACACTTTTTACATAAAAGATGTAAAAGGAAAGCTGCCAGATAAAAACATATTAAAAGAAGTAAAAAAAGCTCATGAATCTGGAGTAAAAGAAAGTAAAGGTTGGCAGTATGAATGGAGAGAAGATGAAGCTAAAAAAGTTATACTAAGAACACACACAACTTGTTTGTCAGCAAAAACCCTCGCAAGATTAAAAGAAAACAAAGACAAGCAAGGAAAGTTCTTTGCTATAGGAAAATGTTTTAGAAACGAGACACTTGACTGGAGTCACGGATTTGAATTTAATCAAACAGAAGGGATAGTGATAGATAGAGAAGCTAACTTCCGCCATCTTCTTGGCTATCTACATGAATTTTTCAAAAAAATGGGTTTTGAAAAAATTAGATTTGCACCAGCTTATTTCCCATATACAGAACCAAGTGTAGAAATTTCTTGCTGGAATGAAGAAAAAAAACTCTGGTTGGAATTAGGAGGAGCTGGCATTTTCAGGCCTGAAGTTGTAGTTCCTTTGCTTGGAGAATATATTCCTGTTTTAGCATGGGGTCCTGGTTTTGACAGAATGATCATGAATTATTATCAAATCAAGGATTTAAGAGAAATGTATAAAAATAACCTTACTCAGCTGAGAAAAATAAAATTATGGTTGAAATAAGATGAAAAAACTGATAATTTTAGGTTTAAATAAAAGTGATACAAGAAGTGAATATAAATTCAAGAAACAAGAGGGGGTAATTGAAAGTATAATAGAGCTGCTAATAAAATTAGGATTTAAAGATGAAGACCCCCAAATACAATATGCCTTTGTTTCAAGTAAATATTTTCCAGCTGAGAGTGGAAACAAATATGAAAAAATAAAAAATATAATAGACTATTCAGAACATTTTGAAAATAAACATTATGATATTGATGTGATTATGGGAATTAAGAAGGTCTTTTTAATTGTAAGAGCAAATAAAATCAATCAACAAAAACTATCAAAAATTCTTACAAAGATAGGTAAATTTATAGACGAGAAATAAAAAATGGCGATAGTAAAATTTCCAAGAAAACAGTTTGAAAAAGTTGCTGGAAAGATAGATGAAAAAATGCAAGAAAGAATAGCTTTGTTTGGAACTCCTCTTGAATCTCTAAATCAAGAAGAGATAGAGATAGAGATTTTTCCAAACAGACCAGACCTTCTTTCACTTCAAGGATATCTCCGTTCTTTCCTTGCTTTTCTCGGAAAGAAAACCGGTCTGAAAGAGTATAAAGTAAACAAACCAGAAAAAAATTATGAAGTTAAAATAGATAAATCTGTAAAAGATGTAAGGCCATTTACAGCCTGCGCCATAATAAACGAAATAAATTTTAATGATGAGAATATTAAAGAAGTAATAGACATTCAAGAAAAAATCCATTCAACTTTCGGCAGAAATAGGAAGAAGATAGCTATAGGAATCTATCCTTTAGAAAAAATATCTCTTCCTATAAGATACGAGGCAAGAAAGCCTTCTGATATTAAGTTCATTCCTCTTGAATCTAACAGAGAGATGACAGGAAATCAAATCCTAAAACAGCATCCAACAGGAAGAAATTATGGATATTTACTTAAGGGAAAACCTAAATATCCAGTTTTTGCAGACTCTGCTGGGGAGATTTTATCTATGCCCCCGATAATAAACTCAGAGAAAACAGGAAAAATAACTGAAAAAACAAAAGATGTTTTTATAGAGTGTTCTGGTTTCAATCTAGAAGTTCTGAAAAAAACACTCAATATCCTCGTAACAACGTTTGCAGATATGGGAGGAAAAATTTATCAAATGAATCTAAAATACAAAAATAAAAAAGAAATCACTCCAAATCTAGAGCCAGAAAAAATGAAAATCAATCTTGAAAATATAAACAAGCTTCTCGGTCTTGACTTGAATGGAAAGCAGGTGAAAAAATTATTGGAGAAAATGGGTTATAATTATTCTCTAGGAGACAATGAAGTGCAAATTCCTGCATGGCGTACAGATATTTTGCATGAGGTAGATATAGCTGAAGATATAGCCATAGCTTATGGCTATGATAAATTAATTCCAGAGATACCTCAGATAGCTACAATAGGAGAAGAAGATAAAAAAGAGAAAATAAAAAGAAAAATTTCTGAAATCCTTACCGGTTTAAAATTCCTTGAGATTTCCACTTACCATTTACTCACAAAACAAGATATGAAAAAAACAAACATAAAACCAGGAATACAAGTAGAAGACAGTAAGACAGATTACAAAATTTTAAGGCCTTCTTTATTTCCTTCTATTTCAAAAATTTTATCTGAGAACATAGATGCAGAATATCCTCAAAAGGTATTTGAAATAGGAGAGATTTTTGAGCCTAATGAAAAAGAGGAGACAGGAATAAAAGAAAAAACTAAACTAGGGATAGCTATAACTCCTGGAAACTTTACAGAACTCAGACAAATTTTGGAGTATCTGGCAAGAATGTTATCCATAAAACTAGAAATAAAAGAAGAGCAGAAAAAAGGTTTTATAGAAGGCAGAACAGGAAAAATCTCATATAAAGGAGAAGAAATAGGCATTATAGGAGAAATTCATCCTTCTCTTCTCAAAAACTGGCATTTGAAGATGCCTCTAGTTTATTTAGAAATAGAATTAGAAAAAATTCTAGAAAGTTTAGTCTGTAGTTAAATGACTGGAAACAGCTTCCAAGTATTTGCTTACTTCTTCATCAGAAGCTCTACCGAAAAAAGGAGATGTTAAAACATCAAAACCCTTTGGAGAAACCTTATTATATATAAATAATGTCATTTGGAGAATTTCCTCGCTTGTTAATGCAATCTCTGTCCTTGCATATTCTTGAATTCTCTGAACCGAGCCTAACTTATATCTTGTTCTATGTTTATCCTCAACTTCTGCTTGAAGTCCAACCTCTTTAGCTGCTTCTAACAACGCTTTCTCTAAAGTTTCATAATCTACTGTTCTTCCAATATCTACTATTACCATACTCTAATGTAACAAAAAGAGTTTATAATTTTTTCTATACTGAACCATATACCTAATCTAAATACTTAATCTAAAAAATTCCTTTAGATTTTAGAAAAAGAAACAATAAAACAAGAATTATAATTATTATTATCCATCTAGGATCAACCTGACCTCTTTTTCCTTTTTTAGATAATAAAGACATTTTAGCTTCGAGATTTGCTATTCTCTCTGATATATCAAGCTTATCTTTTATATTATTTAAATCTTTCTTCATCTCTAATATTAAATTAGTATTCTTTTTAACTTGATTAAATCTTGTTTTAAGAGAGGCAATAGGATAAGAGATAATAAAATATAAAGCTACAAAAGCCAGTATTCCTAAAACCCAAATAATTCCAGTCATTGGATCTTGAATTTGAAAATAAACAGTTATAATAACTGCAACAATTCCAACAAATATACCAAACACATTAATAATTTGTTGTTTGGCATAATCATCTGCCATTTTTAACCTAAATA
>JAFCES010000017.1 GCA_017609045.1 Candidatus Pacearchaeota archaeon
TTCTTGTTTTGAAGGGAGGGTTTTCAGATAATATTACTGATACAGACCCTGAATACCATTTACAGGGCAAATTAGTTTCTTTTGACAAATTCAAATATTCTCGAGCTTTAGATGAAGAGCAGAATACAGAATATACAGCCAATATAGTGAATGAGTTTATAGAAAAGAGTTTTAAAGTTCTGAATGAACATCCCATAAATTTAGAAAGAGAAAGGAAAGGTTTGATGAAGGCAAATATCATTTTAACAAGGGGCGCTTCTTCCTCTCTACCTAAATTAAGGAAGTTTAATGGCTGGGCTTCTGTGGTTTACATGCCTGTTGAGAAAGGTATTTGTAAAGCTTCTGGCATGGATGTTTTTTCTTTTTCTTATCCGGAATTAAAGAGTTTAGATTTATACTCTACTTTGCATAAAGCTTTGAAACAAGCTTGCAGGTTTTCAATTAAAATACTTAAGAAGCAGAAGAAAAATTATGATTATTTTTATATCCATTTTAAGGAAACAGATATTCCAGGACATGACAATAAACCACAAGAAAAAAAAGCTATGATAGAGGAAATTGATAAGAATTTTTTTTCTTTCCTGAAAAAATTTATAGGAAAAAATAACATTAAGATTTTAGTAACAGCAGACCACTCTACTCCTTGCAAGTTGAAAAGCCATTCTTCTAATCCTGTCCCTGTTTTATTATACGATTGGCAGAAGACCGAAGAAAAACAAGGAAAGAAGATTGAGTTTTCAGAGAGACAGGCAACTAAGGGCAGTTTAGGAAAGGTTTATGGTAAAGAGCTGTTGTTAAAGGCAGTGCAATATCTATTTTCTATCACAATAAGAGTTAAAAATCTTCAAGACTTTGGATGATTATGATTACTTATAATGATATTTATGAAGTTTTGAGGAAGGAAAAATACTCCGAACACTTACAGCCTCTACATACGAAATTTGTCAAGGAGGTTTCAGACTATTTGAAAGAGAAGAGAGAGATTTCTGAAAAAAAAACAGATATGTTTTCTGATGCTATAATCAAAACCAAGAAACAGTTTGAAAATTCCATAAGCATATTTAAGGAAATAATAAGAAGAAGAAAAGAAAAAATTTTGAGATTAGCGTTTGTTGCAAAGGAAACAGGGATAAGCAAGAGAGATTTTGAGAACATGTTGGATTTTGAGAGGAAAATGTTTGATAAAATTGTTAAGAGTATGGAGGATGCTGATAGAAAGATCAACGATCTGATGGAGGGTAAACCTGAAAAAAGAAAGAATGTTTTAGTTACTTTTAAGAATAATGTTGAAGAATTTTTAGATTCAAGTGGAGAATTGATAGGACCTTTTGATAAGGGTGAGATGGCTAATCTACCAGAGGAAATAGTGAAAATTTTGAAAGAAGCTGATAAGGTTGAGCTTGTTAATGAAGGGGAAGAATAGAGGTTTTTAAATAAATTAAAATAAAAAAATAAATTAAGAATCCTCTTCTAAATTTTTATTCTTCCTTCACTTCTATTTTTTCTTCTTCCGGTTCTTCTTCCTTTTCTTCTTCGGGTTTTTCTTGTTTTTCTCCAGCTCCGAGAACTTCGATTTTTCCAAATTTCCCTGCTGTAAGCTGTGGCTCGTTTTGGAACTCTCTCACAAAACCATTGCTAACTTTTATTCTGTCTCCTACTTTTACCTTGTCTATGTCTTCATTCCATAAACTAAGCTTTATCTCTCCAGAATCGTCTTTGATTGTTGCTGTCGCTACTCTTACAACTCTGCCGAATCTTGAGAAATCTCTTACTTCTCCTATGTCTGTCACTTCTCCTTCCACTTCTACACCACTTTGTCCGGGTTTCAATTCTGATACATTCATTATTTTTTACCTCCATTTATTGAAAAAGAGGAATGTTTTTAAACTTAACTGAGAAAAAGCCTCTTACCTCATCTTTCACTCACTTAATTTTCGAAACAACTTTTGATTCGTGAAAGCCTCGGGAGGGATTCGAACCCCCGACCTACAGTTCTTTTAAGACCCTTAAATCCAAAAATCAATACAAAACTGCCGCTCTAAGCCACTGAGCTACCGAGGCACGAAAATGCAAATAAAAAAGAACTTTTAAATCTTACTTTTACTTAACTTTTTCTTCCTTAATCTTAACTTCTTGTCTTTCTTTCTCAAGATAAATATTTCGGATTTCGCAAAGAGAAAGGGGATAGATTTTTTTTAATTCTAGAGATAAGGCCCTTTGAAATTTTCCTTGTAAAAGTTCAGAAAAAACTTCTTCATAAGTTTTGTTTTTTATTGCTTCTTTTATTAACTCCTTAGCTTTTTCTCTTAGTGCTTTGCTTACTTTTCTGGAAACTCTTTTTCTTGTTATTAAGAAAGGCTTAATTCTTAGAATAGCATTTTTGCAGTTAGTTGAGATTGAATCTTCAACATAGTCTGTAGATTTTCTCATCATTCTCCTGATAAAGTAGCCGAGAAGGCGAAGTCTGTACGGTTCTGCTATAATTTTTTCTCCTTGTTGCTTGATTTTGAAAATGATCTCTAAACTTTTTCCTCTTAATTTTCTAGTTAAATCTATTTTAACTGTTCTTCCTACTAAATTTTCTTCTGAGTCTGAATAGAGCTCTACTTTTTGTTTAATCAAGGGCAGTTCAATTTCAAAAAATTTCTTTTTTCCCGGCATTTTAACTTCTTTTCTCCTCTATTTGTAGTTTTCCTGTTCTTTTTCCCTTTTTTTGTTGATGGCTTTTCTTACAAACTTGACAAGTATAAAGCAAGTTAGTTTTTTTGGTTGTTTTTGTTTTTCTCTTCCATTTGGTTACTGCTGGCTTGCTTCCCCACTTTCCTAAATTTCCTTTTCCTCTACCTTTTCCTCTTTTCTTAGCTCTTTCCATACTACCTCTTTTTAAAGAGGATCTTTTATGGCCCGAGCTAACATCAGAAACTTTATGTTCAGTTCTCTTTCGACAGTATGGGCAAAATCTTTTCAGAGTTTTTGGTATTTTCATATTTTTTAATCTTGAACAAGCTTTTTAAATCTTTATTTTGTAATAGTAGACGGTTTCTTTATCCTAATCTTCTTAATCATAACCACTTACTTAACATATATATCTTACAAGACTAAAAATCCGGTTTTTATTATTGTGTGGTTATTTGTTGTTTTACTGAACAGATGGAAGAAAATTGTTAGATGGTTTAAAGAGAGGTTTATAAGCCTTTCTTAAAAATAATTAAACACTCGTGGTTTCTCTTCTGCTAGAAAAAAGATATTTAACGCCGCCAATTATAACCAAAATTCCGCCAGCAAAAATAATCCATTTTTCTATACCTTTAATAAATTCAGGCATAGTTACCCATCCAAAAGGGAAATTTAAGAAATATAAACCTATAATTAAATATATTAAAAATCCAATCACTCCAAATCCTCTTGCCATATAAATAATTATTGAAAGGTGTTTTTAAATCTTATGAGGCTCTCACACATTCGCTCGCTATTTAGCTTTGAATTTTGTCTCATGAATATGCTCGATGGGCCTGGGAGGAATCGAACCTCCGACCTCATCGATTTTGAGCTTTATCTGCTCGTCAACGATGTGTCATAAAACCACTAGACCACAGGCCCTTAATCTTTTCAGAGTTTTTAATTTTATAAATCTTGTGAAAGTAAATAAATTTATATACGCTATCTACCTTAAATTTTTATGTTGAAAGTGAAAGGAAAAAGAGGGCAGTTGTCTATATATATTATTATTGCCATAGTTATTGTTGCAATAATTGCAGGATATTTTTTGTTAAGAGAAAGGCTGGTTGTAAGAGAATTGCCTGCTGAGTTTAAGCCTGTTGAAGAGTATTTTCTTGGCTGTATTGAAGGAAGAGTTGAGTCTGGAGTAGAAATTTTAGGAGAAAGAGCAGGATATATTTACCCTCCAGAATTTGAGCCGGGAAACGAGTATAGTCCTTTTTCTAGCCAGTTAGATTTTTTTGGTTCTGCTGTACCTTATTGGTATTATATTTCTGCAAATAATCTTGTAAAAGAACAAGTTCCTTCTAAAAGTGAGATGGAAGAGCAGTTGGAGAGGTATCTTGTTGATTTAAAATGTGATTTTTCTGATTTTGAGAAAAGGGGTTTTATAGTTGATTTAGGAGAAATAAAGGCAGAGGTTGACATTAAAAATAATGATATAGATGTTAGTGTTAAAGCTGACTTGGATATTAGTTTTGAAGAGCAGTCAGCTAGAATTACAACACATGATGTAAATGTAAAAACTAGGTTGGGTAATTTTTATGATTTAGCTTTAAATATTTATAATAAAGAGAAGCAGGAAGCTTTTCTTGAACAATATGCTGTAGACGTCTTAAGATTATATGCTCCTGTTGATGGTGTAGAAATTTCCTGCGCTCCAAAAATATGGATACCTCAAGAGATTGTTTCTGAGTTGCAGGAAGCTTTAGAAGCTAATATACAGGCTATAAAGTTGAGAGGAGATTATTATAGACTTTCAAGTGAAGAAAATAGGTATTTTGTTGTTGATATGGAGAGTGATGAAAGTGTTAATTTTATCTATAATAGAGATTGGCCTTCAAGAATTGAAATATGGCCTGTTGAGGCTGATGTTATGATAGCTGAACCTGTTGGTTTGCAAGAAGGGCTTGGTGTTCTAGGTTTTTGTTATGTTCCTTATCATTTTGTTTATGATTGGTATTTTCCTGTTTTAATTCAGGTTCATGATAATAAAGAGATGTTTCAGTTTCCTGTGGCTGTTGTTATTAACAAGAATGTTGAGAGAGAGGCTCTTCCTGGACATGCTGTTTTGGGTAGAGATATAGAGTTATGCCAGTATAGAAATACAGAAGTTATAGTTTATACATATGATACAAAGTTAAATCCAGTAGAGGCAGACATAGATTTCAAGTGTTTTGACACTGCTTGTGAAATCGGGGAAACTCGGGTTGAAGGAGGAGAGGCTGTTTTATCTGCGAAATTTCCTCAATGCGTAAATGGTTTTATTATAGCTAAGGCAGAGGGATATGTAACTAAAAAGCATATTATTTCTACAAATCAGCCAGGAATAGCTGATGTTATTTTAGATAAACTTTATGATATAGAATTAGAAGTGAAGATAGATGGGAAAGAGCCAGAATCTGCTATTGTTTACTTCACTTCTATAGAGCATAGTGCTACTGCTTTATGGCCTGAACAAAAATCAATAAAGTTAAGTGAAGGCCTTTACAATGTAACTTTACAAGTTTATGGAAATTCTAGTTTGGTGTTCCCCTCAACCACAAGAAGAAAGTGTGTAGAGGTGCCAAGTCCTGGCTTGCTTGGCTTATTTGGCAGAACAAGAGAGCAGTGCTTTGACATAGAGATGCCTTCACAAACTGTAACAAGTGTCTTAATTGGAGGTGGAAAAACTCAAGATTACTTTACAGAAGATAGGCTTGAGAGAGGTAAACTTGAGATTATAGGGCAGAGCTTAGATTTCCCAAAAAGCTTAGAAGATTTAGGAAAAAATTATGAGTTATTTGAAACTAAAACCATAAGTGTTGTTTAAATGAAAACTGAAGTTAAAGGAAAAAAGAGAATCTTGCTAGTGATGAGTTTCTTATTTGTAATGTTAATTATGTTAGATTTATTAGCTGTATCGGTGTCTGCTTTAGATGGCTCTTTTTCTAGGACAAGAGTGCAGAGATATCAGCCGAATTTTTTTGGTGTTTATGGAAGACAAGAAGCTAGTATGTACTGGCCTATACTTGCAGATAGAGAAAAGTGTGAGGCAAGGCAGGACTTTATAGTACAGATTGCTCCTGGTGGATGTCAGCCAGCTGTTGTGAGGAGTGATATTTTAGAAGAGCAGAATGTTCCTGTTTTTTGTAGGTTGGATGCTTTGAAGTTAAATCCTTTAATAGATGTTGAAGCTATAGACAGAATTATTCCTTCTGCTAAAGAGTATCCGCAAGAAATAGCTGGTATAGGATATCATCCTGCTCGAGCTGCTTTAAGAAGTTATGATAAGCTTTTAGGAAGTCCGCTTATTAATAATATAGGTTATTTAGTTGTAGTTTTGAAAAGGCAAGAAGCAGAGAGGGAGATGCCTGATTATATACAGGCTAACCTAACTGCTTATCTAAGATATGATATGGCTAATGCCTGGGGTGTTGGAAGAAGTGAGTATTTTCTTCCTGTTTTAAGTGATGAGGAGTGGCAGAGAGACTATAAGAAATATGAGTTTTGGAGAGGAAAAGGTTTCTTAAGAGCTGAATGGATAGAGGGAGATAGAGCTGAAATAGGAGTTTATACTGATGCTAATACAAAAGTTGCAAGCAAGATAATTGAGAGAGGAAGGACTTCTGATGATATATACTTGCCTGGATATTATTGTTTAGCTGGAATGCAGATTAAAGTTAGAGATATAGCA
Organism: Candidatus Pacearchaeota archaeon; assembly: GCA_017609045.1. GTDB lineage: Archaea > Nanobdellota > Nanobdellia > Pacearchaeales > GW2011-AR1 > JAFCES01. The sequence goes on from JAFCES010000017.1 coordinate 6,395, forward strand.
AGCCCTGAAATTTCAGCTAGACTTCAAGTTAATGAGGATGAGATTGAGGTGAGGAAAGGAAGCAGGTTTTTTGATGATATGTGTTATATTAGAGATATAGAGAGTTACGGAGGAGGAGCTGGTACTGTAAGTATAAGTTGTAGAGGTGAAAAAGCTGTATTGAGCTTGAATTTTGCTGATGTGACTTTGAAAATAAGAGATGAGGAGCCAGAGAAGTTTTCAGTAGGTGATAAAGTTGCAGTAGATAAACTTGACGGTAAAAATGTTTATCTAGCTTATGTTGGTGAGTTACCTCGCTCAATTCAAGAACCTGAAGCTGAAGATGAGAGAAAGTTTGTTGTTTTGATTAAGACGAGCGAAAGTCAGGAAGAGTTTTTAAGAAAACT
>JAFCES010000018.1 GCA_017609045.1 Candidatus Pacearchaeota archaeon
GATCTTCCTGATGATGCAAAAAACCAGATATCTAGAGAGGATTATATAAGAATGAATACAAATCAGATAGATATGGAGTATCCAGACGTTTATTGTAATCAGTATCATTTTGCTCATCCTATTGATCCTTGTGGGGGAGCAGGACCTGAAAATTTTGAAACAGAGACAGATATTTTTTGTTCATCTGAAGACTGTAATAACGGTGTGGATGATGATGCTAATAATTTAACAGACTGCAAAGATCCTAGTTGTTGGAATTATTGTTGTAATAATCCTTCTTTAGACTTTAATGAACAATGTACTCGCTGGCAGGGTGTGGCTGACCCTTTATGTAGCTCAGATGAGATATGTTTAAACTGTATATGTCAAGATGATCAATCCTTTAGTTGTGAACGGCCAGAAGGAGGTTGCTATATCACAAGAGCTTACTGGACAAATAGAAGTTATGAAACAAGAAACCCTGTACCAGATATAGAAGTTGATGAAAGTAATGAAGTTTACATGATAGTAGAAGCTATTGATTATTTTGGGAATTGTGGAGGCAGCCTTATTTACTTGAATATTTTTGAGGATGATTTATGGCCAAATCCTGATGATTATGTAGAGAGCGTTTATGGTGGAGTGTTTCCTTATACTGGAGGCAATATAAAAAAAACAGCTCTATGGACAGCTAGATGGACGGATGATGGTTTGTTTGGTGATGAGCCGGAGTATTATTTTACAGTTACTTCTTCTCCTGATACTTCTCCTATTACAGGAGCTGTTATAAGTAAAGTAGTTAAAACTGAGACTGGGGGGAGATTAGATAATTTTCTTAATAGATTAAGAGAAATAACAGGAGGAGTTATTGAAAGTGTTTTTGTGAGTGGAAAGGCTGTAGTTGGGCTTGTTTCTGGTCAGGAAATAAGAGGGTATGTTTGTGGGGATTGCAGTTGTGATCCAGGAGAAACTTTTAAAACTTGTCCGCGAGATTGTAGAGCAGTAAGTTGTATAAGTGTGGGGCAAGAATGCGGAACTGATGTTGGATGGGAACCTGGACAGTATTTCAGATGTGATGAATGTTGCACTCAGTATTATGAGTATGATAAAGGAAAATTTTATTGTGAAATTCCTCCAGGAGTCACAGAGTATTGCAGTGATGGATATTGTTCTGGAAATGAGATAGCAGAACCAACCGACTGTATAGATTGTGCAGTAATCAGTTGTGCAGGCCAGATTGCACAGTGTGTGAGTGGTGGATGTGCTTGCCTTGCTCCTGAACAGGTTATTTGTCCAATTGATTGTCTACCGACTTGTGGTGATGGAATTTGTGATTTAAGGATGAATGCTTTCTACTGCACTGGCCAATTTGGAGAATATCCTTCTTGTAAAAAAGACTGTCCTGACTGCAGTCCTCTTGGAACTTGTACAACCTATTATCCAGACCCATGTCCTTCTGGTACAGTGTGTGTTGATATAAATACTAGAGAAACCTTTTCCATCAGAAAACTTATTGATAGTGCGCCAGGTAGGAGTTGTGTGCGATAATGATGGAATTTGTGATGCAGGGGAAAGTTTATTTAATTGTCCTGGAGACTGTAGACTAGACTGTACAGTAGATGAAAATTGTAGTTATGAGTGTCCTGATAATACTATTATTAATGGTACTTGTACATCTGATAATTTTTGCGTAATGAATGGACAATGCCCTCCTTCTACAGTATGTAACTATAATATTATTTGTGATACAGGAGAAACTTTTGAAAACTGTCCTGGTGATTGTCCTTTTGTTGAATGTACAGTAGATGAAAATTGTGTTATAATATGTCCTGATAATACTATTATTAATGGTACTTGTATAAATAATAGGTGTGCATATGATGAACAATGTCCTAGCATACCTATAAACATAACAAACCTGACAGGAGCTTACTGGGCTGACATGTTAAATAATCCAATAGATGAAGCTGATTTGAATGACAGAGTAAAGTTAATGGTGGCTGGCGAAGGAATAGAGACTAAGAATATAGAGTATGAAGTATGGAAAGTTGATGGTGGTTTCTTATGGTTTGATAGTGTGGAAGCTCAGTTCTCTGGTGTTGGTTTTGCTACCTGGAAAGCCAATCAGACAGGAGATTTTTATTTTAAAGCAAGAGTAGAGGGAGAGGAATGGATTGATTCTAGAGATAATGATGATTATGGTATATTAACAGTTTCTTCCACAGAAAATAATGAGCCTCCACATGCAGAAATCCTAACACCAAAAACAGGAGAGATTTATCTTGTAGGAGAGGTTGTTGAGTTTATTCAGGAAAGCTATGATGCAGATGACTTTATCAATTATACATGGGATTTTGGTGATGGCAGTACTTCTAATCAGATTAACACTACTCATAATTATAGTTCTGATGGGCAGAAGAACATTCTGCTTAAGGTGGAAGATGAAAGAGGAGAAAGAGAGAATGATAGAACATCTATACTTATAGTTGACCCTTCTCAAGATGGAAAGTATATTTTTGCTCATATAGCAGAACCAGAATGGGGAGAGAGTTTTTATGGTAGTGTTGTAGATTTTAACGCTACAACAAGTTATGCTGTTGAAATTGAAGATGGAGAGATAAGTTGTATAGCTGGACCTTGTCCAAATCAGACTGCTTCTGATTTGATTATTTCAGGTTCTCCACAATCTCTTGATAGACTTGAGTTTTACTGGCTATTTGACAACAACCCAAATGACTTCAGAAACAAGACAGGACTAGAAGGAGCTTTATTTACTAAAGGGTTTCCAATACCAAGACGCCACTGGGCAAATTTAACAATAAGTGCAAATCCTTCTGAATCGGCAGCCACAATGTTTTTTACTTATCTTGATGACCCTTTTTGCATTATTGAAGATGGCGATAGTTTTTGGATTGGTGAATATGGTGAAACAAACAGTATAGATGACTGTTATAAAGAGATAGTGGCAGAGGGGTCTGCTCATAATTGTTGTCCTGCTGGCTTTTCTTGTATAAAGCAAAATGGTTATGGCATATGCGAGTTTTCTGATGTTTGGGAGTGTGCTAACTACACAACAGAAGAAGATTGTGAAGACTATAGTTATGGTACAGCCAAGTATGATGTAGATGAAAAAATAGGTCCAGATAAATATTGTGGATTTTTTGAGTATGATGAAGAGCAAGACTGTTATGAAGCTATAGAGGATTGCAGATGTCAGTGGGTGGATGGAAAGTGTGAGTCAGCTTACAATGAGACTAATACCTGTGAGGATTATAGCGGAACCTGTATATTCACAACCATATTCCTAAGTAATTGTACTGCTGGCTACAAAACAGTGGTGTGGAATGCTACCTGGTATGGTTCTGGAGAAGGGCCAGATGAGTGTGTTGAGGGAAGCGAGAGTGTCAGATGCATTTCTGTTGAGCTTGCTTTCTTTACTTTGATAAGCCTTATTATTTCTATTAGTTTGATTGTGATTTTTTATTTGAGGAAAAAAGAAAGATAGTGAAAGTTTTATAAATATCTTTTTTTTATTACTGTTGAGAAAAATGAGTAAAAAGAGGTTAATGTTTGCGGTTATATTTTCACTTGTAACTCTATTTCTACTTGCAATGGTTTCTGCTTCTTTTGAGCTTGGAAATATAAGTTCTGATATTGGGGAGGCTTATGGCCCAGAAGAAAATATAAGAGGTTGGATTAATATAAGTCTTGACAATGAACCTTCAAATAGTTTAATTTCAAGCAACTTTGAAGGCTCTATCAGCTTGATTGATTTTTTAGATTTAAATCTAGCTGACTATTCTTGTACTCCCGAGTATTGTGAGGATGATTATGGTATTAGTAATGGCCAAACCAGTAAAAGTTTATCTTTAAATCCAGGAGAAGAGAAAATTCTTGGATTTAGTTTGACTGGTCAGATAGACCAAATAAATAGTCTAAGTTTTGATATTTCTGTAACTAACCAACCTTCCTGTATAAATCCTCTGCAGATAGATATTTTCAATGACAACAGTATAGAATGGAAAGCAACTAATATGACAGATATTTTTGATTGTGCGTATGGAGAAGGAAAAGGTTGTTTCAATGAATCTTCAAATATAGAAGAAGTTAGAGTTGGAAATAATACTTATTGTGAAAAAATCAACTTAACAGAATCTAATAAGTTTAAATTAGGGGTTTGGATAAGAGGCAATACATCTACGAGTTTTAATTCTAGTCTATTGAGTATGGAGCTATATGATTTAGATGGAGTTTTCCTTAAGTCTTGTAATATTATTCAAGAACCTGATTTAGCTGGAGGAGAGGTAAGTTGTGAAGTGGAGTATGAGAATAATAGATTACAGAGTTATTATGTATGTTTAAGAGGAAGAAAAGATACCTTTTATAGGATTAAAAGAGAGGATGAAGATGTTTGTGGTTTTTATGGAGCGCCTCCACAAAATTTTAGGTATGACTACTATGTTTTTGCAAGAGGAGCTAGATTTGGTAATATAGGAAGTTTTGTCCTGAATCAGCAGCAGTATGAAGAGCAAGGAAATTCTGACAATTTAGGGGAAGCTATAGATAATTATATTGATTATAGATATAATAAAGATTGTACAAATGATTGTGTTATACCTGTAAAGTTTTCTGCAAAAAAAGACTTATCAGTTGATATTTCCAACATCCTTCTGAATTATACAAAAGAAGGCAGTCCTTTTGAAGAGAGGAACATTTACGATGCAACTATTGAACCAGCAAAAATTTCTTCTGACTTCTTAATTTTAGATTTAATCTATACAAATATAACAGTACCAGAAGACTATGGAGAAGATGAGTTTATCTTATATTTAGATAACGAGGAAATATTAAGAGAAGATATTATTATAGAAAGCAGGCCCGTTATTAAAACACTTACACCAAGAAATGTTATGGTTGGTATAGATACAACATTTAGAGTAGAGGTTGAATCAGAAAAAAATATAACAAGCTATAGATGGGATTTTGGTGATGGTGTAGTAGAGAATACAACAACAAACTCTATGAGGCATATTTATTTGAGCTCAGGAGTTTATTATCTTTATGTAGAAGTAGAGGATGAAGATGGAAATATAGTAGGTAAAGAGTTTAGTATACGGGCTGGCTCTATTGAAGAGGCTATAAACTCTACTCTTGAAAAATATAAAGAAAATCTAGGAAATTTAAGTGCTAAAATTAATAGTTTGCCATGGTATAAAAATATGATTAAGGAGATTCTTGATATAGATTATTTAAATTCTGAGGTAAACAGGTTGGAAGGAGAGTATAAAGCAGCTTTAACTGACGAAGAGTTAGAAGATATTATCCTTGAGCTTATAGACCTGAATGTTCCTGATGCATTAAGAGTGAGTGCTGGCGGAACTCTTGGTTTGTTAGTGCACCCTGAAGATATTAGTCCAGAATATCTTGAGAATATGGGGGCTGGACAATATGAAATAAATAACATACAAGGATATCAAAATGCAATAGCTACTTATTCAAACAACATGTATATGAAAGCTGATTTTTCAGTCTTATCTCTTTACTACGGAAAAAGAGCTGATCCTATCTTAACTGTCTATAAACTTAAAATAATTCCCTCTTCAACAAGTCAAGATGAACTGTTTTTGATTATACACGAACTTTGCGAGTTTAAAGAACAGGATGATATCCATGAGTTTGATGATGCTACTGGCTTGACTTTTCAGACTACAGAAACAAGAGAGGTTGAGTTTGTTGTTAATGGACAAGTTTTGCCTCAAAACCTGATTATTTATACCTCTCCAAAATTCAGTAAGCTGGAGATTGAAGCAGAAATAAGCCCTTGTAATTTTAATGGCGTATGTGAAAAAGAGTATGGGGAGGACTGGAGAAATTGTAGAGCTGACTGTAAGCCTTGGGGTACTGTATCTATTTTATTAGTTGTTCTTTTCTTGGTTGCACTCATAGCCTACATTTTGTTACAATGGTGGTACAAAAAGAAGTATGAAGGAAGACTATTTAAAAATAAGAATGATATATATAATATACTTAATTTTATAAGTAACGCGAGAAGTCAGGGAATGAAAGACAAAGAGATAAAATTGAGGTTGAAAAAGGCTGGATGGTCGAGTGAACAGATAGATTATGCATTTAAAAAAATAGAGGGAAAGGCTATAATGCCTTTTGATTTTTTAAAACTATTCAAAGGATTCAGACTGCCAATTAAGAAAAAAAAAGTTGTAGGTGGTGTGGCCCCAAAAACCGGTATGAGAAAACTGTAGATAAAAATTTATAAAGTTAAAAACACTGGTTAAATTATGGTGATAAGAATAGTAAGGAATTTTTTTAAGAGAGTTTTTAGTGCCCTATTTAAGGAAAAGAAACACCTGAGTTTGGGTTTTTATGGGCCTCCTAATGCAGGAAAAACCTCTCTGGCAAATAGAATATGCAAGGACTGGACCGGTAAGGAGATAGGTAAAGTTAGTAAAATCCCCCATGAAACAAGAAACGTTCAGTTTAAAGAAAAAGTTGAGATTGATTATAAAGGTAAGAAATTAACTTTAAAGTTGGTGGATACACCAGGAATAGCAACAAAAATAGATTATGAGGATTTCATGAAATTTGGTCTGAAAAAAAAGACAGCTAAAAAAAGAGCAAAGGAGGCTACACAGGGTGTGATAGAGTCTATTAAATGGCTTGATGATATGGATGCTGTAGTAGTTATTTTAGATTCTACAAAAAATCCATACAGTCAAGTAAATATAACTATCATAGGAAATTTGGTGGCTAGGAAAATACCTGTTTTAGTCATAGGAAATAAAATCGATTTAAAGAAATCAGATATAAAAAAAGTTGGGGCGGCTTTTCCAGAATATGATGTTGTTGGCATTTCAGCTAAATATGGGAAAAATATGGAGGAGTTTTATGAATCCTTGTTTAAAATAGTTAAAAAAATATAAAAACAGTGAATTTAAAAATCAAAACCATAAAAAAGTAAGATGGCCAAAAAACTAACTTTAAGCTTTATACCATATGCAGATATCTCAAAACTTGAAAGTGTAGAAAGAGTGAAAAAAATTCTTGACATAGTTCTGAAAAACAGGATAGTGATTCTACAAGGTAGGTTAGATCCAACAGAAGAAGCTTCTCTTATTCAGAGTACTATGGCTTTAGTGGGAAAGATAAAAAAGTTTAAAGGAGTTGAACTTGCTGTAATTCAGCCGAACAACAAGGAAGCTTTGTTTGATAAATTTAAACTAGGAATTGCAAGAGCTTTAGTAGGACAGAGAGATGTTCTTACGATAGTTGGGCCAGCTGCCATAGTCAAGGAGATAAAGAAAGA
>JAFCES010000019.1 GCA_017609045.1 Candidatus Pacearchaeota archaeon
TACTCTTCCCATTTTTTCCTCTCAGCTACAATATAACCTTGCTCAGTTTTTGGGGCATTTTTTAACATGATTTTTCTGAAATCTTCATCTCTCCCTTCTCTCTCATCTTCTTCTCTCCTATCTTCATCTCTTTCCACAAGGACAGTTTCGTCTTTTATACCAGCCCTATCTAAAGCTCGTTGAAATTTGTCCATAATCTGTTTAGCCTGTTTTTTAATCTCTTTTATTTTCATATTTCAGTTAATAGAAGTAAATATTTAAATTTATGGAACAAGCCTATCCCTATCCCTCGGAAAGAAACAAGCTTCCCTTATATTTTCCAAGCCTAGAAGGGCTTGAGTAAACCTTTCTAAACCAACACTCCAGCCACTATGTTTTGGAGCCCCAAATCTAAAGCTATCCACATAACTCTTAAAATTCTTAACATTCAACCCCTTAGCCTTGATTCTTTTTTCCAGCAGCTCGGGAATATGTATTCTCTGTCCGCCAGAAGAAATTTCTATTCCCTGATAAATAGCATCGAATCCCTCGCTTAACTTGCTCTTCTCATTTTCATCTTTAGGCATAATATAAAACGGCTTCAGCTTAGCAGGCCAAGAATGTATGAAAACTATGGTATCTGGAAACTTCTTACCTAGTTTTTTCTCGTCTTCAGGAGACAAGTCTTCTCCATACCTCATTCTCAAGATCTTAACAGTCTCATCATAACTAAGATACTTAGCTTTAGGAACTTTCAATTTTAGCTTTAAAATTTCTAACTCTTGTTTACATTTCTCTAAAACTTTTTTCACAATAAACTGGACAGCCTTTTCCAGCTGTTTCATCACCTCTTTTTGCCCAGAAAAGGCTGTTTCAATATCCATTTGTCTACTCTCGTTCAAATGACGAGGAGTATTATGTTTTTCAGCTCTCCATACAGGAGTTAGCAAGAAAACTTTCTCCATAGAACACGCCAACATCTGCTTGTATAGCTGAGGAGATTGAGCAAGAAAAGCTGATTTTTCAAAATACTTAACAGGAAATAAATCAGTTCCTCCTTCACTCGCACTTGAGATAATTGAAGGGGGCTGCATTTCCAAAAAACCTTTAGAATAAAAATATTCTCTAAAACTCATAGAAATTACAGATTGTACTTTGAAGATAGCTTGAACTTTCCTTCTATGAAAATCCAAGAACCTATAGTCGAGCCTTTTTGGCAGTTCAGTTTTAGAAAAATCAGAAACATCAACAGGAAGAGAGCTTTGAGCCTTACTCAAAAGCTTAATCTTATCTGGAAAAATCTCAACTCCTCCAGGAGCCTTTCCATTTTTTACAGTTTTTCCTTTTAATTCCAATATAGATTCTCTATTGACTTTTTTAATTAAATTAAAAACATTTTTATCTTGCTTATCAATATGGGCAGTAACTTGTATAATACCAGTTAAATCCCTCAACAATAAAAAACAGATTTTCCCTAGCTTTCTAGTATCATGAACCCAACCCTTCAAAAGGACTCTACCTCTTTTCTTTTTTAAAACCTCAGCAATATAGCTTCTTTTCATTCAGCAATATAGCTTCTTTTCATAAGATAAAAAGAGAAAAGAGATTTATAAACTTTAACCTCTTAAATATATTTTTGGCGTTAATTCTGCATCTGTTGTAAGATTTATTCCTAAATCTCTTAAACCCACCTCATCTCCTTTTGTAGGGAGATGAGTAGTATGCATCTCACAACTCTTAAGTAAAGGAATTTTATTTATGCATTCCAAAACAAAAGGATTTGTAGAAGAAGCTACAGCCAAAGCAGATATTTTTTGTTTCAAAGTTCTTATGTTATTAATCATACTTTCAGGAAGAAGATGTATATCAGCAGGTATATTAGCCAGATATTTCAAAGCCTTTATAATGCAAGCTGATTCTGAGTGAAGAAGTTCGGAGTTTTTTCCAGTTATTATCTTGTTACCTATTTGAATAGCAGAACCACAATAAAACCCTTTGTTTCCTTTATCTTCTTCTTTCTCCGCTTCAAGAGCTGCTTGTCTTGCATATTTCACAACCTCTCTATATTTCTCATCAATGCCTAATTTCTGCATTAGCTTCTCAATTCTATCTACAACCTCTTTCCCAACTATACCAAGAAGATTTTCCTTCTTGTGCCTAAAATATCTTCTTATAATTTCTTGTTTTGCTGCCCATCTCACTACCTCATCATCTATAATTCCCTGTTTAGTCTTACTTACTCCCATTTCAGTGGGAGATTTATAAACCTGCTGACCAATTCTTCCAAGAATCTTTTTCAGGATAGGAAAACTTTCTATATCTCTATTATAGTTTATAGCTGTAATCCCAGATTCCTGCAAATGAAAAGGATCTACCATATTTACATCTCCTATATCTGCTGTTGCTGCCTCGTAAGCAATATTTACCGGATGTTCTAATGGCAAATCCCAAACTGGAAAAGTTTCAAATTTAGCAAAACCAGATTCATTTCCTTTAATATGGTCAAAATACAGCTGCGATAAACAGAAAGACATTTTCCCACTTCCAGGACCAGCACCAGTAACAATCACTATCGGCTTGTTAGTTTCTATATATGGATTTTGCCCATAACCTTCTTCAGAAACAATCTTATCTATATCTGCTGGATATCCTTCGATTTCTTTTTGCAAATAAACTCTAATACCTATATTCTCCAAATACCTCTTGAGCTTCAGAGCTTTTTTCTCATCTGAAAATCTATTTATCACAACAGCAGAGACATCTAAACCAAAGTCTCTTAAATCATTTATTAACTTCAAAGTCATTGCTTCATATGTCAAACCAAAATCCCCTCCCATCTTACTACTCTCTATATCTTTAGCAGAAGCACACACAACAATCTCAGAATAATTTCTTAACTCTCGGAGTAATTTTATCTTGGTATTTGGATCATAGCCAGGCAAGACTCTGGAAGCATGAAAATCATAACATAACTTCCCTCCTATCTCAAGATAAAGTTTCTTAAATCTCTTAGATCTGTTTAAAATTTCTTCTGACTGAATCCTTAAATATTTATCAACATCAAACCCTTTTTTTAACATAAGTATAACTCACTATTATGATTTATAAGAATTTATATACTCAGATTATTATGTAACAAGTTTCTTCAACATATCCATCACTTCTTTTCCAGAAACCTTTCCTTTAAACCTCTTCATAATTAATCCCATATATGCATTTATGGTTAATCCAGGTTTTTCTTTCACTATTTTCAAAATTTCCTCTTCTAAGTTCTCCATCCTCTCGATTTTTAAAGCTTCCTCTATAGTTTTCCCAGATAAATATTCTTGCAACACTTTCTTAGGATCATTCTCAGAAATCTTTCCTACCTGAAGAGCCTGTAAAATAGTTTCGATTATATCTATAGTCAGCTTATTTTTTACTTTAATTCTCTTTTTAATTTCTTTAGGCCACAGAATTAGGAGTTTAGCTATTAAATCTGGTTTCTTGAACACAGAAACAAGCTCTTGAAACTCATCCTGTTTTCCAGAAGACAAAACAAGCTTTGTTAGCTCTTCACTTAAACCTTCTTTCCTCAACTCCGCCCTTATCTCACTCTTTAATTTAGGTAGTTCCTTTTTAGCTTCATTTATTATCTCTCTGCCTATATGAAGTAAGGGCAAGTCAGTTTCAGGATACATTCTTGCTGCTCCTGGTAAGGGCCTTAGGAAAGAAGTCCTGCCGTTAGGAAGAGCTTTCCTTACCTCTGCTTTACTTTCCCCTTTTTCAATTAAGCTTATCTGTCTTCTCATTTCTGTTTCTATTGTCTTTTCTATTAATCTTGGCTCTTGAACTCCCTTAATTTCTATTCTCTTTCCCCATTTCCCACTAACAGAAACAGACATGTTCACATCCTGCCTTATTGTTCCTATCCCTCTCTTAACTCTACAAGCCCTCAACAACTCCCCTATTTTCAAAGCTGTTTCCCTTGCCTGTTTAGCTGTTTTTATTTCTGGAGAGGTAGCTATCTCAATCAAAGGAATCCCCAATCTATCCAATCTATATATAACCTTATTTTTCTCAGCTTTAATAATCCTAGCAGCATCTTCTTCTAAAGCTATACTCTCAATCCCCACTCTTCCTTTATCTGTTTCAAGCCAGCCGTTTTTAGCTATCAGAACTGTTCTTTGAAAACCAGAAACATTGCTTCCATCTATAACTGTTTTCCTCATTATCTGAGTATAGGGAATAATCTCAGCATTTAAAAGTAAAGAAATCTGAAGAGCAATTTTCAAAGCCTCCTCGTTGATTTCTCTTGGCGGAGATTCGTCATACTCAACTAAGCAGTCATTATCATAATACCCTTCATATACAAAAATCTTATTTTTTAATGCCTCAAACAGAACAGCTTCATCTACTTCTCCACTTTCCCCAGCAATGGGATGCAATTTCCTTTCTATTATAACTTCCGGCTTATCTTGTCTCAATACTGAAGGGCATCTACAAAAGAGTTTGCCTGTATCTATTTGTTGATGTATCTCCAAACCAGACTTTAATTCTACCTCCCTCTCTGCCTTTTTCATAAATAAAGAAAAGAAAAAGAATATTTAAAACTAGTGGCTATCAAAACTCAATCTTTCTACATTGGCTTTACGATTTGATGTTAAAATATACTCTTCTAATCCCTTTGACTCTCTATTAGGAATCCTGATATCAATATTAACACATATGTTCCTAGGTTTACTGAATTTTTTAAAATAATCTAACACCTCCTTGACAGTTCTACACTCCATACCTCTTTTATTTAAAAAACCAGGAACATCTGGTTTGCCTTCTACAACCCTGTATGAATGCAATATCGGATTATAAATTATATTAACAACTTTCATCTTATATCATAAATCCTCATATGATTATATTCTTTAACAGGATCCAACACTCTTAAATTATCTTCTCCCCCAACATGAAAAGCTTCTACGCTCGGTTTAAAAGAATCACAAACAATAACATCTCTTTCTGGTCTAACATTCCCAATACCAAGATAAAATCCAGCATTTCTATCATAAGAGAGAATTAATTCAAGAAAAGTATCTGAAGGAATTCTTTGATGTCCATGATCTGCACAAAGCTCGACAGCAATATTTCTGCCATTATATAGAACATTGTTTTTATTGCAATTACCTCTCTCATATTCTAATCCAAATTTTCTTGCTAATGCAGATTCTCCTACACTTCTCTCTTTCTGAATTATTTGAATAAGTTCTCCGTTACTTAAAATAGGGCATATCAATCTCATTCTCTCATGGTTTGTAAAGGGCATTGTCCCTGGAAAAATCAGACCATTATGACCACAACTCAATTCCCTCAATCTATCTAGAATAAAAGCGCACTCTCCTGGTTTGTCTGGTCTTCCCAAATCTAAAGCTAAAGCATATTCTGGAGCAACAACTATCTCGCTTTCCCTTGTTGCCCTTTCTATTTTCAAAAATAAACTTTCTACACCTTCTCCAACTTTATGTAAAAGTCCTACAACTCTCATAAAAAATAAACTCAAGTCTACCTTATAAACTTTTCCCCTTATAACCACTAATAAGTTACAATAGTAAGGAAAAATAAGTAAAAAGATTTATAAAAATCCTTTCCCCTTTATTTTTATGTTCAACAAAAAAGGAAAACATCCTATTTTCAAAACAAAACTTACTATAGGACAGAAAGCGTCTGACAAGCTTACAGGTTTTGCAGGAAGCTGGACTTTCATAATCTTGCTGGGTATTTTTATAACAGGATGGATTTATCTAAATCTTACAGCCTATATTCGTCAATGGGACCCATGGCCTTTTATAATATTAAACCTATGTCTCTCTTGTTTAGCAGCAATACAAGCTCCTATCATACTTATGTCTCAGAATAGAGAAGCTCAAAGAGACAGAGTTAGAGCAGAATATGACTACAGAATAAATAAGAAAGCAGAAAGAGAAATAGAAGAAGTGCAGAAAGATTTAAAAGAGATTAAAAAAATATTGAAAGAGAGAAAAAGGAGGTGAAAATGGAATTGAAAAAAATTGGTGTTTTAAGCTTAGGAAAAATAGCTGGTTTAATGGGACTAGTAGCAGGAATCATAGCTGTCATCATTCTAACTGTAATACAGAAAATTCTGACAGGCTTGCCTACAGCCCAACTTGCAATGTCAGAACTTTACTCATTGAGCCTAAAAACAGCATTAATAATACCTTTGTATTATGCTGTGATTGGTTTTATATGGGGGACAGTAATAGCGTTAATCTACAATTTAGCAGCAAAATATATTGGTGGCATAAAGTTTGAGTTGAAAAAATAAGTTTTCTGGTTTTCTTTACTCCTCTAACCTTTTATTTATTTCTCCAGAAATATTCTCTAACATTTTCTCTTTAATTTTATTTTTCCATACAGAATGTCCAAGCACAAAACCCAGCTTAACAAGAGCTGTTTCTGGTAACATATCTTCTAAAAATATTACGCCAGCTTTTAATAACTCCCTACCAGGAGAATATACAAAAGGGTCTAATCTTCCGTATATAGTCTGAGGAGCTGCGCAGATAACAAGACCATTATCTATAACCTTCTTAATAGCAGGAAGAAGATTTTTTCTTGCTTCTCCTGTTGCCAGATGCCCTAAACCACTTACCTCTACCACCACACCTTCATATTTCTGGCTTAAAAAATCAAAAATTTCAGGATCCATTCCTGGATAAAACTTTACTAATGCTATTTTGTCGTTAAAAGAAATGTCAAGCTTAACTTTCTTTTTATTATTTCTTTCTCTATAACCTTTTATAGCTTCAATTCTGTCAGGCCAAACTCTGGCAAGAGGCTTATCATTAATAACTTTAAACGCGTCTCTTCTTGAAGTATGCATTTTTCTAACTTTCACACCAGGAAGAGCATAACAAAAATCATCATTAATGTTAGCATGCCCCACCAACATTACCTCAGCTATATCTGATATAGCAGCCCGAGCAGAACACTGCAAATTTAAAGTTGCATCTGAACTTGCCCTATCTGAACTTCTCTGGCTATAAGTTAAAACTACAGGCTTATTTAATCCAGAAAGAAAAAAACTTAATGCAGCTGAAGTATAATGTAAAAAATCAGTCCCATGAGTAATTATTACACCTTCTACCTCATTATCATTTAAACTTTCCTCTACTTCCTTAGCAATTTTCTGCCAATCTTTAAAATCCATGTTTTCAGAAGCTTTCATAAATGGAACTTTTACTTTTCTAACATTTACAATATCAAACATTTCTGGATAAAATCTAAATAACTCAGAAGGTTTTGTTAACCATTTTACAGCTCCTGTTTCTGGATCTAATCTACTTGATATAGTACCTCCAGTAATAATCATATCTATCTTTGGAAGATTTTTTCTTGTTTTTACCTTTACTTTCCCTTTCTGACTTTTCTTTTCTTTCTTTTCTTTTTTTCTCTTACTCTTAGCTTTTTTTAACTCTATCACATCTTCTTTCTTGACACCAATATTATAACCACTCTCCAATTTAACAAGATAAATCTCGCTTTGAGGACTCTCCAACAATCTACACTCTATTTCCTCTTTTACTGTTCTTATCTTAACTTTATCTCCTGGTTTAGGTTCCATAATAAAATTTAGAGAAGAAGATATATAAAGCTTATCACAAAAATGATTCATTAAAACAAATGCCACCACTAAACTTTGCCCTCTTTCTCAATTGCAACTAATCGCTGTTATGTCT
>JAFCES010000020.1 GCA_017609045.1 Candidatus Pacearchaeota archaeon
AAGTGGCGAGTGTTGAAGAGTAGTGAAGAATAATTATGCCACAACTTTTTTCTTAGGCATAATTATTTCGTCAAAAAGCTCAATTAATTTTCTCACAAAACCATTGTCTATATTTAATTTGTATAATTTAGCGTTTCCTATCTGTCTCGTTGGCATTATAATTTTAGTTTTTAATAAATCATCAAAAATTCTAAATAAAGTTGTCCTTCCTATCTCAGCTCCTTCTGCTATATCACTTATACTGTAATCTAACTCTCTTCCTTCTATTAAAAACTCCAAGACTCTTATTTTTGGGGTATCTCCTAAAGCTTTTCTAAATAAAGTTTCCATATTTACAATAAAAGAACGAACTAAGTTTATAAATGTTCCTGTTTTGGAACATTAGCGTTCCATAACAATCAAAAGGCTTTAATATCGCTAGAGCTATAATTTATTATGGACTTAAAAAAAGCTATTATGAAAAGATTTCTCAGAAAACTCCTTAATCTAAATATCTGGGGAGGCAGACATACACATCTTAAAAATCTGCAGAAATCATTGCCTTCACATTTGAGAGGAAGTAAAGAAGCTAAGAAAGCTATAAAAGAACTATTAAAAAGAGAGTTTATAATTATAAAACCTTCAACTGGAGAAAAACACGTTTCTCTCAACAGTCATAAACAAAAAGAAATTTATGATTTTTTACAGGAAAAATAAGGAATTTTGAAGCGAGCTCACAAAACTAAATTATCTCAACTCAATTATCTCATCCTAATAATTTAATTAAGATAATACTTGATTAGATAATCTCTACTCAATCTCTGGCTCGTTATTTCTTCTTATTTTGTCTCGCCAGTGATTTCGCCATAACCAATCAATCTCCAGTGCCCTTCTATGTTCCTGGCAATTCCCACAGTATCTCCTTTAAAACCTACTATGGGAATTCTTAAATTTAAGTCAGCTTCTTTCCCAGAAAGTTTAGTAACCGTTCCGATAGTAATAGAGGTATTTACACTCAACAAAAGTAACTCTTGAGTCTTAATATTCTCTACTTTCTGATGTCCCTGAAGGCCAAATACTTCTTTGAATAACTCAAACTTAATTTTAACTTTATCTGAAAGTTCAGGCAACTTTCCGACTTTACCAACAACACAGCCAGCTAAACTATCTGCCTTACTTAAAACAGGATCAAGCTCAGTTTCTAAAGCTAAAGAACCACCAGGCTCTGCAATCTTAACTTTATACTTTCCTTTGAATATATTTTTTATTTTTGTTTTTAGTGTACTGTAAAGCAGCTGATTTTCTTTTTTTTCAGTCAGGCCGGGTTTAATCTCAATCTCATCACCCTCTCTCAAAATGCCTTTTTTTAATGCACCCCCTAAAACTCCTCCCCTTAGCTCTTGTATTTTTGTTCCTGGCCTATTTACATCAAAACTCCTCGCTACAATAAAACAGGGAGCCTCTTTTACGTTTCTTTCTGGAACTTTTATTTTTACAAGAGCTTCTAAAACTTTATCTATATTAACACCCTGTTGAGCTGAAACAGGAATAATTTCAGCTTTTTCAGCTATCGTATCCTTTACAAACTCTTTAATCTCCTTATAACTTTTCAAAGCCTCCTCTTTATCAACAAGGTCAATTTTATTTTGAACTATTATAATTTCTTTGATGTTTTTAACTTGTAAAGCCATTAAATGTTCTCTCGTCTGTGGTTTAATTCCCTCATTAGCAGCTATTACTAAGATAGCAGCATCTATCATAGCTGCTCCAGATAACATAGTAGCCATCAGCATCTCATGTCCAGGAGCATCAACAAAACTTACATATCTAACTGTATCTCCCTCTTCAATATTATACCCTTCCTTATTTTTTCTGATTATAACATCAGCATATCCCAACTTTATAGTAATGCCTCTTTTCAATTCCTCACTATGGGTGTCAGTCCATTTTCCTGTAAGTCTTTGTAGCAAAGTGGTTTTGCCGTGGTCAATATGTCCTACTATTCCTACATTTAAACTTTCTACTTTCTCTACATCTTCATCCTTACTTGACATGAGAATTAGAAATAGACTTGTTTTTTAAATCTATTCATCTCTACTCAAATACTTAACAAGAGTTACTTGGTTCCCTTTTTCATTATACTTCACTTCATCCACATAAACTCTCATTAAGAGTATGCCTCTACCATGATCTGATTCTAAATTTTCTTCAGCGGTAGGGTCTGGAATAGCATCTAAATCAAATCCTCTACCCTCATCTTCTACTGTTATTCTTATACAATAATCACCAAGAGTATAATTAACTATTACTGTTTTATTTGGATTTGACTTATTTCCGTGTTTTATAGCATTAACAACAGCCTCTTCTAAAGCTAATTTTACAGAAAATAAAATATCCTCATCAGAACACATCTTCTCTAAATCTTCAATAATCTCTCTCTCAATTTTTTCTTTAGATCCTGGAGTACTTCTTACTTTTATTTCTCTTGTTGCCCCTCCCAGAGTCTTTTCTTCCATAGCCAGAATTAGAAGCCCAAGTATTAATATTTTTCCATAGAAAAATCACTACATTGTTTCAATAAAAATAAATTTATTTTTCTTCTGCTTTCTTCTCCTCTTTCTTATCTTCTGGCTTTTCTTCTTTTGTTTGTTCTGCCTTTTCCTCCTCTTTTTTCTCCTCTTCTTTTTTCTTAGGTTCGAATCTTTCTTTATCTTCCTTAGTTTTATAAATAAAAGCAGAAATCAAAAAAGTATTTCTTCCAAACTTTCCCTTTACTTGTTTTATAACTATATTTTCTTTATCTGCCTTAAACTCTTGAGAGATCATATTAGTGGCCTGCTCATAGCTTGGATTTTTTTCAGCTTCCACTACAACTCTCATTTCCCTTCTATTCATAAGAAAATTTTCTTTATCTTCCAGAATTTGCATCTTATCAGCTTATTTTGATTTAATAGCATAGGTTCCTTTTTTCTTTATTCCTACTTTTTTAGCTATCTCAGATTTCTCCTCATCAAGAATTATCACTCTCCCCTTTACCTCTTCACTATATTCCTGACTGCCACAACCCGGACATCTATCTCCTTCATATATCAAATTACATTGTTTGCATACTTTTTCTTTAGTCATTTTTTCTTTTTTCCTTCCTTAGTTTTCTTCTCTTTTTCTTCTGCTTCTTTTTCAGCTTTTTCAGCAGCTTTCTCAGCCTGTTTAGCCTTTCTTTTTTCATCTTTAATCCACTCTAACTTTCCTAAACCAGGCTGTCTCATAGTTAAGCCTATTTTGGGCTCATCTGCCTTAAAACTGATAGCCACTATTCTAGCTAAACAAGCGTCATTCTTTTTCAAGCTTTTCTTACTTGACTTTCCCATAAGTGTATTTGATTTAGAAAAAGAGACATAGTCTTCCATGGTCTGGCTTATATGTATCATTCCCTGCATCACTCCAAGATTCATAAAAGCTCCGAAATTAGTTATCTCGCTTATTGTGCCATATACAAGCTCCTGCATCTCAGGTTTCCATACAAGCAGCTTAAACTCGCTTTTATAATAAGCTGCCCCATCTCCCGGTATAATTATTCCTTCTCCCACTTCTAACACGTCAACTACCCCTACTACTTTCCCTAATTCCTTACTCACATATTCTGCATATGTCTCTTTTAATTGCTGCTTAACAGCATCAAGAGTAGCTAAACCAAAAAGTCTTGGTTCCACTCTCACATAGTCTTCAATTTCAGCTAAATAGAACATTGCAAAAATAAAAGAGAAAAAGTATTTTTAAAGCTTACCTTTTTCCTATTTTATCAATCAAAAACCAGTTTTTTCCTTGCTCTTAGAGTTAATATCCTTGTCTTGCCTTTTAACTTCTTTTTTAGTTCTTTGTCGAGGGTAGCCACTATAATCTTTTCTTTATCTTGAACATACTTGACAATTCCTGCATCAACAAATTTTTTTTCCAACTTTATAATCTTGAAATTGCCCTTGTTTTCTTGAATAATGTCTAGAGCAAGTTTTGCAACCTCTCGTTCTTTCCTTTTACCTTTCTCAGCTTTTTTCCTTAACTCATCGATAACCTGCAAAGGCAAAACTAGATTCCCAAATTGTTCAGCTTGCAAAAAATCAATTTTTTCTTTCAAGCAAGAAAGTATAAAATTGGTATCTAGTAAGACTTCCATTCTTAAAATAATAAAAACAAACTTTTAAATATTCTGTTTTGCTTTTTCTCTTTATTAAAAAAGAGATGCATGAAATGCAAGAACCTAAACATATTCTGAAAGTTTTAGAAGGAACAAAAGAAGCTGTCAAAGAACAAGATACTATTAAATTAAAAAAATTATCAAACCAAACCATTCACTCAGCTTCTATAAATCAAGATGCAGACAGCATTATGATAGCTGTAATCATTTACTCTTTAGGTAAGATATTAGAAAGAACCAACTATAAAGAGTATCCAGCCTGGAAAAAATTCTTCAGCCATTTCCTCAGACACATAGATAATGCAATTTTTGCTTTAAAACAAAATAAAGAGGAGAAATTCCGCAAAGAATTAGAAAAAATAAGAACAGAAATCTCTTCACTTTCTGGAAGTTTCAAAAGACATATAAGGGATGTTTTTAAAAAGGCAAGGATAAACAAAGCTTCCAGAATTTATGAACATGGGATAAGCATGGAAAAAACAGCTCGTCTTCTTGGAATTACAGTCTGGGAGCTGGCAGAATATGCGGGACAGACAGGCATATCAGATGTAAACTTAAATATCACTCTTCCTATCAAAACAAGAATTAAAATTGCCATGGACTTTTTTGAAAAATGATAAAAACAAAAGCCTTAATTTTTGATTCCTCCTCATTAATCACTCTAAGCATGAACTGCCTTACCTCTCTGCTAACAGAATTAAAAAAGAGTTTTAGAGGAAAATTTATCATCCCAAAATCAGTAAAATATGAAACAATAGACAGACCATTAGGAATTAAAAAATTTGAGTTGGGAGCTTTAAGGCTAAACCTGCTTTTAAAAAATAAGGTTATAGAAACTCCTTCCTCTATCAAAATACACGAAGAAGAGTTGAAAGAGAAAACAAGAGAAATTCTCAATATAACAAACAAATCTTTTTTTGCAAGAAAAGAATTCATGGAAATAATACATAAAGGAGAAGCTGAGTGTCTTTCCCTTTCTTTATTAGCAAAAGAAAAAGGTATAGAAAATGCTTTGGTAATAGATGAAAGAACCACAAGAATGTTAGTGGAAAATCCAGAAAATTTAAGAAGACTTTTTGAAAATAAGCTGCATACAAAAGTCAAACTGGAACAAAATCTCCTGTTCTTGAAGGACATAAAGTTTATTCGTTCTTCTGAACTAGTGTACATAGCTTATAAGAAAGGACTCGTCAAGCTGAAGGGAGAAAATATTTTAGATGCTCTTCTCTATGCAGTAAAATATAAAGGCTGTTCAATCTCAAGACAGGAAATCGAAGAAGCCAAAAGATTAAAGATTTAATTTCCCCCAGTCTTTTACTTCGGGAGAACAATCAAAAAGCTATTTAAATACTTTTTTCTTCAGCTTAAATAGGGGGCGTAGGTTAACGGTAAACCGGCTGGCTCCAGCGAGTAAGTTCGTGAGAGAATTTAAAGAGCATAATGAGCGGGCTTGCGAGACACCAGCTGTCGGGGGTTCGACTCCCTCCGTCCCCATCTCAAAAAGCTAAAATTTATAAATTTTAATAGAAATATCAGGAAAGAAAGTTTGGATATTAGACTGATGAGGATAATTTATAAAGACTTAACAGATTTTGAGGCAGGTGAGATTTTGAAATATCAAGGGGGAGAGAAATTAGGAAAAGGGAGAGTACTAAGTTACTACCCCCAAGACTTAAATCCTTTGTACAAAGAAAAGGCTGAGGGGGTTTTATATTTGGGTGGATAAAATGAGCTTGAAAGAGTTTGTAAATATAAAGAAAAAAGAATTGGGGGTGTTGAAAAAAACCATGCCATTGGCTAAGTTAAAAGAAAAAATAAACAAATATAAGGTAATAGACTTTCTTGCACCCTTTGAAAATTTTACAGTAATAGCTGAAATAAAAAAAGCTTCGCCTTCTGAGGGGGTTATAGATGAGAACGCCGATATATCAGACATAGCAAAACAATACGAAAGAGGAGGAGCAGGAGTTATCTCTGTTCTCACAGACAAGAAATTTTTTCATGGAGATATAAATTTCTTACCTCAAGTTAAAAAACTCATTTCCTTGCCCATATTAAGAAAAGATTTTATCATAGATGAATATCAAATATATGAAAGCAGGGCTTACGGGGCAGATGCTGTTTTGTTGATTGTCGCTATCTTAACAACAAAAAAATTAGAGAAATTTATTGATTTAGCACATAAATTAGGGATGGAGTGTTTAGTTGAAGTTCATAACAAAAAAGAGCTTGAAAAGATATCAAAATTAAAAGATAAAATTAAGGTGGTAGGAGTGAATAACAGAAACCTAAATACTCTAAAAACAGATTTGTCAGTAATAGAAAGTCTGATAGATAAAATACCAAAAGATAAGATTGTTATTAGTGAAAGCGGAGTTAAAAACAGAGAAGATGTTCTAAGGCTTAAAAATCTTGGAGTGAATGGAATTCTAACAGGAACTTCCTTAATGAGAAGTGAAGATAAAAAAGAAGCGATTAAAAACCTACTTGCTTAAAAGCTAAAATTTATAAATTCCCTTTTCTTTGATGAAACATGGCAAAAAAAGAGGCGAAAATTAGTAAGAAAAAAACTCCCAAAAGAACAAAAAAAGGTAAGAAAGTAAAGACAAAAAGCTATTACTAATTTAACAGTTAAGTTTGATAATCTCTCAGAGCAGATTTCCTCTTTACTTCAGCTTTTTGAAATCTCAGCCAAGAGTTTTGCTGAAAAACTAGCCGCAGGAGCTCCAGATTTAGAAAAAGACAAAGAGTTTCTTGACAAACTAAACAGGTTACTTGAACAAAACAAAGTTATTGCAAGAGGTTTAACTTTGATGGAGGAGAAAATGAGAGAAAAACTTTATGGAGTCGGAGGTCCTACTGCCCAGCGTCCAGTAGGGTATCCAGGACAAACAACTCCACCAGGGGCTGCAGCAACGCCAGCATCTTCACAAGCTTCAGAACAGGGCTATATCTCTAGTCTTCTTAAAAAAAAGAAGAGAATCTAGAAAAATGTATCCAAAATATGAGGACAGACTTCTGTTTTTAAAAGAGTTTACAAAAGAGCTCATTCTGCAATCTAAGCCTTCTCAAGCTGAAACAGAAAAAGAGGAAAGGAGAAAGGAGTATGAAGTTATGGTTCCTTCAATGCCTCCTGAAATTAAAGAAAAACCAAAGCCCATAACAAGACCTCCTCAAAAAAGATTAATTCGCAGAATTCCAATCATAAAACCCGCTCTTCCTCAGGTTCAACCCCAAATTCAGCCTCAACCTTTACCTTTACAACCAACATATCCTGGCCAGAAACTTGATCTTGGCAAGCTCAATTTTTTAATTCAAGATCCTAGAGTTACAGTAATAGAGTGCCCTGGCCCTGGAAAACTAATACTTGTAAAGACAGCAGGACAGACAACAGTTACAAAAATCTCCTTAACTGAAGAAGAAATTTCTGACATAATAAATAAATTTTCAAAACAAGCCAGGATTCCTATAATCAAAGGCTTGTTCAAAGCAGCTGTAGGCAATCTTGTCATAACAGCTGTCATCTCAGAGTTAGTTGGAAGTAGATTTATAATAACAAAATACACTCCCCGCTTTATACTTGAACAG
>JAFCES010000021.1 GCA_017609045.1 Candidatus Pacearchaeota archaeon
TTAGAAGAACCTGTGCTGATTGGTAATTCAGTTGGTTTGTTTGGTAGGGCTATTTTTATTGCAGGAGGTGAAAAAGCTCTTTCTATAGCTGTCCTTGCTATAGCAGCATTATTTCTTATTATCTATTTTGTGAGAAAATATATAGTCAAAAATTCCCCAAAAGAAAAGAAAGCAGGTTATGTGAAAATAAAAAGTAGATAAAGTGCTCTGGTGAAACCCTCCTGAGAATAGATATTTTTGATAAATAAAACTATTAGCTAACTAATCTAATCAATGAGTTTACAATTTTAGAATTATTAACTACTACTGAAAATATAGGATTTCAGCAAAGATTGATAAGACAAGTTTTAAATATCAAATTATTCTTATTGCTAACTAATCTAATCAATGAGTTTACAATTTTAGAATTATTAACTACTACTGAAAATATAGGATTTCAGCAAAGATTGATAAGACAAGTTTTAAATATCAAATTATTCTTATTGTATATATGGGCCCGTAGCTCAGCCCGGATAGAGCGCTTGAGTATTTTTATGGCGAACCTTCTATCAACTGAGGGAAGCAAGAAGTCGCAGGTTCAAATCCTGTCGGGCCCATTAACAAAAAAAAGATGCTTTCTATCTCTAAACATAATATCTCTATTAGATTTAAGATATAAAATTCTTGATGTAATTCAAGATAATTTTGTGATATCTTTGGAGTTAGCAAAAAAAAGAGAAATTAAAAGTTTAAAATTAGATTTCTTCAAGTTGATCTTTTATTAATTTAATTTTGCCTAATTTTTCTCCTAAAGACTCTTGTTTTTGGGCTAATCTCTTTTTTTTATCTCTTAATTTCACTTCCTTTTCTTCTAGTTTTGTTATTCTTCCTTGAAGTTTCTTTTCTATTTGCCTAGACTCTTCTAAATTTAAATCCAATTTTTTTAAATCACGGTTTAAACTTGCTTTCTTCTTTTGCAATTCTGAGATTTCTCTTTCTAAATCCTTAATTGCTTCTGAGGCTAACTTGCCAGATTTTTTAGATTGTTTTTTTCTCATCTTGCCTCTTTTATTTTTATTAAGTTTATTCTATTTATAAATATTTCTTTTTAAGTTCTCTTTTTATTTTATTTATTCTTTTTCTACTTTTTTCGTATGATTCTTTTTTAATATACCCTTTTTCAAACGCTTTTGTCAGTAAAAACGATTTTGCATTAAGTCTATTTATCATTTTGTTTGCTTCTTTCATTTTTATATGGCCTTTTTTTATTCTTCCTTCTATTTCTTTCATCTCTTGCGTATATTTGGTTGTTATTTCTCCGAGTCTTTTTGTATAATATCTTAGAATCAATATTACTCCAATTATTATAATAAATAGTATTCCAATCCCCAACAAATAAATAATATAAAATTTTATTTTAGGTTTGCCCACATTAAAAGTATCGCTTGCTGTTGAGAGAGAAATATCATATTTCACATCTACCCCTGCTAGATATTGTCCATCTGGTATATCTTTTGGCAGCCTCAATGTTTTGGAAAAAGACACTTGTGTTTCAATTGTGATATTTTCTTTTTCTTTAACTATTGTGCCGCCTTTAAAATCTTTTATATAGTATTCTAAACTTAAGTTTGTTTTTCCCATTTCTCCTAAATCGAAAATTCTAACGTCAAAAGTAAGAGACTCGTTTGCCTGTATATTTTTGTATTTTGGTGGGATTTTTAAGATTACATCAAAAAGTAGTATTCTTGATTTCACTTCAAGCAGAATAGGTATTTCTTTTTTAGCCCCTTTTATTGAGATTATCAATTTTCCTGTGTGTGTGCTTGCAGTAGAAGCTATAAAGATTAAGTTTATCTCTTTTTCTTCTCCTGGATTGAGAATTATTTCTTTCTCTTTAATTATGAGAAAATCTTCTAAACCTGCCTTGTTTATTGTGAAGTTTTGTGGAGATTTACCTAAATTTTTTATTTTGAGGATTGTTTTAAAAACTTTGCCTTGCTTCATCCTAACTTCTATTTTTTTTGGAGTAACTTCAAAGCCTATACCTCTGCCTCCACCTCCGCCTGTTGGAGGGGCAGCAGGAAGAGTTACAGGAGTTTCTTCTGCTGAGTAAACTGAAAAAGAGGTAACATTAAACTTGAGTATGCCAGAAGAATAACTCTCCTTTATACATATAGTTGAAGGGCATACTTCTCCATTCCTTAATATTCTAGGATTAGAGAAAGTTAGGTTATAAAGCCATAATGTTGCTGAAGTATTGAAGTTTGGCAAGGCTGTAGAGTTTAACTCAATTCTGTTGAGGGAGATGTTTGTATTGTTGTTTAAATTAAGTATGTTGTCTGTTGGTAAAGAATCATTTGTAATGTTAATTGCTCTATTAAAAAAAATTTTCCCGTAATCATTTTCCAAGGTAATGCCTGTTAAATTTTGTATTTCTTCATAAGTGTAGTCTAAGAATTCAGTTGATGAACCTTTTTTCTCGTTCCTTCTCATCTCTCCCTTGTCTTCATATTCATCCTCCTCCTTTTCGTATTCATCATCTATAATTATAAATCTAGTTGAGTTTACAGTGAAGGTTATGTTTTTTGTTGTTTCTCCCGCAGTATTGTTGGCATAAAGGTAAAGGGTATGGCTTCCTTGTGAGGTGTTGAAATATATCGGTGAGGTAAGCGAGGTGATAGTTATATTTTCTCCTCCCTCTAAATTGTACCACCCTTTTTCCGCATTACTTACTTCATATTGTAGAGGGATGGAGGTATTTGTTAAGTAAGTTTCATTTCTGGGTTTTATTAAGTTTAAAGTTGGAACAGCTGGTAAGATTGAGATGGAAATATTAGTTGGTCTACTTGCAGCTTTTCCTGTTACTGTTTCTCCTGTTATTTTTATCGACAATACTGAGAAGGATAAAACTATAATTAGAGTTAAGAGGATTATAAATACACCTATTTTTTTCATATAAACATAAGCGGAGATTGTTATTTAAAATTATTGCTAACTTAAGAGTGAGATAATTTAACCTAATGTCTTTTATTTTTTTTGATAAGAAGTATAATTCCTATACAGATAATTACAATAATCAACGCTATCAGCAAACTTTTCATGGATAAAAAGGGTTTTTCTACTACTTTTTCAGAAATAAGCACGTCAAATCCTATATTCATACCAGTTCCCATTACCACACCTTCTCCTTCCCCTGATGTTATTGTTTTAAATGCTATTTCAATTTTCCTTGTACCAGTAGCATTTTTCGGAATTTTTATCACTACTGGAACCAAAGTGTCAGAAGTTCCTGCTTTTACTGCATACACCTCTTTTCTTAAAGTTGCTATATCTTCTCCTTTTTTTATTTCTGCTTTTACACGTACATCTACTTCTCCAACCATGTTTTGTAAATTAAGATTTACTATTCTCTTTTCCCCTTTTGCCATTACCAAAGGGTTATCTTTCCAGTAAGGAGATGCTACACCAAATGCAGAAACAAAGCTTGATGTTAAAACTAATATAACTAAGCAAAAAACAATTACTTCAATTTTGTTTTTGATTTTTCTCATCATTTTTGTCTCTTTTTCTTTTTTTAAGTTTCTATAGTTAAAAGGTTATTATTTTAAAAGCTTATTGTCCAACTGCCTCCTGCTGTTGTGGAGTAGGTTTGACTTTGTATATTAGGAACATTTGGGATACAGTAGTAAATTGTTTCTTGCCCTACTCCTCCCCCAGCTGAAAGATTTCCCGGGTTTGAGTCACTCATAGTAATAGTTACTTGAGTTGCGTTTTGTAAAGGTATGCCTCCACATTCTGAACCACTAGAGGTATGAACAGTAAAGTTGGCTGCATCTATCCATACGGTAGAAACACTTTCTCCAATAAGGTTTATTGCAGTTACGTTAATAGCATTGGTAGTTTGATTATAATTTCCTGTATTGTTTACTGTGGTTGGGTCATTATTTGCGTCCTGATCTGTAGCTCCAGGAGATATTGAAGACCAGGCTATTTCATCTGGAGAAATTACTAATGCTTTAAGTTCATTATAAGTGAAGGTTTGTGTTGTGTTATGAGACCAGCTTCCACTTCCATAGTCTCTTCCTTTTACACCTATATTCCATGTTCCAGACTCATCC
This sequence comes from Candidatus Pacearchaeota archaeon, assembly GCA_017609045.1. Classification (GTDB taxonomy): domain Archaea; phylum Nanobdellota; class Nanobdellia; order Pacearchaeales; family GW2011-AR1; genus JAFCES01. The sequence continues at coordinate 4,098 of JAFCES010000021.1, forward strand.
CAATACCACATCGTTATTGTGCAGGAATAATTGGCAGAGTTTGCGTCTAAATCTTCTATCCATACACAGCTTGAATTTTCTCTTGTTGGCTGCCCTGATTTTGTAAAGTTAGCTGAAAAACTTGTATCATTTATATCTGCTACACCATTTGTGTCAGATGCTTTAATATAAATTGTAACATCTTTAGGGTTCCCCTCGCTAGGGTTTATACTTGCTGAGACTGAAACTAATTCTATAGAAATAGGGTCGGTTCCTGATATAGGAACAGATACATTAGTTGACTTACTCGCAGCTCTTCCTGTCATGGTTTTAATCCAATCAAACCAGCCAGCCGAAACACTCGCACTTATTAAAATAATAAATATCAAACTCAAAATAACAAACTTTTCCCTCTTTGTTTCTTCTCTTTTCTGCATTTTTTCTTCCAAAAAAGTATTTTATTATTTTTAAAACTTTCCTTTTATTTTTTTCACTGCTCTTGAATAAATAGTCCAGATATTTCTTTGGTCTCTGTTTAGAAGTTTAGCTATTTCAACATATTTCAGCTTCTTGAATCTTAGATAAATTATGATTGATTCAAGTATTGTTAACTTTCTATTTTCGAAAATTGAGATTGGCAGTTGTAATTCTGGTTTTTCTTGTTTTAAAGCTTGAGGCATTTTCTTTCTTGCCTTATTATAAGCTGTCCAGATTGTTTTTTCATTTCTTTTTAATAACTTAGCTATCTCACTATAACTAAAGCTTAGGTTCTCTTTCATATATTTGACTACAGATTCAAGAGCCCCTAGTTTACTTGAAAATATAGTTGTAGGTATTGTTAGTTTTTCTTTCAAACCAATTATTTCTACAATTTCTTTCTTACTTATTCTATAATCTTTTCTTATCTCTTCTACTAATAATCTTCTAATTTCTGCTTTATTTTTTGTGTACTCTTCTTTCAATTCTTCTGAGATTAATTTTAGAGCTTTGACAAGATTATCTTTTTCTGTTCTTTGTGTTCTTTTTTGTTTTTTCTTGGCTTTTCTTTTTTTCTTCTTTAGTTGAGGAGTAAAGATGAATATTATGCTTGCTATAATTTTTATTGTCCAAGCTCCTCCTGTACTCGTGTCATATACTCCTGAAGGGATTGTTTTAGGAACTTTTGTCATGCAGTAATAAATTGTTTCTTGAGCTTTTCCTCCTCCTTCTGAGAGATTGCCTCGAGATAAATTAGCTCCAGTTATTCCTACAAAAGTAGAATTTTGTAGTTGATTTCCTGTTCCAGTTAAGTTGCATAATAAGGAGGTGAGTGAATTATTGCTTGCAGTAATATTCCCTACATCTATATAATAAGAAAGAGGACCATACAAATTAACAGCTTCAATTTGTATATTGCCTGAAGCTATTTCTGCGTTTCCTGTATTGTTTAATGTGGTAAAGTTAGCTGCTGTCTGGTTTGTTTGTCCAGGAGATAGAGATGTCCAATAAATCGTGTTTGGAGAAATGGTGAAGGCTTCCAATAAATTATATTGGAAAGTAGTTGTTTTATTTAGAGCTGAAGCTCCTTGATTATCTTCTGCATAAACTGTAACATTCCATAATCCTGCTTCATCCCAGTACCACATATCTATTGTACAGGAAAAGTTTTTAGAGTTGGACGAGCTTTCTTCACTCACTTCTTTACAGCTTAGGTTTTGTCTTAGGTCCTCTCCTTGTCGTGAAAAATTAGCTTTTACACTATTAACATTTATATCAGAAGCTCCATTTGTATCATATACTGTGAAATTAAAGTTTATTGGTTTTTTTGTTCCTGATACTGGATTTGTGTCTGGTATGCTTGATACAAAAATTATTTGTGGGGGGTTGTTTGCAGAGGTTATATTTATACTCCTTATTCTAGTCTTGTTCTCATTTCCAACTATATCTTTAGCTGACGCAAAATAAGTATAAATGCCCGGGTCTAATCCAGAAGTTGCATTTTTTCCCATTTATCTGTATTGTATTTAACTAAATTAGAAGCATATAGTTCATATACTTCTTCTGCTGATAGAGCTCTATTCCAGATTTTTACTTCATCTATTGTTCCATTGAAAGCCCCTTCAAAATTAGGTCTTAAATTTCCAATTGTATAGTTAATGTTATTATCAACTTTACTGCCATTTAGAGCTAATCCCCCACCCATTTTAATCCCGTCAAAATACAAATAAGTCCAATTTTCTGTATAATTATAAACTTGAACTGCGTGATGCCAGTCCCCATCAGCAACTTCTTCATTTGTAACAGCTACCGTAACATCATCGTCAGATTGATTTCTAGTTTGTAGTTTCAAGTGGCAGTTCGCATTTATATACCACTTTCTTTTGTAATTTTTTCCTATCAAATAAGCCGAATTGTAGCATTCCCCTGTAAATTTATACCATAAGGATATTGTCCAGGATGTTTTGTTAAAATTATCTGATAAGCCCGTTTCTATATAATCTGAAGAGTTTCCTTCAAACTCATACGCTCCTCCATATTTTCCAGCAGAAGTCCATTCTGCGCCAGATACAGTTCCATTATTGCTACCTCCAGAAATATCAACAACATAAGTGTCATTTTCTCCTAAAGAACTTCTATTATCAAAATTAAACATCAAAACTAAACTGTCATTGTAAACAGTGTAGTTAGTTTTATTCCAGTTGAATTTTACTTCTCTTAGATTAGCTTCTGTAATACTTATGTTTATTTCTAT
>JAFCES010000022.1 GCA_017609045.1 Candidatus Pacearchaeota archaeon
CCTCTCCTGCAGTATGCTCAGCATTCCAGACTTCAGCATGAGCATTAGTAGAAGATGAAAGCTTCAAAATTATCTGGCTTTTATCTCTACATCTCTGGCCTGAACAAGCATGTCCCCAATAATAAGGATGGTCTGGGTCTGATTTAAAAAATTCTATTTCTTCGCTAGTAAATGGTCCGTAAGCTTCTCTAAAAGATACACATACACTAGGCGGTTTACAACATCCTAAACAATTAGAATCAACCCAAATAGGCGAGGTTAACCTGCATATACACTCTTGTTTAGTCTCTCCTTCACGCCTTAACCCCTCTGGATGAAGTTTAGTACAAGCCTCTTCAATCTCTTCTACAAACTCTCTTTCATGCTTAACATTTAGATTCTCTTCTAAATTAAAACTCTCAGTTCTGCTAGTATCAAATCTATCATCATCCCCTCTTCTATGTATTTGTCCATAAACTTTGATTTCATAATTTCCAGGAGCTAAGTGGTAAGGGAGTATAAATCTTAAGTGTTGGGGATACCGCAATCCAAGACCTGAACAATAACCATCATTCCCTAAATTTTCTATTCCTTCAGGAAGAGATGAGAGGCTATTGAAACTATGAATCCAAATTAAATGATTATTTATATACCACTTTATTTTATAACAATCAATTGGTTCAGAAGCAGAAATAAAACCACAGGAGTCCACAACCAAATTTACATCATATAAACCAGAACTATAGTTGAAACTTGAATTTTCTAAGCTAATATCTTTTACAAAAGCTAAGGTTCTTTTAATCTCGTCAGAAAGAGGACAATTTGAATCAGTTACAGCAGAAACTAACTGTAAACTTAGAATTACCAACAAAGTTAGCAATAAAATCTTCCTCATTTTTCTTGCTCTACTGCAAGAGGTTTTAACTTAGCTACTAACTTACCTATCCCTACCTTATCACTTACTTTTACAACTTCATCTACATCTTTATAAGCAGAAGGAGCTTCTTCTGCCAAGCCTTTCCAGCTTCCTGACTCTACTTCTATTCCTTTCCTTGATAGTTCCTCTTTAACTTTTTCTCCTCTCTGTTGTTTCAAAGCTTCATGTCTCGACATAACTCTACCAGCTCCGTGTGCAGTTGAGCCAAACGAAACTTGCTCAGCTTTTTTTGTACCCACTAAAACATAAGAAGAAGTTCCCATACTTCCAGGAATTAAAACAGGCTGCCCTGTTTCTCTATACACAGAAGGAAGCTCTTTTCTTCCAGGTCCAAAAGCTCTTGTAGCTCCTTTTCTATGTACGCATAACTCCATCTTTTTCCCATCAACTTCATGCTCTTCTATCTTAGCAATATTATGGCAGACATCATAAATAACATCTGCTTTAAAGTTAGGAAAATAATGCTTCAAATCCTCTCTAACCCAGTGAGTAATTAATTGTTTATTTGCAAACGCAAAATTAGCTGCAGCAGCCATAGCTGAAAAATATTTCTTGCCTAACTCAGACTTAACAGGAGCATTTATAAGCTCTCTATCAGGCAGATGAGAAAAGTCATACCTTTCTTCCATTAACTTGATGTAGTCAGAAGCTACTTGATGTCCCAACCCTCTGCTTCCACAATGAATCATAATTGTTATCTGTCCCTCTTCTAAACCAAAAACTTTTGCAATATTTTTGTCATAAATCTCCTCTACCTCTTGAATTTCTACAAAATGATTCCCTGCTCCTAAACTACCAAGCTGTGGAAGACCTCTTGCCTTAGCTCTTTGACTAACATCATCTGGATTTGCACCCTGTAATTTGCCTTGTTCCTCTGTATGAAGATAATCTTCTTTCCTGCCATAACCATTTTTAACTGCCCACTGAGCCCCTTCTTTTAAAACTTCATTTAATTCTTTTTCACTAAGTTTTAATTTTCCTCCTCTTCCAACTCCAGAAGGAACTTTTCTAAATAACGAATGAATAATTTCTTTCTTATTTTTTATATCTTTAGACTTTAGGTTTGTTTTTAATAAACGAACTGAACAATTAATATCATAACCAACACCTCCGGGTGAGATAATTCCAGAATCAAGTTTAAAAGCAGCAACTCCTCCTATACAAAAGCCGTAGCCGGAATGCAAGTCTGGCATAGCAAGAGAGTATTTTATTATGCCTGGCAACTGAGCCACATTTGCTACTTGCTGAATAGCTGTTTCTTCTATCTTCTCCATCAATTTTTCAGATGCAAATATCTTTCCAGGGACAAGCATCTTTCCAGTCTTAGGAAGTTCATATTCATATTCTCCAACTTTTTTCAATTGTTCTTTATATGCCATTTAAACATCTAATACTACCTGACATATGTATTTATTCTTTTCCCTTTTCACTTGCATTTGATTATAAGTGACAGCTTTTACATCTAAGTTTACAGGATAATTTTTAGCCTTATCTCCCTGCAATTCAGCTTCTAACTCCAGTTTTTCTTCATCAATCTTTACTTTTACCGACGATAAAAAGAACCCTTCAGTATCAAGAAGGAAAAGCAACTCCTCCAGAAAATTATAAAGTAAGCTCTCTTTGTCTCTTCCCCTAACTTTAATTCTTTTTTTAATCTTACTAGCTACTTTTCCTTTATACATAGAAGAAAACATAGCTAAGGCAGAATTTTCAAAAGCCTCATCTAAACTCTTGCCAAAAGCCTGAAACTTAATGTCAGCGGTATGCTCCAAGAACTTAAATCTCATGGTGAGGTAAGGCAAAAACTATTTAAATATCTTTTTCTTAGCTTTTTCATAAAAGAGCTGAAAGATGATAACCTTAAAGATTACAAACAAGACAGCCTATACTCTAATAGTAATTCTAGCTGTCTTAACTACAACTCTCGTTGTTTATGCTTACCAGTCTGGAGGCCCTCCATCTTTTGTAGGCCATTCAGCTGAAGAGATTGAGATAGAGATAGATGGACAAGCAATAGATTTACAGACCGCAATTGAAGAGGGTAGTTTTGGTGGTGGAATGAGTTGTGAGTGGAAATTTGCTGGCGACCCTCCTCCCACTATTCAAGACATGATAGACAACGGAGCAACAGGCATATGTTATTGGGAGAAAGATACTGACCCTGACAAAGTTGGAGTTGGATTTGTGAGGGGTGGAGCTGGAACCGGACCAAGATATGAAGAGTTGAGTAGATGTATTAATTCTTTTGATCCTGGAATATCAGCCAAGAAAAATTTCTACTATTATGCCTGCCAGTAAATTATTTTTATTCTTCCCTTTCAGTTTTTAGACTCTTTGTTTTTATAGTTTTCTATAAAAATCGAAAGCTTTATAAATAATGATTCCTTAATTTAGAAAGCTAAAGAGGAGGAAATGAAAAAAATAGAACAGGTTTATAGAGAAATGCTTTTTCAGGCAATAGAAAATAAAAAAAGAAAACTGACTCAGTTGGAACTTTCAAAAAAATTAGGAGCCTCTTTAAGTACTATAAATCTTGCAATAAAAAAACTTGAAAAAATGAATTCTGTCAAGATAGGGAAAATGGGCTTTAGAGTGATTGACATTAAAAAAATTCTCTATTTATGGGCGAGCACAAGAAATTTTGATAAGGATATAGTTTATAAGACAAGAGTAGAAATGTCTGTAAGAGAAATTGAAAGATCTTTGCCAGACGTGATTTATGCGACATATTCAGCTTACAAATTTAAATTTAAAGATGTGCCAGCAGATTATTCTGAAGTTTATGTTTACGCGTCTGAATTAGAATTAGAGGAAATAAAAAAAAGATTTTCTCGCAGTGAAAAAAACCCAAATCTTTTTGTTTTAAAAGCAGACAAAAATATTAAAAAATACGGGAAAACAGGAACCCTCGGCCAGATATTTGTTGATTTGTGGAATTTAAAGCAGTGGTATGCTTCTGATTTTTTAAAAGCCTTGGAAGAAAAATTAAATAAAAAGATAGTTAAATAAAACCTACAAAAAATTTAGAATGCTAAGAAAAAACAAAATAGAAAAAGAATTTTGGAGCCCTCTTTTGATAGAAAAAAGTTGGCAGGAATTGCAGAAATTAAAAAAAAATTATAATTTTATCTTGATTGGAGGATGGGCAGTTTATCTTTTAACTCAACAACTTAAATCAAAGGATCTAGATATAATTGTTAGTTTAGAGGAATTAGAAAAATTCAAGAAAACTGAACAAAGCAACTTAAGAAAAAATGACAGACTAAAAAAATATGAAATCAAAAAAGAAGAAACAGATATAGATATTTATGTAGAATATTTTTCTAAACTTACACTTCCTACTGAAGATATAAAAAGATATATATTAAAAACACAAGGATTTGTTATAGCAAGACCAGAAGTACTTTTAATTTTAAAACAAGGAGCATACAAAAATAGAGAAAACTCAGTAAAAGGAGAAAAAGACAAAATAGACATTATTTCTTTACTTTTTTTCTCTGACATAGATTTTAATAAATATTATAAAATTCTTAAAAAATATAAAATAGAGCATCATGTTGATGAACTAAAAAAATTCTTGGTAATTTTTAAAAATTACCAAGCTCTTAACTTAAGTCCAAGGGAGTTTAAAATTAAGAAAAACAAAATACTTAAGGGCCTAAAGAAAATTTAATTTTGGGGTTTTCTATCTATTTCTATCATACCGCATAATCAAATCACTCTTCCCACATGAAAATCTTTAACTTTTTTGGTTGATATATCTCAAGAGTAGAGCTTATTATCCTTTCGCTTGAATAAACCTCTTCACCCTCCTCTCTATACTCCCCTAACTCACAAATCTCATTGACTTCGCAAATTTCAATAGTAAAATTAAAACCCCCAGGAATTCTTCTTTCTATAAAACTCTTTATCTCCTCTGTACGATTATTTATAACAGCTTCTCTCAATTTATTGGAAGAGGCTACCTCACCAAGTATAGTTTCTTGAAGATTATAAATTTCCTCAACTCTTCTCGGCCTTTCGATTGTTCTTGAATAGAGAACAACCAGCACAGAGGTTATAAGGATTATAGCTATAAAAGCTTCTAAAATTCTTAACCATCCTTTCTTGCTTTTCTCTTTTCTTATTTTAACTTTTTCTACTTTCATTTGTTAAACTTTGTTTGTCATTTGGAAACCTTTTTTACTCATTACCACACCCTTATGTTTAATATAGCATAGTTTAAAGTTCCGTTTTCATGTACAATTTGAATAGGGATATCTCTAGCTAAAACTTTTACTCCTTTTGGAGGCTCTTTCTTAACTCTCAAAATAACCTCACCAGCAGCTTCTGTCTTCCTTATGTTAAAAGAAAAATCTTTTGAGCCAGGAAGCCCTATCTCATTTTTCACCTCGTCGTAGTTTTCTTCATAACTCTTATTCAGTTCATTTAACTTTCTCCAGGATGCCATGTCATATTTTCTAAACAAACCAAGAGTATAGTTATTTTCTTCTAAATCAATACAGTTAGAGGAATCAAATCTTTCCTCTTTAAAATCTTCACAAGAGTAAATATAGAAAAAAACCTCTTTATTATCTATACATACTTTTCTGCCTTTCCTCCCCTTTCCCTTTTCTTTACTTAAGGCATTTACAAAACTATAGTTTTTATTTTTAACAGTAACATTGCTAAAATCATAATCAAAACAAAAACAGTTTTCTATTTCTGTGTTGGCATTTAATCTTATTGTCAAAAATTTAACTTCAGTAGAGGTAAGATCTCTAATTTTTCTCTCAGCCATATCAAGATAAACTTCCTCTCCCCCGCTAATTTTAAAAGGTTTGAAAATAGCAATCAAAAAAATCAAAAATCCAGTAAATATAACAAAAGAGAGAATTATATCTACATGACTTACAGCTTTTTTACCTTTTCTTCCTATATATCTTTTTTTCAACATCTTAAAAAAATGCTTTCGCACCCATATAAATTAACAACGAAAGAGCAACCATCGCAAATGAGTGTTTTATTCCTGCTTTTAAACTACCCTCAGCTAGCTTACCTATGACTAAACCAGTAAATAGACCCTGAATTATAAGTAGGTAAAGCATTGGTTTTGCTACTTCTTCTGCGCCATAAATCAACATAATTACTATAAAAACAAAAAAGATAATATAGCCCTGAACAACCAGACTATAAATAACAGACAATCTTTCTTTTTTTAGCTTTTCAGTTTCGTTCACAGACTTTGCTACAGATTCCAGAATCCCTTCTATTTCTCCTCCTGCTTTTTCAGCCTCACTGATCAAAGTTACTGCTCTGCTTATTACTCTACTATCAACATCTCTTGCAAAAGTTTCCAAAGCATTTTTAACTGGAATCCCTAAAGAAATCTGGTTTGCTAGTTTCTTGATATATGGTGTTAAGCTTCCATAATACTTGCCTCTTAAATTTATGATACTTTTACTTATAGGCGTTCCAGACTTAACACTTTCTACCAAATTCCTTGAAAACTCTAAAAACATTTCATTATTTTCCTTCTCCTTACTACTCTCTATAATCAAGGAAACAACAAAAGGCAAAATTCCTATAACAACGGAAATACCAATTATAAAATAAAACATCTCTGATTTAAGGTTAATCCATTTCCAAGCCATGAGACTTCCAACTATTACGAGTACTGCTGCAATTATTCCAACAATATGAGCTTTTTTTATATCCATTTTAATATGACGGCTGCCTTAAATGCAAAAATACTAAAAATACTATATTAATCAAGGCAACGATGGAGATTATAACTATAGTTAGCTGACTTAAACTAAGCCCTATACCCATTCCGCTTATAGATATTAATATTAAAAGCAAGGTCATAATCATAGGAGCAGCTATTACTATACTTATGTATATATCCATAAAAGTTTCAGCTGACTTTGTTTTCTTTTCCCTCTCTAAACGGTATTCAAAAAGAAGAGTTTCAGCTCTCTTGTCAAGGAACTCTGGCAAACTTCCGCCTCCTGAAATAGTTGTAGCTATTCCATTAAATAATTCAGACAATTTCTTGCTGGAGGTTTCTCTTGCTGTGTTTTTCAAAGCTGTTACAAGGTCATAACCATAAACATTCACTTGATTTATCACCTTTTTCAGCTCCTTTTTTGTATTTGGATATTCTTCGCTCAAAACAATAATCTTGAATATCTGAGTTGGTTCGATACCACTCCCTGCTATAGCTGACATGTGTATAGTAACGAAAGGTAATTCACTGTTTATCTTTCCCTCTATACTTTTTCTTTCAGCATAAGGATAAAAGTAAAAAGAAAAAAAAGTTAAAATAGGCAGAATAAAAATAATAAGAGAATTTCTTAGAATGCTTATAAGATCTGCAGTTGTGAAAATTGATAAGATCACAAAAATAATCAAACCTACTACAAAAGCAAGAAGTGTAGATAAAAAAGCCATAGATAGATAGGTGGTTACTAGAAAAGACATGTTCGCCTTTCTCAGATTTGAATTTAACTTTTTCAGTTTACCTTTGTCTGAAAAAGAGGTTGACAATTTAAGGAAAATTTTGTTTGAAATTCTAGCATACCAGCTGGCTTTTTTAAACTCTAAAAACTCCACTCGCTCAACTTTCTCTTCCTTGGGTTTTGCTTTTTTTAATCTTTTCAGTGTCTCCTTGCTTAATTTTAATTCTTTTAAAAATTTCCTTCTCTCTTTCTTTTCTATAGTAGCTGTAATATTCCTTTTTCCTTCGTCCTCTTTTTTCTTTTCTTTTCTCACAAAAATTTCGGGAATATAATTAACTTTTACTAAATTTTTTGTTTTTTCTTCTTTTCTCTCTAGCTCTGGTTTTTCTAAAAAAGAAATCTTATTGAGAATTTCTGGAATAGATTTATTTACCATCTTTAGTCTTTCTATAGAGGAGTTCAAAGCTCTCATTAGTATCCTTCTCTCATACTCTCTTTTTTCATAAGGATAAAGTCTTTCTAGATTTCTAAGTTGGGAGGTGAAAATAAAAATTTCTCTTATCAATTCTTTCTCTACTTCTATATTTTGTTTTAAATCATGTATTGTCATTTTGTAAGTATTCTTGATATTTGTTTTTGGAAATTCAAAAGCTCTCTATAGCTTTTTCTAATTCTTCAATAGCCAAACCTGAAGATTCTATCAATTGTGCCAGCAAGTTTAAATCATCTATGTTCATCTTTTCCTCTTTTGTTTCTTTCTCTTTTTTCTTGGAACATTCCAATAAGGAGATTTGCAAGAGGGACAGACTCTCGGCTCTTTCCCATTTTTATTCCTACTTCTCCAAATATGCTTACATCTCTCACATACATAACCTTCCAACTTAACTCTGCCCATTTTTAAATTACCTTATAATAATATATTTTAAGTATATAAACTTTACTATATTACTAATAGTAACAAGAAAAACTCAAATCAAGCCTTAATTCCAAATCTACTTAAGACAGCTTTAGGATTTTTATAGTACTCATTTATCTCTTTCTGAACTCTTTCAAAACCAAAGATATTCCTTCTGTAAAGTTCATAAAGTAGTCTTGTTCTTAATTCAAACTCTTTTGAGAGCTCTTCTTTTGTTAATCCATATCTCATAGCAATTTTCTCAAACACCTTGCTATCTTTCTTAAAATAAAATTTATCATCTTTCGGAGACCATATAAAAGGGGTATTAGTTAATGCTACACCATCTGGGTTGACTTTTATAATCTCTACAATGCTCTTCAGTTTTCTCGTTTCTTCTCTTTTTACAGTGGCGTGGGTCATTATACCTACCGCATCTAAAGTATTTACAAGAGTAGGAGAAAGTTCTATTGGTGGAGTTTCTAGTCTTTTTATAACAGTATCAACAGAGTCTGCGTGTATTGTTGAAATAGAAGAATGTCCAGAAGCCATTCCTTGAAATAAAACAAAAGCTTCTTTTCCTCTGACTTCTCCAACAATAACATAATCTGGATTTTGTCTGAACGAGTTTTTCAACAAGGCGAAGAGGTCTACCTCTCCTACTTTTCCAGCTCCTATGGCTGTTCTTGCTACACTAGGCAGCCAGTTTTCTCTTGCCAAATTAATTTCTCTTGTGTCTTCTATACTCACTACCCGAGCTTCAGGAGGAATGAAAAAAGCAATAGCATTTAGTAAAGTAGTTTTTCCTGAAGCAGTTCCTCCTGTAATAAGAATATTGCTTTTATACTGAATCAACAGCCAGAAATAGGCAAGCATTTCTGGGCTTAAAGTGTTAAGAGCTATGAGTTGAGGAGGAGTCCAAGGAATTTTAGTGAATTTTCTTATAGAAAATGTAGGACCTCTACTTGTAATATCTGTAGTATAAGTAGCATTCACTCTACTTCCCTCCGGAAGAGTTCCATCAAGGAGTGGAGAGGCATAAGAAATATATTTACCGCATCTCTGGGCAAGTTTTTCAACAAAACTAGCAAGATAACCTATTTCTTTAAAGACAATGTTAGTTCTCATGTTTCTATAAAGCCTATGAACTATATATACAGGAGTATTAATACCATTACACTCTATATCCTCTATAAAATAGTCTTTCAGCAGTGGCTCAATCTCATTCAAACCTATGAAATTTCTAAACAAATAGTAGAAAATCTTTTTATAAGTGGATTCTTCAACTTTCAAGTTTAGTTCAGAAATCAACAAGTCAGCTGTTTTGTCTATATAATGAATCATAGCCTCTGTTGTCTTCTCAGCTAGCACATTAATATTTATAGCTTCTCTCATGCCCGTCTCTATCTTTTCCAGGAGCTTTTTTTCTTTTTCATTCAAGCCAGGCTCTTCCAACTCATAAACCAACTCGCTCTTTTTTCTGTCCCAATATATATGCGCATAGGCATATGGAGGGATAAGGGAATATCTTATGTTAAGTTTAGTTTTATCCTCTATTCTTGGAAGCGCAGGAAAAGCAGGCTTTAATTCTATAAAAATATTTTTCTCAGGCATCATAAAACTTTCCTCTTTTCTTTTTTAAGGACAAAGAGTTTTTTAAACCTTACTCTGATTATCTTTTCTTATACTTAATAAATACTATAATTAAAATTATAATATCTCTTTTTATATCCTCTTATGAACTAGATAATAAAGCTCTTCTTCTGTTTTTATAATAAACATTAATTAAAGTTTCAATATAGATTTTTTTAAGAAAAATCTATCTGAACAAAATTCCCCCTTTTACCCATATTTGTTGCTGTCAAAGTATAAGGGGTTGGTGCTGGTTGAAATATCTTATTTTTATCCTGCCCATTATAAGTTAAATTAAGATTATTCTCATAATTTAGAGTTAGAGTCACAAGGTAAACTTTCTTTGTTTTTTCTTCTGTTAGTATTTTTATTTTCCCGTGGTTTATCTCTTCTCCTAACTGGCTATACTTATATTTGCTTTCCATTGTAAACTCGAGAAAGTCATTTAAAGAGTTGATTTCAAGTTTTCCTTTTTTTATTTTAAGGTTTATTATTCTTGAATTTCCTACCCCTCTGTACTTTATATCCTCTATCTGACCTTCTATCATACTCATCATCTCTAAACTTGTTTCAATTAAAATCTCATCCTTTTTCCTGTCTATAGCTGGTTTAACTATGCTTAATAGAATTCCTATTATCGCTAAACCAATTAAAGTATAAATTACAGTTTCTATCCATATCTGACTTTTTCTGCCTCTTTTTATCATTTTTTGCTTACTAAACCAAACAAGCAGGAACATCATAGAAAACTGGCTGACATACACTACCCTCTTTTTGCATTATCGAAATCCTCACCCCTTCTTCAGCAGAAGTATCAAAAACATAAGTTCTAGCTTCTCCTGGCTCAGGAATCTCAATAATTTCTGAACCATCTAACATTTTTATCCCAGTGACACTACCTTCCTCAACATCATATCGCTTACTCTCACCTCCCGACAATATACTGACAACAAAACCCTTAATCTCATAATCTTCCATACCTCTTTCTATCATTAATTTTGTATGAGTTGAGTTATAACAAGTATATTCAGACTCAACAACTGTAACATAATCTCTCAGCTCAAAACAGCTTTTTCCTTTCCCTAAACTCTCTTTTACCATAGGTATTATGAACCCTATTATAAGACCAATAGCCATAAAAGTAACTAAAACAAGTAAGACAGTAGCTACAACAGCCGACACCCCTTTTTTTCCTCTTTTCATTTTTCTTATCATACTTTTTCAGCAGTAAATTTATTCTTGCAAGGATGAATCTTTTTTGAGGTTTCTGTCTCCCCTAAAATAACAGGAATTACTTCAACCTCATCATACTCAGTTTCAGTTCCAATATCTACTGTTATTGATTGCCCTACGCTTACTCCTCCCTCATATTCTTCTTTATCCACTCTTCCCTTTTCTATTTTTCTAATATCAAGTCTATATACAGGGATATTTCCTATATTTATAACCTCCAACTCCCCCAAATTCTTAAGATAGCTGACTTCTAAACTAACTTCATTACAGGCTTGGTCTATAGGTTGTCCTCTTTTCTGAATTGCTTCTGGAATAAATCCCTTAAATGCCCACAAAAATATTATCAAAGCGAGAATAATAACTATAGCTATTAACAAAACTGTCGCAACAACAGGACTTACTGCTTTTTTATCCATTGTTCTACTAATAATTTATAGTTTAAAAATTTAATCACATCCCACTATCTCTTGCGAGATGATTGCATTTTCACAGAGAACAATTCCCTGTTCTGTTATAAAAGGTTCAATCTCTATTTCTACTAATCTTCCATATTTTGAATATGAGAATTGCTGAGTTGCTTTTTCATTTGGTTTTAAAGCCTTTAACTTTCCAGCTTCAACAAAAAAATTCTCTATACCTCCCCCACCACTTTCTAAAGTATAAGTTTTGCCATCAGAAACATTCCTTATCCTTATTATAAAACCATTCACATTGAAAAGACCTTTATTTTGAAATGTTATGTCTAGTGTCTTCCCTCTTTTATCACAAGAGTAATCCTCTATAATCAGAGAAATACTTTCTGGACATTTTTCTCTTTCTCTCGGTATCTGAGATTTCAACCAAGCATATACGAGAAGACTAAGAGATAAAGCTATAACTACCAATAAGACATATCCTACAATTATACTTACTCCTCTTTTATTTCTCATCTTTCTTTTCATTTCAACCAGTAGCAGAATATTCTCCCCCTCTTATGACAAAAAAGAAATTCTCTCCCTCTTCCAATTCAAAATCATAAGTAAAGTTCTGAAACGTTACGTTAACTCTTCCGCCATGAATACTTCCAATAATAGTTCTATTTACTCTTCCTCTTTGTATTTGGACTCCAACCCGCCCCATTCCAGTATAAATCCCAATTTCACCAGCTTCTGTTGTAGTAAAAGTAACTGCTGACATTTCCTCTTCATTTCCATAAACAAAAAACCAATCCTCTATTATTTCTTGGCTTTCTGTATATTCTGAGTAGATCTCAGCCCAATTCTCTATAAGATTATCTATGTCTGTTCCATTATAAACTCCATAATCATAAACATTTCCTGTCTCTATTTTCAACTCCTCACCTAGATCATATATTTTAGTCCTTTTTTTTCCTGTTTGTGCATAATTCCTTATCGCAGCAAACCCCACTATTACAGCTATTATAATTATCGCAGCTATGATATAGAACTGTCCTTTTTTACCTCTTCTTCTACCTCTTTTTTCTAGCATATTTTAAGTAAAGGAAAGAGGTTTAAATATCTTTTGAGAAAATCCAACTAAAGAATTTCTTGTCTATAAACTTGAGTCTACGCAGACTCGAGGGCCAGCTCCACATCAGCTAAGTAAGTATCTCCAGGCATCCTCGGTTTTGCGACCCCACAAGCATCTTAACTCATGTTTAGGGCTGCTCCGGTCAAGGCCTGACCCGTTTCGCAAGAGCAAGATCGAGCAGGACAAAACGTCAACGTCAGCCTAAAGCCTTTTCAAAGTTGACGTGTTACACTCCCTCTTGCAGCTTGCCATAAAGCCCATTTGCAAACAGCGGAGGGCTAACCCGCCAGCCTAGTCTGCATGTAGACTAGGATTTAGGGGTTTTTAAGGTTTATCCCTTTTAATTAAATTATCCAGTAACAGTACCACTGAGATATTGCAGAAATAGACCAATATGAACCAGCTCCAAAAAGCAAATGTTTTCCTCTTATAGGAATTTTGTTCTCTTTATCTAACTCACGAGCTGCAGTTATTGCTAAAATACTCCCGGCTATTTTTGGGAAATATAAACCCCAACCAATACCATAATTTTTTATAAGATGATTCATAAAAATATTATGTTCAGCATAATCCCTTTTTGATAGATGTAAAGAGGTAAAATAAGAATCAATCAATCC
The DNA here is from genome assembly GCA_017609045.1 of Candidatus Pacearchaeota archaeon. Taxonomy (GTDB): domain Archaea; phylum Nanobdellota; class Nanobdellia; order Pacearchaeales; family GW2011-AR1; genus JAFCES01. The sequence goes on from JAFCES010000022.1 coordinate 13,264, forward strand.
TGCTGCCAAAACAAAAGATGAATAGATAAGAAGCTCTTTGTTTTCCCTCAAAAACCTCTTCGCGTTACTCACTATATTTTCAAGCATATTCAGATACTTTCAAATTTATACATAAATCTATACTAAAAAATAACCTTTACTTCTTAAGTAACCACAACCAGAAATTTCCAGGCTCTTCCTTTGCTTTTACAATTTTTCCCATTAAGATAATAGTTTCGTTTAGCTCACTAGTTCCATCACCAGCTCTGTAATATAAAGTTTCGAAAACAAATTCACAGTCTTCTGGGCAGGTAAGCTTATCCTCTCCAATACTTACATCACAATAACCATCCCCACAATAATTTATTCTTACTCTTCTGCCTCCATTCCCATTATCTTCCTCCTCTTCATCTAAACATACACCATTCTTACAGCCAAATTCACATTCTTCAATAAATTCATAAGTTATATTAAGCTCACAATAACCATCAACACAATTGGGGGTAGTTGTCATATTAGTAACATTATTGCCTTGACAAATTAATTCTGAAGTTATATTCCCACAATCAGAATCAGCTTCACATTCTGGCGCAGGTAGACACTCTCCTTCTTCACAGCCAAACTCACATAAATCAACTTGCTCTTCATTAACATATTCGCTACTAAAACAAAAACCAGATTCACATCCTTTTTCATAGCAAGTCCTGTTTTTATGAACATTTCCGTCTATTCCACAATAGTTGCCTCCCCACTCTTCACAGTAACTTTCACCACAATAGTCTAATGTAAGAGGGTAGGTTGAATTTGTACAATAACTTTCAAGGGTTCCGGGATTATGACAGGTAAACTCAACAAAAAGCTGGCAGACGCTTCTGTTTTCATTACAACAATAATTAGAGCCCCCTGCACATCCGCTTGATATATAGATACCAAAATACTCAAAACCACAATCCTCGTCGGCAAAACAAGTAATTTCTTCTTCCTCTTCACATTCATCATCATCTAAATCAACTAAACCATCACAATCATTATCTATACCATCATCACATATTTCTTCAGCTCCTGGATTTATTTCAGAGTTAGAATCATCACAGTCATTATCACACTCAGTATCATAACCATCCCCATCAACATCAGTTATAATTTCGTTATAAACAGTACAAGAGTTAGATGTACACAAACAATCCAGACAAGTATTTTCAACATTATTATAATCTCTATAAGTACCACCATAACAACCATCTAAATAACCACATTTTGTATCATCACAGTCTTCATTATCTTCACATCCAGCCCCACACAAGCTTATATCACAAGTATGAGTTAAATCAACTGTTCCAGTTGTACAAGCATCTAAGTCCTCATTGCAAACTGAAGTAAATCCAGCAAAAAAATCCCATGTAAGTGGATTATTATCAGGATTATTAGTACAGGTAGCTATTCTAAGAATATCATTCAAAGAACAGTTTATGTCATCTCCTGAAATACACTCTCCATCTTCACAAGTTTCTACACCATTACAATATAAACCATCATCACAGTCTTCATTATCTTCACATTCTGGAACTTCAACTTCAATAGAGATCCATCTTGGAAGTAGTTTTTTGTTGCCATCTCCATACAACCAGGAAGCAGTTACCCCAATTCCTTTTCCTTCAATCTCTTCTGGGGAAAGTAGAAAACTTTTTTCAGCTACTAATAGTTTATCTTTCCAGTCGCATACATTTGAGTCCTCTTCTATTCCTGTAGTACTAGTATCTCTCCACCAGTCATCATCTAAATGAATAGCGCAATAACCTCTTGCTCCATAATATACACCACACCCTCCATCTAAAGTAGGATCAGGGCAACATTCATCAAAACTTCCTACACACCAGTAAGCCCAGTCAATATCTCTGAAACCTCTCTCTTTACAAGTTTTAATGGTTAAAGTAATATTGAATTTCTCCTCCTCAAAATCATAATAAGAATCATAACTTACCTCTGGCCTTGTATTATAACAGTACCAGTGAGCTGATACCGAAACTGTACAAAGAGTCAATAAAAATAACAAAGCCACAACCAATAATTTCCCTTTACTCATTCCTCTCCTATCGCTTCTTTTAAAGAGTTTTTTATCATTTCAATTTGACGAAAAGTTAATTTAAAAGTATTATTACACTTTAAACTATGATTTTTTTCTCTACCATTTAAGAGTGAATTTAAGCTTTTTTTCTTATTACAAAAATAATAATCGCTACTAACCCTACAACAAGAATAAACATTATAGGTATTAATGTTCCTGCAACTCCTCCACCTATTACTGCTCCTGTTATCTTGCTAAAAAAGCCTTTTTCTTCTTCATTTTCAGTTGTCATTCCTAGTCCTGCTTCTCCTTCTTCCCCCTCTGCTGTGCAGTTCCTTTCTTCTGCTGGTTTTAATAACTCAGTTTGTTCTTATTTGTTTTCCATCTGTACAGGCAGACCATTCTGTACACTGCCAATACTCTACACATCTTCCACTCCCACCTCCGCCACCGCTTCGTCTTGAAGGTGTTGATGACTGGACAACACTACAGCTAGAAGTATCCCATGTGCAATTATTAGAACAAGATAGGGTGCCTGTCCAATCCTTACCATAAAGTAAACCTAAACTCTCACAAGTCTGTCCACCAAGATTAGTTCCGTCACACTGCTCTCCTAACCAAGTCTCTAAAATATTATTTCCACAATAATGTTCTGGTAATTGTCCTCCTCCTGAGATAATTATTTTTCCTTGTCCTGAGCTTACACTTAAACTTCCAGAATAACTGCCAGCACTAACTAAAGACAGAGCTAAAAAAACTGCTGAAATCAGAAGATATTTTTGGTTCATTCTTATTCTTTAAATTTTGTTGAATTAAGGATCCCAAGAATTTATAGTATAATTCAAATCATAAACTCCTGTTCCTATCAAAGCAGTTATATTAGGAGTTAACTTCAAGGTTAAATTAAAGGTTGTTTTCCCATTAATTTTTGCTGGATTTAATTGTAGATCTTCTGCATCACTAACTTCACATAAGCCAACATAAGCTGTGGAACTTCCTTTACTTATTGTCGCATTTAACATATCAGGAGTTATCAATTCTCCTAGTCTGTGCATGCACATATCAATCCAGTTCTCTCCTCTCATACATACATGGAAAGTAAATTGACAATTTCCTCCTTTTTCCATATCAACAATACATGAAGCAGGGTCAAGATATTCTACATATATTCCCTCTGTTAATGTTTCATTTATTTCTTTTACTGCTTTATTGTCGAGCTTGTCACTTGCATATACTTTTAATGTATAATTTCCAGCAGGCAATTGCTTATCCATTAATCCCTCATATATACTTCCATTGTCACCAGAATAAACTGCTTTATATAATTGTGTAGTCCTTACAACATCACCACTTTCATTTAATAATTCAGCATAAATGCTTGATTCATTAACTCCTGATTTATCATCCCATACCTCTACAACTATGCTTTGGTCACATCTTAATATTTTTTCAGCTTCTTCATTAGTTGGAATGTGTATTATTATTTCTGGTCCCTTACTATCAACTGAAAATACCTGACATTCTGGCATCTCCCAGTTTCCTAGCTTATCTACACTAAAATAACAGATTTTATGGTCACAACTTTGGTTTATATAAAGTGGTTCGTCTGGTTCATATAA
>JAFCES010000023.1 GCA_017609045.1 Candidatus Pacearchaeota archaeon
TTTTAATTATGGCAAGAAGGTATCCATGGGGAATAAGGAAAGTTGATTTAGGCAGACTATCCCTTGCTAACATACGTTATGTCTTTTATGGTATTCATAATCTTGCTGTTCCTTTTCTTATGCTTAACTTGGAGAATTCAGATGAAATACTTGCACAATATTTAGCAGCTGGAAAGTTAAAGATTGGAGATAGACACCGGTCAGGAGATATTCCAAGAAACTTTTTTCGACTTGTTAGAATGATGAATAGAGAAGTTTATCATAGCGGAAATTTTAGATTTATGGCATCTCAATGTAAAGGAAAAAGATATAGTGCAAAGAAGGGTAAACAACAAGAAAGGTTGAGAAAATTGAAACCAGAAGTGAGGGATGCTTTTGTAAATTCTTTTTTCCAGCCCTATAACTATGATTTCCGTGACCCTGGCGGAAAAAGTAAAAGGGTTTATGCTCTTCAAGCTTATCAGCTTATAGAAGGAGAATATCATAGGATGCTGAATTCTGGGAGTAGAAATCTTGAAGATACAGTAGAAGAAAATCAGCAAAAATTATTTTAGTTAATTTTTTATATCTTCTTCTCCTTTTTAGTTTATGGGTTTGCAGATAGGTGATATAGTTTCCAGAAAAGCTGTGAGCTTTTCTGAGCTGAAGGGGAAGGTTATTGCGGTAGATGCTTCTAACATTATTTATCAGTTTCTTTCTACTATCAGACAGAGGGATGGAACTCCTTTGATGGATAAAAAAGGTAGAATAACAAGCCATTTATCAGGACTTTTTTATAGAAACATAAGCTTGTTGAATGAAGGTGTGAAGTTAGTTTATGTTTTTGATGGCAAGCCTCCTGAGATGAAGTTTGGGGAAAAAGAAAGAAGAAAAGAAGTGAAGGAAAAAGCAAGAGAAAAATATGAAAAAGCAAGAGAAAAAGAGGATGTAGAGGCTATGGGCAGATATGCTAAACAACTAGCAAGATTAACACCAGAAATAGCAGAGGAAAGTAAAGAATTGTTGGAAGCGATGGGTATAGGAGTAGTACAGGCCCCTTCTGAAGCTGAAGCGCAGGCTTCATATATGTGCAGGAAAAGGCAGGCTTACGCAGTAGCAAGCCAGGATTATGATACCTTATTATTCCAAACTCCAAGGCTACTTCAGAATTTAACTCTCGCAAGAAAAAGAAGAACAGTTTCTGGTTGGGTTTATATTTCTCCAGAGATGATTGAGTTAGAAAGAGTTTTGAATTCTCTGCAGATAAATCAAGACCAGCTAATATGCTTAGGGATTTTGACAGGAACAGATTACAATCCTGGGGGAGTGAGGGGAATAGGACAGAAAAAAGCTTTAGATATAGTTAAAAAATATAAGTATCCAGTAAAAATCTTTAAAAGTGTTGAAGAGGAAATTAAAAAACTTCCAGAAGGAAAACAATTCGACTGGCAAGAGGTTTTTCAGCTTTTTAAAAAACCGAAAGTGAAGGATGTTGAGATGAGATTCCCTAAAATGAACGAAAAAAAACTGAAAGAGATGTTATTGAAAAGAGAGTTTTCTGAAAGCAGGATAGATTCTGCTTTAGAAAGATTAGGGGAAGCTAAGAAAAAAGCAGCTCAGAAAACCTTGTTTTAATTTTTTGAAATTTTGAAATGTTATCTTATGGGGATTTTAATTTCTCTTTCTTCTCTCTTTGGGAAAAGCCATTCTCTAGCCCTTTTTGAAAATAGTAGAATTATGAATAGAATAATAAGGATCCCTAAAAATAGGCCACTTGCTACAAAATCATGAATCCCCATCATAGGAGAGTCTAATATAGAATAAGGAAGATAATCATAAAGGTCTATAATGTTAAGGAAAATATTGATAATAAATAAACCCAAAAAAAGCATGAATCCTCCTGAGCTTATTGCACCCTTTATCAACAAAATAACTAAGGCAACGACAATTATGGCGATAGCCCATCCTCCAATTGTTTCTCCGACTAAACCATAAAACTTTACTTTTTGGGAAATGGCAAGAGCTGCAAATAAGGAGATTACAAGAGAGATGACTACTGCTGCTCCTAAGTTTTCTCTCATACTCTTACTTAAAGCAAAGAAAATTATGGCAAAGAAACCCATTAAAATCAAGCCAAACATAAACCATTCATTTTCTAAAATATCTTCTGGGAGGAAGCTATATCCTCTTCTGTAATAACCATTATAAGCTAGAACTAAACTTGAAAGTAAAATTATTGCTGTTAATAAAGCTAGTATTTTTTTCATTTTATAGGAGAGTAAGCAGTTCTTTTTCTGAACAATAGGGTTATACCTAACACTACTATTACTATTTGATATACTAGTCCTCCAGGCAATATCCACGTAGCTCCTTCAAAAGCCTTTCCTATAGACTCAATTTTCAAGAGGAAAGGTAACGCTCCGAGTATTATTAAAATCACACCAACAATCTTCTCTTTGAATGTCATTTTGCCTCCTTTTCTTGTTTTTGAAAGTGAAGAGATATTTATAAATGTTTTTAAATCGCTCCTGCTTTTAACATAGATGAGAGGTTATGATGTTGTTGGAAGTATCGCTATTTTAAAATTTGATAAAGAGAAGAAAAAAGAGAAAGTAAAAATAGCTCATAAATTGTTAAATGAAAGGAAAAACATTAAGACGGTTTTAGAGAAAATTGGGAGGGTTAAAGGCAGATTAAGAAAAATTCAGACAAGATATTTAACAGGAGAAAAAAATACAGAAACAATACATAAAGAATCTGGCTGTTTGTTCAAGTTAAATATAGAGAAATGTTATTTTTCTCCGAGGTTGTCTGGGGAAAGATTAGAGATAGCTAAGAAGATTAAAAGTAAAGAAAAAGTCTTAGTTATGTTTTCTGGTGTAGGGCCTTATTCTGTTGTTATAGGCAAGTTGAGTAAGTGTAGAAAAGTTGTGAGTGTAGAGTTGAGTAAACAATGTAATAAGTATGCAAGAGAGAATGTGAGGTTGAATAAACTGGAGAATGTTGAGATAATTCAAGGAGATGTTAAGAAAATTGTTCCGAAATTAAGAGAGAAGTTTGATGTGATTGTTATGCCAAGACCTCAGTTAAAAGAAATTTTTTTGAAAGAGGCGTTTAAAGTGAGTAAAAAAGGTACAAGAATTTATTATTATGACTTTGGCAGAGATCTTGGAAAAGTTTTAGAGAAAATTTTCAGGGAAAGCAAAAAGGTGAGAAAAAAAATTGAGGTGATGAAGGTAAAAAAGGCTGGAGAGATTGCTCCTTACAAGTATAGATTTAGAATTGATTTTGTTGTTGGTTAGTTTATTTAGTTTGGTCTAAAAAGTGTCTTGATATGAAATTTCTGCTTGTCTATTAAAATATTCTTGTAGCTCTTGCGGAGACCTTCCATATTGTGCGATAAAGGAAACAAGAGCCTCAACATTTTTTGCTTTATTAGGAATTAATTGTTCCCGAGGAAAATACTCTTGTTCTACTAGATTATAATATTCCTCTAATTCATCTGGATTTAACTGCTCTTCTAAAAGGGAAGAAACGTCTGGAATAAATCCAAATCTTTGTTTAAAAATTGCACAAATTCTTTTTTTTACTTCACTTTCTTTGAGTTTTGTATCAAGAGTCATGGTTTGTTATTAGAAAAAGAGCTTTTAAAACTTTACTTTTTACTAAATTCTTCTCTTAATTTTGACAGCAGTGGGAGCTTCTCCTCCATGCCAGGTGAGTTTTGGCCTGACCCTCATAGGATATATTCTTTCGGAATTATCATCTAGAATTATAGCGCTTCCTTTCAAGTTAGGAAGGTCATCAAGATATTTTTTTATGCTCTCGAAGAGATAGGACTGCATCATTTCGTTTAAAGCTTTAACGTCTGGCATGGCAGTAACTCTGTGGCTTATTACTAAGTCTGCCTGGGTAATAACATCTCTATGTAAAGCTCCTGGCTGCTGGGTTGCCATCACAATTGATAGGCCGGGCTGTCTCCCTTCCCTCAATAACTGGATTAAAGAGTCAGTAGCAGCTGTTTTTCCTTTTTCAGGGAGGAATTCATGAATCTCGTCTATAAAAAGCCAGACAAGAGGCATTTCTCTCTCTTGTTTATAGGAAAGATAATCTAAACCGTGCTGAACTGCTTGTATCTCTTCTGCTTTTCTTGCCAACATTCTTTGATTGAAAAGTTTTCTTGTTATCAAGCCGATGACTAAGGCTCTTACATTGAAAGCTCCAACAGAACTATACATAGATAAATCTAATACACTGGTTTTCCCTGCCTGTATGAGCTCAGAGATTTCTGTTGCTTCCTCTCCTTTTTTACAAAAAACCTGCCAGGTTTCAGCTGCTTCGAACAAAGCTGTTGCTGCTTCTTTAATTTCTTCTGCTGTTTCCTGTTTTTCCAGCTCTTTTATTATATCCTGAATAAAATAATCTTCTCTTGTTTCCTTTAGATTTGTAACTGTTCTTTCGATTAAAACAGCTGTCGGCTCTGTTATTTGCAAGTTGAAAGTGATAATCCAGTCTTCTGCTTTTAGTTCAGAGGGTTTTATTGAAAAGCTGTTGTCTATAGGAAGGCCTCTTTTTTCGTAGTCTGAGAAGAAGCCATAAGGTACAAAAATTTTTACAGGAACTTTTTTAGCTTTCATTCCCCATTCTGCTAATAATTCTCTTTCTTTTTCGTTCTCGTACTTCATAGTCCAGAAAATTCCCATTGTATCAAAAATTAAGCTGGCTATGTTCTTTCTTTCTTCTGAAGGAAGAGAGGTTAATTCTTCTGCTATTACACTTATGGTGTAGGATTTTCCAGATCCACGTTTGCCTGAAACAAGAACAACATGACTTCTCGCTATATCCATATATATAGGGTTAGATAAAGAAGTGTATTGGCCCATTTTTACATATCCTTTTCCAAGGAAAATAAGACCTTTTTTACCAAACCTTTTTTTGTCAGCTTCATCTCTTCCTACAATTATATCATATGGCATTTTTTAAAAGAGGGATTTTTATTTAATAAACTTTATGTATTAACTTAACAATAAACTATTTTGCAAAACTTTTTAAATCCTCTTTTTTTTAAAAAGAGATGGAAGAAGAGCAGGAAATTAAGATTGAGAAAAAAAAGTTAATTAATAAACTTAAAGAAAATCCATGGATGATCTCTACTGCTGTGTTTGCTTTAGTTTCTTTGATTTTGCTTATTATGGCTTTAACAGGAGGGATTACTGGGAAAGTTGTTTCTGAGAGTTCAGCTTCTCAGGGTAGGGAGGTAGAGATTATTTCTATAGACAGAGAAGACCAGCTTTATAAAGTAACTCTTGATATTGGACAAGGACCTCTTACAGCTTATGTAACTTTGGATGGTAAGTATCTACTCAGCCAACCAATTCCTTTAGATATACCAGAAATTCAGCAACAAGAGCCAGAGATACAAGAGATACCAAAAACAGACAAGCCAGAAGTTGAACTTTTTGTGATGTCGTTTTGCCCATATGGTACACAATCTGAAAAAGGAATTATCCCTACTATTAAAACTTTAGGAGATAGTGTTGATGCTAAAATAAGATTTGTACATTATTTCATGCACGGAGATAAAGAAGAGCAGGAAACTTATAGACAAGTATGTATTAGAGAAGAGCAGGGAGATAAATTTCTTGCTTATTTAACTTGTTTCTTAGAGGATGGAGATTCTAATAGGTGTTTAAGTAAGGCAAGAATAAATAAATCCAAACTAAACAGTTGTGTAGATAATAAGGCAGAATATTATTATGCAAAAGATTCTGAGCTAAGTCAGAGTTATGGTGTTCAAGGAAGTCCTACTTTAGTTGTGAATGGGATTGTAACGGTTTCTAATGTAAGAAATTGTCCGAGAGGAGGAGAACCCTGTGCAGTTTATCCTAATTTGGGAAGAAGTTCTCAAGCTTACTTAGATACAATCTGTCAAGCATTTAATACAGAACCTGAAGAGTGTGAAGAAGAGCTTTCAAGTCAGACTTTTTCTCCTGGTTTTGGATACTCGGAAACCGGAAATCCAAATACTGCTCAATGTTAATCAACTTTGATTTAAAAACTCAACTTCTTCTTCATCTAATCTTAATTCTTGCTGAACCTGTTCATTTTTTAAAATCTGTCTAATTAAAGGAAAATCTTTCATTGCTTTTTTTATAGAAATATGGCAATATTTTGCATATTTTTCAGATATGTTTTTCTTTTTCTTTAGCTTTTGATTTATGAGCCATATTTTCAAAATGCGAGAAGGTTTTTCATAGCTAACAAAGCTTGTTTTTACCTGTTTTTTAGCTGAGGAAACTCCTACTGACATCAGGAAATTCTGGTAGACAAGAAAACGCCAATGTTGTTGTCTGTGAATTCTTCCTCTGAAAACATCAGCTTTGCTTAAAGCTTCAAAAGCTTTGTAAATTTCTTTTCCATTGTATTCTAGAGGAATGTTTTTTTCTAACCATAATAAGATTTCATCTAAGTTTAGATTAACTTTATCATATAGCCAGAGAGTTTCATGATTTGGCAGTTGTTGTAAAATTTGTTTCAAAACTTGAAAAATGCTTTCTTCTTTGTCTCTTTCATGAATATCTTCGTGAGAAGTTTCAGAGCTGATTGTTTGGAGGTCGTTTATAGCTGCTCTTACATCTCCTCTTGCTTTTATTGCTAAACTTGTTAACAGGTCTTCTTTCAGGTGGAGGTTTTCTTTTTCTGATAAGTCTTTTAGAATTTCGAAAATTATCTTATAGTCAAGTTCCTTAAGCTGGATAAGTTCAGCTTTTCTCCTCAAGGCAGAAAACTTCCTATCCCATACATTATTGGAAGTTAAGATAATAGGGAATTTTGTTGTTTGTATTAACCTGATAAGTTCAGGCAATCCTCCTCTATCATCTTTTGTTATTCCATCTACCTCATCTATGAGAAGGATTTTTCCTTTTGAGAAGAGAGATTGTTGCTGAGATGCGCTTCCTATGATGTTCTCTATTTCTTCCCTGTTCCGAAGGTCAGAAGCATTTAATTCAAGGATTTCTGAGTTAGTTTCCTGAGCAAGACAATGAACAAGGGAGGTTTTCCCGCTTCCTGCTGGCCCGTTTAAAATTACTGCTTTCCTCCTGCTAGGAAAATTTTTAATGAAAAATTTTAGTTTTTCTACAGCTTCGTCTTGCCCCTTTATCTCATTAAGATTTTTTGGCTTGTATTTTTCAGTAAGAGTCATTTTATTTTTCCTCTTTTCTTATTTTATGCTTTTCCTAAGCCAGCCAAAACGAACGAAGATAAGAGGCTTTCCAGCTGAATAAACTCATCACTTCCTTCGACAAGGCGAAATTCAATTTCCCCTGTTTTTTCTGTCAGCTTAACTTTTAACTCTGGCTCTATGTTCAGGTTCCATATTTCTTTTTGTATTGCTTTTATAATATCCTGACCTGAAATGCTCTCTTTTAACATAATATCAAGGAGTTTCTCTCTCGCGCTTATAAAGTCCCCACTTAACGCGTATTCTAAAACTATTTTTATGTCAGAGGGTTTGGCTTGAGCAGTTACTGTATTTACTAATTCTGCTGTAATTTTTGGAGAAATTGATGATGTAGCTTGTAGTAAATTTATAACTCTTCTGCAGTCTCCTTCTGAAGCTTCATATAAAGCTTGTATACTTTCTGGTTCTATTTCTAAATTTTCAGATTCAGCAATTCTTTTTATTATTTTATCAACGTGTTTTTTTTCTAAAAGCTTGAAACGAAAGAGAGCGCATCTGCTTTGTATAGGGTCTATAATCTTGCTTGAATAGTTACAAGAAAGAATGAAGCGGCAAGTTTTTGTATAGTTCTCCATTGTTCTTCTTAAAGCTTGTTGGGCCTCTCTTGTTAAGGCATCAGCTTCATCAAGGAAAATAACTTTGAAAGGTACTTGACTTAAAGATTTTGTTCTGGCAAAGTTTTTTACTTGCTGTCTTATTACATCTATCCCTCTTGTGTCAGAAGCATTTAACTCAAGATAATTTTCCCTCCATTTTTCTCCAAAAAGCTGTTTTACTATGATTAAAGCAAGGCTGCTTTTACCTGTGCCTGCTGGACCTGCGAAGAGTAGGTGGGGTATGTTTAAGCTGTTAGTTAAGTTTTTCACTCTTTTTATAATCTCTTCCTGCCCTACTAATTCAGTAAAATCTTGAGGACGATATTTTTCAGTCCATATTTCACTACTCATATCCTCTTTTGTAAAGTTTTTTTTATAAAGATTATTGTGTTAGAATATCTAATTAGAACAAGCTTACTTGCTTCTCTGTCTATGTAGTTTCCTCTTTCTTTTTTCCTTTCTAAGCCTTTTTCTTTGCCATTTCCATCTCATCTGGCGTTTCTTTTTCCATCTTCTGCTTGAACGTTTCATATTAAACAAGAAAGATTTTGATTTATAAAACTTGTTGTTTAGATGTATAAAATTGGTTTTAAGTTTTTATCTTAAAAAATACTGAAAAAAATGCAAAATTCTCGGGTCGGTAATTAGTTCTGAATTTTCATTGAGCGATAGGGTGCTGTTGGATGTATTTAACAAGCCCATTTCTATTGATGTAAGACCATATATATCTTTTAGTTTTTCTAAGTGTTCTACTATTTTTTTAGTTAGACTTTCAAGCTTCTCTCTAGTCTTTTCTCCTCCTTCCATAAACTCTCTTACAATTTCATTTATACTCAAAATATTTTTTTCTTTAAAATTAGGCATTTCCATCCAAGGCGAATAAACAAGTCTTTTGTTATCAAAATATTTTCTTAAAATTGAAGCACTCATACTTCTTGTATCATAACCTACATGAATGAGCCAAGGAGATATTCCTCTCTCTTCTATAATGTGTTGTGCTATATTTCCTGTTTGATTGCATACTTCCCTCACAAATTCTCTAAATTCCTCACTATACTTGTCTTCATGTTTCTCGTCTCCCACATCAAAAAGCTGATAAACACCAACTACTCTTGGTATAATTATAGCTGAATTTTCTGCTCTTTGGAACTTTTGTTCAACCTCATCCAGAGTTTCCATAAGTGAGGCCCGCCACCTCTTATTTTGTTAGAGGAAGGGATTTATAAATTTATTTGTTAACCAATATAAGAAGGAAGAGGTTTTGTGATTTTTTCTATTTTTTCCTTTGTTATTTCTAAAGGTAGGCCTTCCATAATTTTTTCAAGAATCTCTACTGCCTCATATGAAAAAGCATGCTCTAATTTATGGGCTTCCTCTCTAGCTTGGTCCTCTTCATATTGAAGAACTCTTTTAATGAATTTTTTTATTGTGAAGTGCTTGTCAAAAAGTTTTCCTGCTTCCTCTCTACCTTTTTTTGTCAGAAAAACTTTTGAGTAGGGTTTTATTTTCACAAGTTTCTCTTTTTCCAGTTTTCTCAGCATTTCAGATACTGATGGTTTTGAAATTTCTAAGCTTTTTGCGATATCCACACTTTTCACTCCTTCATCGTCGGTATCCTCAAGATAGTAGATTGTTCTTAGATAATCCTCTTTTGCGCTCATAAGTTAGGTAAGCCTAACTTATATTTAAGTTTTTTGGTTGATGATTGGTTTTGATTTATCGAAAGTTATATGGAAAAGTTTAAGTTTTTCTTTTCCTCATATCAGAAACAATCTTTCCGTCTTTTAATTTTATGACTCTTGAAGCATATTTAAGATGCCAATCTTCATGAGTTACCATAACAATTGTTTGGCCATATTTTTTGTTTAACTCTTTTAAAACCTCTAAAACTTGTTTTGATGTTCTTGTGTCGAGATTTGCGCAAGGTTCATCAGCGAAGAGAATTTTCGGTTTCTTGGCTATGGCTCTGGCAATAGCAACTCTTTGTTTTTCTCCTCCTGACAACTGGCCTGGAACTCTGTCCATCATATTGCCGAGACCCACTTTTTCCAAGGCATTTTTTGCTGTTAAGAGAGATTTTTCTTTTGATTTGCCTTCCATTAAAGAGAGTATTAAAACATTCTCAGAAGCTGACATTTCATTAATTAACGCATAATCTTGGAATACATATCCTAACTGCGTTAGTCTATAATAGGTTCTTTCTTCTTCTGGTAAATCAACTACATTAAGATTATTAATAGTGTAATCTCCTTTTGTTGGCTTGTCGATAAGGCCGAGTATTCTTAGTAATGTGGTCTTGCCACTTCCACTTGGTCCAATAATTGCAATAAATTCCTTTTCTTTCACTTCAAGAAAAACTCCATTTAAGGCTTTAACTGTAACTTCTCCTGTTTTATAGTATCTTTTTAAATTTTTAACAATTATCATCTTATCCTTTTCCCCAAATTGCCTCCAACATGTCCTCTCTCGCTACAAGCCATGCAGGTATAAATCCTGCAATAATTGACATTATCATCATAGTTAAGGCACTTTGAAATAAAGCAGGGATGCTGATTTCAGGAGCAATTTCCAAAGTTTCGTAAAATTTTATTGGATGTGCTTGTAAATAAAAGGACAGTGAAAGAAACATCACTAACCCGAGAAGAATCCCAACACTTATGTAAAATAAACTGATAAAAACATACTCAAATATGATGGCTCTTGGCGAGATGCCTACAGCTCTTAAAATTCCAATCTCCCTTTTTCTATGTAGAGTATTAATATAAACTATAATAAAAACTAATGCGGCTCCGACAATTAAACTCACCAGCCTTGACATTATTCCTAATGCACCTATACTCTGTAAGGCCTGCCTTAATATTGATTCAGCTTTTTCCTGCCAAGTAAAAACTTTTTCTTTAACTCCTGTTTCAATGATTTTTTCTTTTATTACTGCTTCTTCTCCAGGACTTTCTATTCTTATAACTATTGATGACGCTTTTCCTTTTGCTTGCTCACCTAATATTGATTCAAGTTCTTTATAGTGAACTAGGGCGTTTAAGTCAGTTCCTTCCCAAGTTCCTTTATGAATTCCTTTTACTTTGTATGTTCTTTCAACTCCGTTTGAATAAGTCACATTAATAAGGGATATACCCTTCTACTAGCATGGCTCCTATCATAATCTCATCTCTCGAAAGTTTTCCTAGAAATTCTCCATCACTTACAATATAAGGATATTTAGAAACTATTTCCTCTTCTGATGGGACAAGCCCCAAAACATTTGCCCCAACAATTTTCTGTTTGTAACGTAAGGAAGCTCCTATCTCTAATCTTTTTGCTGCTCCTCTAACCCCGTTGATGCTCCTAACTTTTTGGAGGACATTATCTGCATTATTAATATAAGTATTATCTTCTGCTGGCTCAATAACAATATTTCCAAATGCATAATCCTGTACCATACCCACAAAAAAGCCTATCATGCCATTTATTAAAGCAGGAAGGAAAATGAGGTTCATAAAAATCAAAGCCAGAACAACTATAATAAAAAAAGTAGTTTTTTTGTTCCCTCTTTTTATAGAACTTTTTGCGCCAACAAATCCAACTTTAATGTCATTAAGCATTTTCGTCCTCTTTTTAAATTCGATGAAACAAGAATTTATAAGGCTTTGCAAATATTCATCAGGAAATTAAACCACTATTTATTTTTTAGTTTTTCATATTTTAGATAAGAGTACAAAATCAACCAAACTATTAATCCAAAAACAAGAATTATAATAAACCAGAGAAAGTATTTTGGAGAAAAAAATATCCCAAAAAAGAAAATTATTCCTGTAATTTTGAAAAGTAAAGCTCCAAGTCGATGAGTTTTTTTCCAAACTTCATTGTTACTTAAAGTCCAAGGAGTTCTAATTCCTATGAACCAAGTTCTTTTTACTTTTTTCATAATGAAACCTATATAAAGGAATAAGATTCCTATTGCTGGCATTAACATTGTAGTTATATTGAATTTGTAGCCAAAATTAGCTGAAATTATTAAAATAAACACATAAAATAAAAATAACATCATAACTAATATGAATAAATCATAATATTTTCTAAATTTCTCTATGTTTTTTTTAGAGGGTCTATTTTTGGAATAACCAAGAATAAGAAATATAGTCCAATAGATATTAATGGGATTAAAAATATGCCTAAAAATTTTGACGTATACCCATCAGCCTGCCCTTTAATATTCCAATGAGATGCAACTTTATCCCCTTTAATATTTTGATAAGAATATATCCCAATTACAAAGGATAATAAAATTATTAAAATAATTGCAAGAGTTATTTTTTTCCTTTTCTTTCCACTAAGTTATTTCCTTTAAGAAGTTGTTGTATTATTCTGTCTTTCGCTTTTTTTGTTTTAATGAAGTAATATATTCCCAAACCAAAAATAGCGATTATGAATATTACAAGGATAATTACTCCAATATTAGATTTTTTCTTCAATATATTAAGAGTTATTTTTGTTTCTATCTCATGCTTACCAAAATCATCTTTATATGAGATAGTAACTGGGAATTCAAATTCACCTGGTTTGTCTGCAATAAAAGTTAAGATAGCTGGACCATCTTCGTTTGAACTGAGTGAGCCTATAAATGATTGTTTTAACCCCTGAAATGTGTGGTTAAGGTACACTTCAACTGATTTTGCCATTCCATCTCCAGTATTTTCCACTCTCAAAATTAATTCAACTGTATCTCCTTTTCTTGGGAGTATAGGGAGGGTTTTAAGAGAAGCAATACTTAATTCTGCTTTATCTCCCATGACATTAAAAGTGATGTTATAATTTTTAGTTATTAGGGATTCTTCATCCCCGTAAGATAATCTTGCTTTAATTAAATAAGTTCCGGGTTTGGCATTTTCAGCTGCCTTCATATGATATGTAATAAATCTTTCACTATTCCCATAATATAGTTTAGAAATATTAATGATTAAATGTTCTTTAATTTCTATATCAACTGGAGGATTAAGCAATTCAAAAGAAACATATTCTGGTATCTTATCTCCGCAATTTTCAATGTGTATTCCTACTGTGAATTCTTCTCCAATTTCAACTGAACTCGGGCTAATGTCTGAAACTTCTGCTGTTACACAATAACCTTTACTCAACGCATTTACTCTTATCGCAAATACAAAAATAATTATAGTTATAATCACAAAATTAACTAAAAATTTTTTGTTTTTCATTTCTACCTCTTTTTATTCTTTTGACTAAGGAAATAAGAGTTTATAAATTTATTTTTTAATATTCTGTTAATTTTTCAGAAATATACTAATTGAAAGAAATTCATCCTCAGAGCCGGGTTGATAGAAAAATAAATTTGTCCCGGCTCTTCGTCTTCATGCCCCTGCCGAGATTTGAACTCGGGTCACGGCCTTTCTCTTATTTTTGAGTCTTTTTGGATTCCCAGAACCTTTTGGTTGCTGGGTCGAGAGGGCCGTATCCTTGGCCACTAGACTACAGGGGCTTATATTCTCCACTGTAATAATATATAAAAATCTTGTTATGCAAGATTTTTTATGAGTTTAGATAATGGAGAATTTCTTCGTCCAGGAATAATAAAAGAAGATGGAGGATTAAATCTTGGATATTTTTTCCGAAATGAGAAAGTGGTATTTCTTGTTCATTCTGGAGCTATAGGGAGAGATACTAATAAAATATATTTTTTGAAGGAAGAAGAGTTTGAGAAACTAGAAATAGAAAGTAAGGAACAAGGAAATCTTGATAAATTGTACCAAAATAATTGGCCAGTAAAAGCACAAAATGGAAAGGTATTTCTCACGCAAGATGTAATGAGGAGATTTAATCTATCTGCTTATTTACAGGTTTCTTTAGGCAAAGATGATTTTGGAGTATATTTTAGAGGAGAATAGCCCCGCCAGGATTCGAACCTGGGTCGCGAGGTATTCCCAAGCTCGCTCGCTATTTTGAGATTTTGTCTCTCGAGCTTGCTCACCAGAACCTCGCATCCTTGACCACTAGACTACAGGGCTCTGGAAATACCAGGTTTTTAAGACTTAAAAACCTTATCAGCGAAAAGAATTTAAACTCCTTCTTCCTCAAAGAAAACAGGAAAAAAAGGTAGAATGCTGAACTGGATGATAATTATTGCAATTGTTTTATTAGTATGGTTTTTTATTAAAGCTAAACATTTCAAACATAAGGTTTATGTTCTTGTTCTGATGTTTTTAATAATCTTTTTTTACGCGACTTCAGTTAAAGTGATAGAGAGCTCAGGCGTAGATATAAAGACTTTGGAAGGGATGGTTGTTGTAGGGAAATTATATTTCAAATGGCTTGGCAATGCTTTGGATAACACTAAAACGATAGTCGGGGAAATTATAAAAATGGATTGGACAGGAGATGTAATCAAAGGAAAATGAAGATTCTCCTTGTTATTGTTATGTTTTTTCTTTTGGTAGGTTTTTTTATTATTTCAGAAAATAAGATGGCTTTGAAAGATGAGGAGAACAGGGAAGAGTTCAAGAATTTATATTTTTCGTGGCTTAACAGGACTTTTGAAAATTTTAAAACTATCACAAGTTATGTTGTCAAGCTTGACTGGCTGCCTGATTCTGAATAAGTTAAGCTTTTTATACTGAATTTTATTTGTAAAAAGTATGCCTCAGTGGCTCAGTCGGTAGAGCGCGAGCATGGTAAGCTCGAGGTCGTGGGTTCGATTCCCACCTGAGGCTTAACTTTATAAATAAGGCATTATAAAAGAAAAACATGGCAGAAGATTTGAGTAAGCTGAAAAAACAGTATGAAAAATTAAGGAAGAAATATAAACTTCCAAGTTTTGAAGAGTTGAATAAGGATTTTGAAATAGAAAAACTTCAGGAAAAGGAGACAGAAACTTTAAGTAGAGAAATTAGAAGGAGTATGGTTGATAAGAATCTTGCTTATTTGAAGTTTACAGAAATGTTTATTAATCCTGCGACTGCTCCCATGTTTTTTCTTGCTTTGATAAAAGGTCTTGATAGTAAGGAGAAAAAGCTTGTTCAAGAATTATACATGCAGCTTGGAAAATTTGAGATTGAGAGTATCGCTTTGGATAATGAATATAATGAAAAAAAAGATGGGGAGTTTATTAAAAAATTCTATAATTAAGGGAAAGTTTGGGGAGATTATGAACGCTGTACAAGAGGCATGGGAAAGAGAGAGTGAGAAGAAGGAGAAGGGTTATTTAGGTTAGGATTTGAAGGTATTCTCAAAATTCTCTGAACATATTTTCAGTTATAGAAAAAATTATAAACCTTTTTTGTTATATTGGATTATGGCAAGAGTAGATATTGGAAGAGAAGTAGATTATGAGACTTTAGAAAGAGCATTATTAAAGGCGGCTGAAGAGGTTGGATGGAGAGCAAAGGTTAGAGATGAGTATAGGAAAGGCTATAAATTAGGTTCAGTTCAAGAG
>JAFCES010000024.1 GCA_017609045.1 Candidatus Pacearchaeota archaeon
ACCATACTTAAAGAAAATAAAACCCCTTTTATAGTAGCATTAAACAAAATTGACAAATTAGGTGGATGGAAAAAATTAGACGATGACCTCAAGATAAATATAGAAAAACAGGCAATAAACACACAACAGCAGTTTCAGGAAAAACTATACAAAATAATAGCAGCTTTGGAAAGTCATGGTTTCAAGGCAGACATTTTCTACAACATAGATGACTTCACCAAAAAAATTTCCCTCATACCAGTTTCAGCCAAGACAGGAGAGGGTCTACCTGAACTGTTAATGGTTTTATGTGGCCTCTCACAAAAATTCTTAGCAGAACAATTAAGTTTAGGAGAGAAAGCTCAAGGCGTAATATTTGAAATTAAAAAACAAAAAGCCTTGAGTTATATAGAGGCTATTCTTTATGATGGCATTTTAAGACAAGGAAATGAGATAGCAGTAGCAAGTTTCGAAGAACCTATTATAACTAAAGTCAGAGTTTTAGAGGAAATTCAGCCATTATCCAGTAAATTCAAAGCAATTAAAGAAGTCAGGGCAGCAACAGGAATAAGAATGCAAGTAACAGAATCAGAAAAAATATTGCCTGGAATGCCTTTCCAAATTTTTCAAGATAATCTTCAAGAAATAGAAAAAGAGTTTAAAAAAGATCTGGGAGAGATTAAAACTGAACGAGAAGGCATAATAATTAAGACAGACTCTTTAGGTAGTTTAGAAGCTCTTCTCACTTTATTAAAGCAAAAAAATATTAAAATTTTAAAAGCGGGAATAGGACCTATAAACAAAACAGATATAATCTCAGCTAAAGCCAATAAAGAGAAAGAACCTCTTAATTCTGTTATCCTTGGATTCAACACAACTTTAGATGAAGAAGCTAAAGAAATGCAGAGAGAAGTAAAAATAATACAGGATGAAGTTATCTATAGGCTGATAGAAGAGCTTGAAAAATGGCAGGAAGAAAAAAGAAAAGAAATACAAAGAGAGAGACTTATTGGACTAGCTAGTATTTTCAAACTTGAAATTCTTTCTCGATATATTTTCAGAAATAGTAAACCAGCTATCTTCGGAGTTAAAGTTTTGGCAGGAAAACTAAAACCAAAAATACCTCTCATTAATGAAGAAGGAGAAGAAAAAGGAAGAATAAAAACAATACAATCAGGGAACAAAAGTGTAGAAGAAGCTGAAAAGGGTATGGAAGTTGCTATCTCTCTTCCAAGGATTATTTTTGACAGGCAGTTAAAAGATTCCAAGCTTCTTTATTCAAATCTAACAGAAGAGCAGTTTAGAAAGTTTAAAGAAAATAAAGACCTTCTTTCAAGCGAAGAAACCAAAATTCTAAAAGAAATAGCTGAAATTAAAAGAAAAGAGAAAACTACCTGGGGAATATAAAACATAAACTTTTAAAAACTTAAAATAACAGCTTAAAACATGGCTTTCAAACTAAACATATCAGAGAAAGGAAAAACTTTCAAATTAGAGACAGATACAGAATTCCTAGTAGGAAAGAAAATAGGAGAGAAAATAGAAGGAAAAGAAATAAAGCCTGAACTTGAAGGGTATGAGTTGGAAATTACAGGGACAAGCGATAAAGCAGGTTTTCCAGGAAAGAAGGATATAGAAGGGGAGGCTTTAAAGAGAATTCTTTTAACAAAAGGATGGGGAATGAAAAAAAGGCCGAGAAAAGAAGGGAAAGGAAAGCCAAGAAGAATACAAAAAGGTTTAAGATTGAGAAAAACAGTAAGAGGAAATACTATATCAAAAAATACTATTCAAATTAATCTTAAGGTAATTAAAGCAGGAAACAAGAAATTAGAAGAAATTTTTCAAAAAGCTGGAACTGAAGGGGCTGATAAAGGAGAAGAAGCCAAAGTTGGGGAGAAAGTTGAGAAGGCAGAAGAGAAAGAAGAAAAAGAGGGTAGTCAAGAACAGCCTGAACAAAAACAAGAGGAAAAAGAAGAAAAGGCGGCAGAGAAAGAAGAAAAAAAGGAGGAAAATAAGTAAAAATGGCAGAAGAAACCAAAGCTGAGGAGAAAGTTGAGAAGGCAGAAGAGAAGGCAGCTGCAGCACCAGCTGAAGAAGAAAAGAAAGAGGGAAAAAAGAAAAAAGAGAAAAGAGGGAAAAAACCACATAAAAACAAACCCTCAAGTAAAAGATGGAAAAAATATAAAATAGAAGATGGAAAATTAATCAGGGGGAAAAACTGTCCGAGATGCGGTCCAGGAATCTTCTTAATGAAAGCTAAAAATAGAGTATATTGTGGGAAATGCCATTATACTGAGTTCTTGAGTAAGGAAAAGATTGAAAGTGAGAAAAAGTAAAAAATTAATCTGAACAAAAAAGTGGGAGCAGATATTAAAAAATAAATGCTTTAATCCACTAAAAAATCTCTTTTTATAATGAATATTAAAAATTGGTTCTTATGGTAGATAATCAATTATCTTATACCCTTCTTCATCATAAACTGTAACATATTGTGCATTCATAACTCGTGAAAATTCATCATCAGAAAGTCGATGAGAGGATTCTTAAACTCGCCTCACCTCCTAATCATAAAACCCTGGAAGAGGCAGAGTTCAGCAGAATAAAGAGTTGCTGAACCGCCTCTCCTGGGCAAAAAGAGGTGATAATATGGCTACGTGTTTGAACTTTATAAATCTTTCGGTTCTGTTACTATTGTATAATTACAATATGTTTGGGGTACCTCGCTTATTTACCTCTCCTTCTATTTTCTCATACTAATTAGATGAATAATAGGGGAGCTAAACTTTATAAGTTTTATTCTCTTTGAAAATATATTATGGGGCAGTTAAAAGGGGATGAAAAAATAAACTCTGAACAGCTTTACGAGATGCTTACTAACGGCAGAGAGATAAGTTGGCAAGCTATAATTCACGATCTCATCAATACAGAACAGCTCGACCCATGGAATATAGACCTCATCCTACTGGCTAATAAGTATCTTGAAAAGATTAAAGAGTTAGAAGAAGCTGATTTTTTTATTTCGAGTAAGGTTTTATTAGCAGCCTCTCTTCTCCTTAGAATTAAATCAGAAATGCTTCTTAACAGATATATAAGAAGTCTAGATGAGATTCTATTTGGAAAAAAAGAAGAAACAAAATCCCCTGAAAAAATAGAGATTGACGAATCTGAACTTCCTTTACTTTACCCAAAAACACCTCTTCCTAGATTAAGACAAGTTACTTTACAAGAATTAATGTCCGCTTTAGACAAAGCTATCTCAACTGAACAGAGAAGAATAAAAAAAGAAGTTTCTAGAGTGAGGCAGGAAAAAGCAGCTGAAATCGTCCTGCCAAAAAAAAGAGATAGTATAAAAGACAGGATAAGAAAAATATATTCTAAAATTCTGACTGCTTTCAAAAAAAGACAGACAAAAATCTCTTACAATGAGTTAACAGGAGGGAAAAAAGAAGAAAAACTTGCTTGTTTCTTGCCCTGTTTACATCTTGATAATCAGCAAAAGCTTTTCTTAGAACAGGAAAAACATTTTGATGAAATTTATATCTGGCTTTATAAACATTATAAAAAATCAGCTGCTTTAAAAACAGCAATACAAGAAATAGAAAAAGAGAAAAAACAGCTTGACTTGGATGACAATCCCCTCGCAAACTTCTCAGATGTTATGAGTGAGATAATGAAGGGAGAGTTAGCTTAATCTTTCAAGCAAAAAGAAAAGATTATTTTTTCTATGACTAATCTTAATAATTTCTATATCTTTAACTAACTCATTAATTTTTTTATTTAAAAAAGATAAATTTCTTTTTATCATTTTCACATCCTCCACTGTCCTAAATAAACTACTCATTGCCCACCCAGCTAAATAAACAATGCCAAAATAAGGTGCATATTCAATCAAATCCGGAGTGCTAATTACTCCAATCACTTTTAAAATCAGCCATAACAGAATTAAAGCAAGAACAATCCACGCAAGAACATCCCAAAAACTCATGCCTTTCTTATTCATCAACATCAAAAGTTTCTATTTTTTTATAAAATTTTCTTAACCAGCTCTTTCTCACTAACCAAACTTTCCTTCCCAGTCTTCATATCCCTCAACTTAAATTTCTTCTTTTTCACTTCTTTCTCTCCTACAAAAACCACATAAGGAATCTTGTAAGAATTTGCATATTGTAGAGCTTTTGTTGGTTTTCCATACATAACTGAACAAGAAATCCCCCCCATCCTCAAATTTTCAGCAAGTTTTATGGCCTTCTCGTCCTGCCCTATACTCAATATCAAAACTCCTCCTACTTCTGGCTTAATCCCACTTACTTCAGCTATTCTATCCAAGCCAAAAGATATACCAATACTTGACAAGCCATCTACATCATATCTTCCTCCACCAGCTAAAGTAAGTCTATATCCTGAACTTTTTATTTCAAAAACATTTCCTGTATAGTAAAGTAAACCCCGAGCTAAACTTGGTTGAAATTTAGTTCTCACATCATAAACCTTACATAGTTTTTTCAACTCCTTGATATCAGAAGCCCCTGGGAACTCCTGTTGAATAAAAAAGTTAAGAGACTTGTTAAAATACTCAAGAAGTTTTTCTGTTCCCTCTTCTCCAAGTAGTTTTTTCAAGTTTGAGTAGGCTCTCTCCCTGTCTTTTTCTAGCTTATCTATCTCCTTTATTACTGAAGTTTGGGTTTTCTTATCTCTTACTCCTACATTCTCGACTATCGCGTTAAGAAGCTGTCTATTATTTAGTTGTATTGTTACTGGAATTTTCAACTCCTCAAAGATTTTTTTAGTTAGGGCTAAGAGTTCAGCGTCTGCTACTATCTCGCTACTTCCAATAATGTCTATATCTGCTTGAGTAAACTGCCTGTATCTTCCTTTTTTAGTGGGCTCGTCTCTGAAAACATAACCAATTTGATATCTTTTGTAAGGCAGTTTTTTTCCTCTCGCTAACCTCTTCAGTTGAAAAGTAAACTCATATCTTAAAGCTAAGTTTCTTTTACCCTTATCCCTAAGTCTGAAAATATCACTTATAACTTCTTCCTGACCAGCTCCTTTTTTCAGAAACTTTTCCTGTTCTATAATAGGAGTCTCAGCTGGTTCAAAACCATACCTCTCAAAATTTTTAATTAGAATTTCCTTAATTTTTTTCCTCTTCCTGGCTTCCTCGCCAGAAAACTCTTTAAATCCTTTTACTGTTTCTGTCATTTTTCCTCCTTTT
>JAFCES010000025.1 GCA_017609045.1 Candidatus Pacearchaeota archaeon
TTAGCAAGCTCAATCCCAGCTGGCTATATTCTTGCCTATCTATGCATAGATGAACTTGTATCAGGAAGAAAATGGTTCAAGTTGCTTGCTTTAGTCTCGTTTATTCTCGCTTTAGTTTTGTTGTTTTTTTACAGAAATCTAACATTAATTTTCACTTCGGCTTATATTTTTATAGTAAGCTTAATTTCCTATATCAAGAGTAAAGATAAAAAATTTGTAAAAAGAGGGTTTGTAGAATGACCTTTTACTTAGTTGGTCTTGGTTTAGATTTGAAAAGTGTAAGTGTTGAAGCTCTCGAGGTTTTGGAAAAATGCAAGAAAATATATCTAGAGAATTATACAGTGGAATTTCCTTATTCTACTGAAAAGTTAGAAGAGGTTGTAGGAAAGAAAATTTTTCCCTTAACAAGACTAATGGTGGAGGCAGAGGATTTTTTAGAAGAATCTAGGCATAAAGATATAGCTTTGTTAGTTTATGGAAATCCGCTTATTGCAACAACTCATATCTCTTTGATTCTAAAGTGTAGAAAGGAGGGGATAAAATGTAGGGTTTTTCACAACTCGAGTATATTCGATGCTATAACTGAAACTGGTCTTCAGATTTATAAGTTTGGGAAAACAGCCAGTATGCCAAAATGGACAGAAAAAAATAAACCAAAGAGTTTTATAGGGATAATAAAACTAAACCTCGCTATAAAAGCTCATACTCTAATTTTAGTTGATATAGGATTAACTTTTCCAGAAGCTTTAGAACAGTTGAAACGAGCTTGTGGAAGAAAAGTAAAATTAGATAAGATGGTGGTATGCTCGAAAATGGGAACAGATGAAAGTAAGATTTATTATGCCAGACTGGGCGAGTTGATGGGAGCAGAAGTATTCCAGCCTTTTTGTATTATCATCCCTTCTGAATTACATTTTATGGAAGAAGAAGCTCTAAACTTGATAAAAGAAAAACTTTAAAAACATCTTTTTTCTGAAATAAACATGGCCGAGAAAATTTCAAATTATTTCAAAGAAATTATCTCAGTCTTAACTCTGTCTATAATTTCAATTATAATTATTATTTAAATCTGCAGCTGTTTTCTGGCTGCAGGAGTTAAAATGTTAGAGTCAAAACTATCAAAGCGTGGGAAAGGAATGGTCCGAATATTATAAAAAGTGAAAAAATGTTGAAAAGCTATTCAGAGGCAGAGGAAAAAGAACAAGCAAGAATAAGAGAGACAGAAGAGTTTAGAGAATCTTATCTCACTTTTAAATTTTATTTAGCTGGACGATATCGTATAGCAGATAAAAATTGTCTAAGCCTTTTCGCCCAAGTTGAAATAACATTCCCAGATAATTTCAAAATTGAATAGATTTAAAAATAAAATCCGACTTGTAAGAAAATGAAAGATTTCAAAGAAATAGAAGAAGAGGTGAAAAAATTCTGGAAACAGAAAAAGATAATAGAAAAAGTTAGAAAAAAAAATCAACAGAGCAAAAAGAAATTCTACTTTATGGACGGGCCTCCTTATGCTACTGGACATATACATATGGGTACTGCCTTAAACAAAATTTTGAAAGATATAGCTATAAGGGCAAAAAGAATGGAAGGTTATGATGTTTTTGACAGGCCAGGGTATGATACTCATGGCTTGCCAATAGAGTTTCAAGTTGAGAAAGAGCTTGGATTTAGGAATAAGAAAGAGATAGAGAAATATGGTGTAAAAAAGTTTATTAAGAAATGCAAAAAATATGCAACAAGATATATTGATGTGATGAATTCTGAATTTAATAATTTAGGTGTGTGGATGGACTGGAAAAATCCTTATATAACCCTAACAAAAGAATATATTGAAGCTATATGGTGGGCTTTTAAGCAAGCTGAAAAAAAGAAACTTCTTTATCTCGGAAAATATCCAGTGCATGTCTGCCCGAGATGTGAGACAGCTGTAGCTTATAATGAAATTATTTATAAGAAAATAGACGATACAGCTATTTTTGTAAAATTCCCAATAAAAAAAGTGAATAGAAAATATTTAATTATTTGGACTACTACACCATGGACTTTGCCCGGAAATACTGCTGTTATGGTAAATCCGAAATTTAATTACGCTGAAGTTCAGGTTGAGGGAGAAAAAGGTAAGGAAATATGGATTGTAGCTAAAGAGTTAGTTGACAAGATAATGTCTCATCTCTCTTTTAAGTACAAAATAAAGAAGGTGTTTAAAGGGAAAGAATTAGAGGGGTTAGAATATATTAATCCATTAGCTACAAATTTAAAATTAAAGTTAAAGAAAGCTTACAAAGTTGTTCTTTCATTAAGATATGTGAATTTAGAAGAAGGAACTGGTTTAGTTCATTCTGCGCCTGGACATGGAAAAGAAGATTATGAAATTGGAAAAAAGTATGGGTTAGATATGCCCTCCCCTGTAGCTTTAAATGGCTTGCTTACTGAAGAAGCTGGAAAGTATGCGGGGAAGAAAGCCAGGATAGTAGATGAAGAAATTATCAGAGATTTAGATGATGCTGGTATGTTAGTTTTTAAGCATAAATATTCTCATGATTATCCTTTTTGCTGGAGATGTAAAGAGCCTTTATTGATGATAGCTTCTCCTCAGTGGTTTTTCAAAATTTCCAAGATACATAAAAAACTTTTATCAGAAAATAAAAAAACAAACTGGGTTCCGTCATGGATGGGAAAAAGAATGAAAGCATGGCTTAGCGGAATAGGAGACTGGCCTATTTCTAGACAAAGATATTGGGGGACTCCTCTTCCTATATGGGTTTGTGAAAAATGTGGAGGGAGAAAAGTTATTGGAAGTGTAAAAGAATTAGAAAAGTTGACAAGAAGAAAAATTAAAGAACTTCACAAGCCAGAAATTGATTCTGTTGTTTGGAATTGCGAAAAATGCAAGGGAAAGATGAGGAGAGCAGAAGAAGTATTTGATGTATGGTTTGACTCAGGAGTAAGTAGCTGGGCTGCTCTTAACTTCCCACAAACAAAAAAACTTTTCAGGAAGTTCTGGCCAGCTGATTTGAATTTAGAGGGAACAGATCAGTTTAGAGGATGGTGGAATTCTCAGCTTATTCTTTCTATAATAGCTTTTAATAAAAAACCATATAAAAATATAGTAGTGCATGGTATGGTTCTCGATTTGGAAAAAAGAAAAATGTCTAAATCTTTGGGAAATATTGTGACTCCTCAAGAAGTTATAGAAAAACATGGAAGAGATATTATGAGAGGGTTTTTTGCCTTGCTCTCGAGGGGAGAAGATTTTAGTTATGATGAATCTTCTCTTAAAGACTTGCAGAAATTTTTTATTATCCTTACGAATATTCAGAATTTTATTTCTCAACTTGGTTACAGCAAGAGAAGCGAGACAAAAAATCCAAAAGCAAAAAAGATTGAAGACAAGTGGATATTATCAAGATTCAGTTCTGTAACAAAACAAACCATTGAAAGTTATAATAAATATTGGTTCTATAAAGCTCTTGAAGCTCTTATAGATTTTACAATAAATGACTTTTCAAAAACATATATAAAGATGATAAGAGAAAGAGAAGATAAACAAGTCAGAGAAGTTCTTAGTTATGTCTACATCAATCTTCTAAAACTGTCTGCTCCTTTTTTCCCCCATTTAACAGAAATCTTATATAAAAAATTTAAATTAAAACAATCTGTTCATTTAGAAAATTTTCCGCGAGCAGATAGGAGAGCAATTAACGAAAAACTTGAAACAGAAATGAGAACTGCAATGAGGATTGTTGAAGTTGGTCTCGCTGTTAGAAACAGAGAAGGGATAGGTTTGAAGTGGCCTCTTAGCTCAGCTGAGATTACAATTGAAAAGAAAATTAGTAAAGGGTTAGAAGAAATAATAAAGAAACAGCTAAATATAAAGAAGCTGAAGTTGGAAGTAAAGAAAGGAAAACAAATTAAAGTCAAATTAAATACAGAAATAACTCCAGGATTAGAAGCTGAAGGATATGCAAGAGAGATTTCCAGGAAGATACAAGCAGAAAGAAAAAAAGCCGGCTTAGTTAAAGAAAATAAGATTAAGTTAATTATTGCTGTCGATAAAACTTTGCTTGCGAAATTAAAAGGTCAGGAGAAATTCATTAAGAAGAGAGTTAATGCAAAAAAAATTTCACTTGCAAGTGAATGGAAAGAAAGATTTAAAAACTTCTCTGATTTTAGGATTAAAGATAAAAGGGTGAGAGTTACCTTTCAGAAGGTATAAAAACATTTAAAAATATCCAAATCCTTAAAACAGAAATAAAATGATTGTAAAGGAAGAATTTTTGAGTAGGTTGAGAAAAATTTTTGACTTAAACTTATATGAGGTAAAGGTTTGGACTGCTCTCCTTTCTCGTGGTGTTTCTACAGCGGGTGAATTAAGCAGTATATCTGATGTTCCGAGAAGTAGAACCTATGACATTTTAGAGAGTTTAGAAAAGAAGGGATTTATTGTGATGAGATTAGGGAAGCCCATAAAGTTTGTTGCTTTGAAACCAGAAGAAGTTATAGAAAGAGTAAAGAAAAATTTAGTGCGAGAAGCGCATGAAAAAAGTAAAAGGCTGGAGAGATTAAAGGGAGAGGATGTTTTGAAAGAACTCATAAATCTCTATAGCAGGGGTGTGAAATATGTAGAGCCAAGTGATGTTAGTGGAAGTTTAAGGGGCAGACACAATATCTACAATCATTTAGATATGATGATAAGGGGGGCGGAAAAAGAGGTAACCATTGCAACAACAGCTGAGGGTCTTAATAGAAAATTGGAAATTTTAATGCCAAGTCTTGAGAAAGCTAAAAAAAGAGGCGTGAAAATAAAGATTGCAGCTCCTATAACCCCAAACAATATGAAAGTAGCTAAGGACTTAAGTAAAGTTGCAGAGGTAAGAAATATGAATAACATAAAGAGCAGATTTGCGATAATAGACAACAAGGATATAATGTTTATGTTGCTTGATGACGAAAAAATTCATCCAAGTTATGATGTGGGAGTCTGGCTTAATACAGAGTTTTTTGCACAAGCTTTAGGGCAGATGTTTGAGCCTGCTTGGCAGGGATTTAAGGCTGTTGGAAAAAAATAAACCAAAAACAGCTCACTCAAGAATAAAAAGAGGTGAAGGTGAGCAATTTCACGAGAGAAAAGTAAACAAGAG
>JAFCES010000026.1 GCA_017609045.1 Candidatus Pacearchaeota archaeon
ACTTGCAAGTTTTGCTTTTTTCTGTATAAAAGACATTATTTTTTCAGCCTCTTTTACTGCTTTCTCGCTGCTGTAACTTATTCCTTGTTTAATTAAGCAGTCTGCAAACCCCATTATTCCTAAACCTATTTTCCTGTTCTGTTTTACTTTTTTTTCGATTTCATGAACAGGAAAAGAACTGGCATCTATTGTATTGTCAAGAAAATGGACTCCTATTTTTACTAGCTCTTCGAGTCTAGAATAATCTATCTCCTCATTTGTGATTTTGGACAAATTTATGCTGCCTAAAACGCAACTTTCATAAGGTAAGAGCGGTTGTTCTCCACATGGGTTTAGGGCCTGAATTTTTTCTTTTGGAATTGGGTTAGCTTTATTTATAGTATCTATAAATATTACTCCCGGCTCGCCATTAAAATGAGCATTCTTACAGATTAAATCAAAAATTTTCCTTGCTTTTTTTCTTACTATGATTTTTTTTGTATGAGGGTCTATAAGATTGTAGCTGGAATTTCTTTTTATTGCTTGTATGAACTTATTTGTTAAAGCTACTGAAATATTGAAGTTTTCTAATAGATTTTTTCTTTTTGCTTCAATAAATTTCTCAATGTCAGGATGTTCTATGTTTAAGATTCCCATGTTCGCTCCTCTTCTTATGCCACCTTCTTTTATTGCTCCTGTCGCTGTATCAAAAACTTTCATGAAAGATACAGGACCTGAAGCTACACCACCTGTATCTCTTACTATGGAACCTTCTGGTCTTAATTCTGAGAAGGAAAAACCAGTTCCTCCTCCTGATTTTTGGATGAGAGCCATATCCTTAACAGCTTGGAAAATTCCTGCGAGATCATCAGGAACAGGCAAGACAAAACAAGCTGCCAATTGCTGTAAAGATCTATCAGCATTTGCCAGTACAGGAATATTAGGTAAGAACTCAAGGGAAGACATAACCTCAAAAAACTCTTTCTCACTTTTCTTTACATTCTCATTATATTTTTTGTCTACAGCAGAGATGTTTTTAGCTACTCTTCTAAACATTTCTTGAGGAGTTTCTATTGTCCTGCCTTTAACATCTTTAGCAAGAAACCTCTCTAAAACAGTTTTCGCATTCCTACTTAAGCTCATTTCTATCTCCTCTTTTTTCTGTATCTAAAAGGAAAAGTTTTTTATAAATCTTACCCTATTTGAGGGTATGGCAGAATGTAAAAAGCAAGAGAACTTGAAAAAATGCAACTGTACATATCCTGGCTGTGAGAGAAAGGGAGTTTGTTGCGATTGTTTAGCTTATCATCTAAAAATGAGACAGTTACCTGCTTGTTGCTTTCCAGATGCAGAGGAAAGAAGTTATGACAGGAGTTTTGAGAATTTTGTTGAGATGGTTAAAGAGGGGAAAATATAGGTTTAGAAAGTATATTTCTTAGAACAAAAATACTTAAATATGAGATATATACTACATTATATATATCATAAAATATATATTAAAATAAATAAATTAACATGTTTTATTTTCAGTTTGGTGTTATTATCTTGGTCTTTCTTATCCTTGTTTTAAATTTATTATTCATATTAAGAAAATTCAGAAAAACAGAATTAACTCTTTATTTATTAGTACCTTTATGTTTATTCACAATAGGTTTTTCTTTAAGATTAACATTTTCACAGAAAATAATTGATCTTGGTTTCTTTTTTACAGAAATCTCTAGTGTTTGGTTATATGTTTTATTTGTTCTAGCTTTGTTATTAGGACAGATTAAGTACTGGAAAATTTAAGCTTCTTTAGATCACACCCAACAACATTAATAAACCAATTATAAACAGGATACCTCCAGCAATTAAATGAAGCCATCTAATGTTCTGCTCTTTCCATCCCCCTACTTTTTCTACACTAGAATAACCTGCATAAATGATTAATGTAATAGCTATCATAGGAAGAATAAAAATCAGATTATAAATTAAAAACCATGGAATTGCAGCTAGAAAACTAATAACTGACAAGATTCCAGAAGCAACTATATAAGGACCAATAGTGCACGGAAGAAGAAAGATAGTAACAAATATACCTATGAAAAAAGCTCCTCTTGGTGTTTTAATTTGCTTTATCAACCTTTTAAGTTTAGGTCTCATTGGAAGAGGCATTTCTGTCATAAATCCTCCGGGCTTATATCTGACAGCGTCTCTTATGTTTAATATACCTAGGAACATAGCAAAAACAGCTAAAGCTTTGAACAGGTAAATCCTGATTGGAGCCATAGCTAAAGTTAATCCTTTAAACAAACCAACCA
The DNA here is from genome assembly GCA_017609045.1 of Candidatus Pacearchaeota archaeon. Classification (GTDB taxonomy): domain Archaea; phylum Nanobdellota; class Nanobdellia; order Pacearchaeales; family GW2011-AR1; genus JAFCES01. The sequence goes on from JAFCES010000026.1 coordinate 2,280, forward strand.
TAATCAAGCCATAAAGAAAATAAAAAATAAAGACAGCTAGAGTAAAAGCTAAACCAGCTTTCAATACTTCTTTTTTGCTTTTTTCAGCAGTTAAAACAGCAATTAAAACTAAAACTAAAACAGCGAGAGCGCAGGGATTTACAGCGTCTGCTCCTGCTAAAACAAGTATTTTTCCTAAAGTTAAATCAGCTGCCATTTTTTATTTTTGTTTTATTGTTTTTTTTCCTGTTAACTCTTTTAAAGTTTCTATTGATTGAACACCAACTTTTTTTTCATTATTTATAATCCAGGTAGGAACATAAAGTATATTTCCACATTTTCCTGGCTCTACAGCACAATCAACAATGTTTAGATATTTAAAATTTTCTCCAAATAGTTTTTTCTGCGCATTACAAGCTGAGCAGCCAGTTGAGACATACAGAGTTGACTTACTGCCAATACATTTTGTTATTTCTTCGTCTGGACTGTTCTTTTTTGGAGTAAGATGTAGAATCAATATTACAATTACGACCAAAACAACTAATCCAAACAGGATTTTATTTCTTGCTCTCATTTTTTATATTATTATTAACTAAAGTTTATTTAAAAATCTTTTTTCATTTTATTTTACAATAACTTAACTAACAACATTAAAACTATTCCTAATAAAAATATAACAAAGTATATAAGAGATCTTTTCAAGCTCTTTTTATGTTTGATTTCAGGAATTAAGTCTGAAGCAGCTATATAAATAAAGTTTCCTGCTGCAAAAGGCAATAAGTAGACAATAGCTGAACCAATATAACCAGATAAAGCATATCCTACAATTCCCCCAAAAATAGCAGTAATAGCTGTTAGGAAATTTAAAAATAAAGCTTTAACTTTTCCAAAACCTCCATAAACTAACACCCCAAAGTCACCTATTTCCTGAGGGACTTCATGTAAAGATATTGCTAAGCTTGTAACTATGCCAATAGGAACAGCAACGATAAAAGAAGCAGCTATAACCAAACCGTCTGTAAAATTATGCAAAGAGTCAGAAATTAAAATTAAATAGGAAACAGGTTTCTTGTATTTTTTATGTTTAAGATGAGAATGATGCCACAAAAAGAATTGTTCTAGCATAAAGAAAAGACAGAAACCAAGAAGCAAGAATAAAAACAAGCTAAAAATCTTTTCTATACCTGCCTCTAAAATAGCTTCTGGTAATAAGTGAAGAAAAGCTCCTCCGATTAAAGCGCCAGCTGATAAAGCCGCAAGAGCAAGTAAAATTTTATCTAATAATTTTTCTTTTAAAAATAAAGTTAAAGCTCCGATAAAAGCTATTAAACTGATTAAAAAAGTGCTTAAAAATATCCAAGCTAGTGTGTGCATTTTTCCTCTTTTTTATACTTATTTAGTTTTCTTTAAATTCAAATTTTTCTTTATTTTAAATTTCTAGCTTTTTTCTAGTTTTTCCAAACTTTTCTTTAAAATTTCCTCAAACAAAGGCTCAAATTTCTTATTATACTCAACAATTGGCTTTAAATTAACTAAGGCATTTACAAACTCTCTATTATAAGGAATTTTGCCTAAAATTGGGATTTTATATTTTTCTGCAAATTTTTCAATTTTCTTACTAAACTTTTTATTTAAATCAAACTTATTTATAATAATTCCATAAGGAATTCTAAAATGCTCAACTGTTCTTAAAGCTCTTTTCAAGTCATTTAAAGCTGAAGGTGTGGGTTCTGTTATTGCTATAATAAAATCACTTCCCTGAATAGAAGCAATAACAGGACAGCCGACTCCTGCTGCTGAATCTACTAATAAAATTTCAGCTTTCCGCTTCCAGTCGCTCCTATTTTTAATTGGCCAGAAACTAAATTAAAATTATATTTAGTTTTCGCAATTCCAATTTTTCCATTATTAACTTTAACTAGTTTTATAGCTTCAGGACAAATTAACATACAAGAACCACAACCTTCGCATAAAAATTCATTTAAGACAAGTTTGTTATTCTTAAATTTTAAGGCGCCAAAATTGCAAACTTCTGCACATTTTTTTAATTCCTTACCTTGTTCTTTAATCAAGACAGCTTTTTCATTTGTCTGCACTTTTTTCCATGATAAAAAATTTTCTTCAAGCAAGCCAAGAGCTAAATTTAAGTTTGGAGCATCTGCGTCACAATCTGCTGCTATAATTTTTCTTTTTCTTGCCAACAAAACTGCTAAACTCGCAGACAAGGTTGTTTTTCCTGTCCCTCCTTTTCCACTTAATATTGTTAGAGTTTTCATTTTTTTTTCATTTCAATAAACTCAGCAATTTTTTCTATATTTAGATTTTCAATTGGTTTTCCTGCTGAATATGCTTCTAGAATTTTTTTAGAATAAGGAATTTCAGAGACTATTTCAGTTTTATATTCTTCAGCTATTTTTTCAATTAATCTTTTATCTCCTATATCTGCTCTATTTAAAATTATTTTTGAGGGAATTTTTAGTTTTTTTAATAATTTTAAGATTAATTTTAAATCATGTTGTCCAAGAGGTGTTGGCTCTGTAATACAAAAAGCTAAATCAACTTCAGATAAAGCTGAAATAACATTGCAATGAGTTCCTGGAGAAGTGTCAATTAAAATAAAATCATAATTTTCTTTTTCTTTTTTAGCTTGCTCTTTTAAAGCATTTACAACAGGAGATTCTTCCTCAATACCAATTTCAGTTTCAGCTGAGAGGAAACTTAATTTTTCAGTTTTTCCAGAATATTCCAGAATAAATTGTTCCTATTTTCTTTTTATCTTTACTTATTGCTCCATAAGGACAAGAAATCATGCAAGCAGAACAACCAATGCATTGTTCAGGAATTAAAATTGGATATTCGCCTTTTATGAAAACAATTGCGTTTTCTCTGCATACTTCTGAACATTTACCGCATTTTTTGCACTTAGTAAAGTTAAATTTAGGAATTGGTTGAAAAATGTATTTTATTTTTTCTCTGTTAATTGAAAGAATAAGGTGGTCATTTGGGCAGTCTACATCTGCATCTATTAGCAATGTTTTTCCTTTTTTTGACAATTCCAAGGCAAGAGCTGTGGATATTGTAGATTTTCCTGTCCCTCCTTTTCCTCCTGTTATTGCTATTTTCATCTTAATTTTTGTTTAGCTATTTTTAAAGAAAACTTTCTTATTAATTCCATCACGTTCTAGTTTTTCTAAAACTAACTTTATGGTCTTTACTGCTTACCCATAAACATGGGGCCAGTTGCTTGCTCTATTTTTTTAAGTTTTCCTTCTATAAACCTTTCCATTACATCTTTTATTTTTCCTTGTCCTTGATAAATCTCTATTCCAAGCTGATTTAAAACCTGAAATGCTTTTGGTCCTAAGTTTGTTGTGATTACTGCATTAACTTTTTCATTTGCAACTAATTGCGAGGCTGTAATGCCAGCGCCTCCGAATTGTCCAGCTGCTGTATTTTCTATTGCCTTTACGTTTTTGATTTCTTTTTTCTTTTCATCTATTTCAACAATTAAAAAATATGCACATCTGCCAAATCTTGCATCTACTTCTGATTCTAGAGTTTTTCCTGTTGAGCTTATTGCTATTTTTGTCATTTTTTATTTTACCTCCTTACAATTTAAATTCTATTTTTTAAATTTTTATTCTCTTGTCATAGGACTTCCGCATTTAGGACATTTTTGTTGGTAGCATGGAACTCCGACTTGATGTGGCGCTTTATATCCACATTTTGGACAGACACAGTTTCCTCCTGGACCTGCTGCAAAAGGACCGCCCATTCTTCCCATTCCTCCAGCTCCTCTTCCTGCTCCTCTACCAGCTCCTCTTCCTAAACCGAGTCCTCTTCCTGGTTGTTGAGCCATTTGAAATGCACCTCCTTGTATTCTTATTGCTTGACCGCTAACTAAGGAAAGAGCTATTTTTTTCCTTGCTGACTTTAATAATCTGGAAAGAGTAGGCTGAGAAATTTTCATCTGTTTAGCTGCTTTTTTCTGTTCCACCTCTTCAAGATCAATTAAACGGATAGCTTCTAATTCAGGAAAAGTCAAAGTAGTTTCAACTAAACTTCTTGTTGGTATTCCTTTTGGTGTGAAAAAAGTTACATCTGGCTGAAAAAAAATCCTCCTTGTTCTTCTTGGTCTTGGCATTTTATTTTCTCCTGTTTCCTCTACCTCTTTCTATTCCTCTTCTCATCCCTCTTCCCATGCCTCTAATTTCTCCTCTTGTTAAAGGCAAGTTGCATTTAGGACATTTTTGTAAAGAGCAAGGTTTTCCTCTTTCATGTTCTACTTTATAGCCGCATTTTTCACATACACAAAAACCGCCAGGACCTAAAGCTTTTGCTTCAGGTATTTTTTCTTTAAATCTTCCTTTTCTCTGCCATCCAAAGCCTCAAGGTTTATAATATCCTGTTTCAACATCATGGCTCTCTATCTGAATAGATATATACTCTAACTTATCTATGTTGTTAATTAAGTTTCTTTCTAATTTCTTAGTTATTGATGTAGCTTGCTCTACTTTTATTTTTGCTGCAAGTTTTATAGAGATTTCAGCAAAAATCTTCCTCCCTATTTTTTGAGTTTTAAGTTTTATTAAGTCTATATTTTGTTTTCTAATTATTTCTTTTATTTTTTCTTCTAATTCTTCTCCAGCAGAACTTCCTATTAGAGAGTCAGTAGTTTCTTTTCCTAATGCAAAAGCTTCTTTCATTATATATAAACCTACAAATAAAGCTAAAATAGAGTCAATTCCAGAATAAAATCTAATAAGGAATAAACCTGCAAAAATACCTATAGATACTAACAAGTCGATTCTTGAGTGGATTCCATCTGAAATTAAACTAACAGAATCATATTTTTTTCCATAGTGTATTTTAATTTGAGACATTATAAAATTAATTAGAGCAGATAAACCCATAACTCCGAATGCAAGATAACTTAAGTTTAAAACTGAAGGAATAAAGAAACTCTTTATAGCATCATAAATAATAAATAATGCAGAGAGAAAGATAATTATAGTTATGACAAAACCAGCTATTACTTCTGCTTTTTCATGTCCATATGGGTGTTCTTTGTCAGCTGGCTTTTCAGCTGTTTTAATTCCTATATAACTTATTATTGAGGAAACAACATCTGTTCCTGAGTTTATTCCATCAGCAAAAATAGCTGCTGATTTTGATATTGTTCCTACTATAATCTTGCCTATTGCTAAAATTATGTTAGCTAGGACTGCTAAAACTGAAATAAAGATTTTCTTGTTCATGTTTTCTCTTTCCTTATACTACTATTTCAAGTCTTTTAATCTTTTCTCTATTTCCTGCATTTCTTGTTTTAGAGCTTCTAATTCCTGTTTTATGTATGTTTTTTCTTGTTCAAGTAACTGCTTTTCTTGTTCTCTGGAATTGCTTGTTGGTTTGATGGTAGTATTGGTGCTATTGGTCTTGGAAACATAGCTCTGAATCTAAAACCTCTTCCAAATCCACCGCCTCTTCTCCAAGCCATTCTCATTCCTCTTCCAAAATCAACTCCTGGATTCATAAATCCAGGTACATTAAAGCCTGCGCAATATCCTAAGGCTCTTCCTGTCATTGGTCCTTGTCCATTTGGTCCTGTTCCGTCTCCTCTTGGCATTTTCTTTTTCCTCCTGCTTTTCAGCTTGTTTAGTTTTGTTTAATTTTAGCAATTTTGAATTTGTATTCAAAACTATATAATGAATAGGTATTCATTGGTATTTAAATGTTTCGATTTTGAAGAATTAGGGAATAAACTTCAAAATTCCTATTAAATCTTTCTTATTGACAACATGTTCTGCTTTTTTCTTTACTTCTGGTTTTTTTGCGTTAAAAGCAATAAATCCTACAAGATAAGTATTTTCTCTACTGATACCATAAACTTCCATAAACCTCTTTAATCTTTCAGCTTTTACATATCTATCTACCTTCTCTTTTAATTTTCCAGTAACTTTTCCTCTTCTTGTTTCTAAAACATTTCCACAAATATCAGAAAACCTAAATCTTCTCTTTAATTCTTCCATAATCCAGATAGGGCTTGAAGAATAGCTTACAAGGATATAGCCTCTTTTTCTCAGTTCTTTTATAGTCTCTCTTGCTCCTTCCATTAATCTTTCATTTACAATCTCTTTTGCGACTTCTTTTATTTTATCTTCTTCAATTCCAACAAAAATTTCTGCTAGTTCTTCTAAACCCCAAGGTCCTAAATGTTTTCTTTTTTGATATTCCTCATCATGTTTCCTTACTTCTTCCTCCTTTCCTAGCATTACCCCTAACTCTTTAAAACTGCCAATTTCAGTATCAATAAGAACTCCATCAACATCAAAGACAACTAGTTTCTTTTCCATCTTAAAAATGGGCCTGGGAGGGATCGAACCTCCGACCTCCGCCGTGTAAAGGCGACGTCATAAACCACTAGACCACAGGCCCATACAAAGATAAAACAAAAACATCCTTTTTTAACTTTTCTTTTATTTTTTTCTTTTCAAAGTGGCAGAGAAGTTCTCACTTCGCCACCTCGTTAACGAAAATATCCTGCTTTTTTCATAGCTTCTGCAGAAATTTTGCTACTTGGACCATCTCCTCTTGCCACATTTACACTGACTTTACCTTCCAAAGCTCCAAAGATTTCAGCTACATCCCTATGTGTGAATCCAGGACACAATAATATGGAGTCTATTGACTCGTTTTGCCAATATTCTTTAGATACTTGTACCGCCTCTTCTTGGGTTCTAACCACTACAGAATACAATTTATACATTCCAGTATCAATTACATTTCTATGTTTTTTATAATCTGCATCAGGTGCATGTGCAATGAATAAAACTTTGAATGCCATATATTGGTTATACATAAATATTATTTAAATCTTATGAGTCTACTATTGGCGAATTTCAACCAACATATGCAGTTACGAGAAGTTGAAATTTTGAGGCAACCTACAAACTTTGAATTTGGATAGAGAAATTGCAAGGTTCTGAAGCTGTTAAATTCAATCCCGATTGCACTCTCCCAATAAGGAATAGTTTTTAGTCATGGGAAATAACAAAGATTTATAAAAGCGTAGATTATCTTTTTGAATATGACAGATAAAGAGAAAGAAAGTTTGACAGGAGAAGTAAAAGATATCAGTTTAGATTATCAACAGAAGAAAATTCCAGGAGAAATTCCAGAAGAAAAAAGAAAAGAGATGGAAAAGACAAGGAAAGAACTTGAAGAGTTGAAGAAAAAAATTCTCAAGAAATATCCTTTTACTGTGTCTTTAGGAATTATTCCTCCTCAGGATTGCGAGAAGATTGAAGAAGAGGAAAAAGTCCCAGAAGAGGAGGCTAAGAAAAAACCCATACATATAATGATGCTTATTCCAGAAGAAAAATTTAAAGAACTAAATAAGATTAAACTCGAATTAATAAGAGAAACAAAAGACATGAAGCCCAAAATCTGGCTCCATATTAAGACTCCTGTTGATATTTGGAACTACTGCCTTGATGGCAAGTATGATATTGCTCGGGCTATAGCTTTGTCTTTTCCTCTTTATGATAAAGGTTTTTTGGGTAGTTTAAGAGTAGCTGAAATTCATAAAGAGCTTGTATTGAAAAAGTTTGAGAGATATGTAGTTAGTTATGTTATAGCTGGAAGTTTAGTAAGAGGAGATGCAACCAAAACAAGTGACATAGATGTATACTGCATTATAGATGATACAGATGTTAAGAGAATGCCCCGTTTAGAGTTGAAAGAAAGATTGAGAAGTATAATCTACAGTTACATTATGGAAGCTTCTGAGTTAGCTGGAGTAAAAAACAAGTTAAACGTACAGATTTATATTTTAACTGATTTTTGGGAAAGTGTGAAGGATGCACATCCTGTTATTTTTACTTTTATTAGAGACGGAATTCCTTTATATGATAAAGGAACTTTTATGCCTTGGAAATTGCTTTTGAAAATGGGTAAGCTTAAGCCAAGCCCAGAAGCAATTGATATGTTTATGAGTATGGGAGATAAAATGAGTAAGAGAGTAAAAAATACTCTTATTGATTTGGTAATAGGTGATATTTACTGGGGGGTTATTACACCAAGTCAGGCTTTATTAATGCTGTATGGATTGCCACCACCAACCCCTAAGGAAACACCAAACGTTTTTCTTGAGACTTTTGTCAAGAAAGAAAAGTTGCTAGAAAAAAAATATGCAGACATATTGGAAAGAATTATTAAGGTGTATAAGGATTTTGAGCATGAAAAGATCAAGGAGATTAAAGGGGGAGAGGTGGATAGATTTTTGAAAGATGCAGAAAATTATCTGAAGAGATTAAAAGAGTTAAGAGAACAGATAGAGAAAAAAGCAGGAGAGAGGACTGTACAAGAGATTTATGACGAAGTCTTCAATATGCTAAAAGAGATTTTTGGCAAGAAATCTGAAGTTGGAATGATACAGGCTTTTGAACAGCAGTTTATAAAAAAGGGAAATTTACCTTCTAACTATCTCAAAATATTGAGAGATATAGTTAAAGCTAAGAAAAGTTTAAGGAAAGGAAAGCTGTCTAGGAACGAGATAGAGAAAGTTAGAAAAAATGCCTCTCTGCTTATTGGAAATTTAATTGAGTATAATCAGCGAGCTGACTTAATTAGTGTACAGAAAGGCAGACTAAAATTAAAAACTAAAGACAAGACTTATGAACTTTTAGTGACAGATAAATCAGCTTTCCTTATGGATAAGGGTACAGTAAGCAGGATAGATATTGGAAAGGGCAAGATTGTGAAGTCAAGTGTAGAGGAAATGACTTCTGCTTTAAATCAGCAGTCAAAAAAGACAGAAGTGAAAATAGACGAGAAGCTGTTTGAAATTTTGAAAAAGAAGATAGGCAAGTTTGAGGTTGTCTTGTGATTTTGTGAAAGTTTTTAAGAAAATCTACTTTCCAAATCATCTAATAGTTCTTTTATTTGCTTAATTATCTCTTCTGCAGCAATTTTTTCTTCAATCTCTTCCTTTGGAGGCTCTCCTTTTACAAACCGGATAATTGATTCATCTGTATGTAGTTCAGTTACATCTGAGGTTTCAGAGTCAACAAAACCAGTATAGGCAATTCCAGAACCATCTTTTGGGATCACTCTGACTTCCCAATAAAGTTTTCCCTGAGATATCAATGGGATGGGTTCAACTGGCATCATCCTATTCCAATCTACAATTGGATTTGCTTTTCGCACATAATCACCAGCTTTAACTGGCCCTATTAATGCCTCGGCTTTCGCTCTTTCGTTAAATTGGATTTCACCTGTTCTTGCATCTATCAAATAAATTCTAAAAATTCCGTGAGCCTCTCCGAATGGTTCACACCCAACAAACCATTTCATTCCATTTTCAGTAACCACTAAGAAAGGTTGTCTGTTTTGTTGTCCTGGTACTTCTGCTATCTCTAATTGCTCATGATGATAGAATAATTTGTTAATGATTCCGTGTGTATATCTAAAGCTATTGATGTAATATCTACTCAATCGTTCAGGATATATCTTCTGATTACTGAGAGTAGGATGTTTCAGAGCGTTGTTAGGAGTTAAAAATTCAATTTCACCATCAGAACTGATCAAAGCAATCCCAGCCCATCCTGGTACTGTATAGAGTGTAGGGAATCTCCAACGATACTCATAGGAAATAATTGGAACAGCTATGTATAATTCTTGATTTATAGGGATAAAATAAGGGTCTTCATATTCAACCCAATATTTTTCTTTATATAATTTCCATTTATACCAGTCTGTGATGCCCATTCCAGGTCCTATCTCCATATCTTCTTCGATAATATAGGTATTTTTTTTCATAGTACTCATATCCACATATGCTGCTCCTTTATCCTTAAGTATAAAAAAATTTATTAAACCATCTGGGACGAGTGGAAAGACCCAATGAGGAGTTTCATCTACAAATGAAATATCTGCTGCCCCAAGCTTAAATCTAGGATATTGAAGCGCGTCTTTTGCATATCTTTCAGCCACAAATAAAGGCATAATTCTAATTACTGAAGGATCCATATCTGGCAGTTCTGTTATTTCTTCTATATCCAGATGCTGAGATAGGTAGTATTGGGGGTACATTGCTTGAAAAAAGCCTAGAATAGGCCACCCCAAAATTAATATTAAAATAGAAATAGTAATCATTTTTGAATTTCGAGTGCTTAATATTTTTTCTTCTTGTTTTTCTTCTTTTTTTATTTTTCTATTGTAAATATTATGGGCAACATAAAATATCGCAACGAGAACTAAAGGTTCCCAAAAAGAGGGATTTTTGTATATAAACATAAAGAACCAGTGCCATAAAGGTCTACTAAACCATATTAACAATATAAAAAAGATAAATGTGAAAACCAATTTTATATTTTTCTTAGTTTTATTATTCATGGATTATCTGCCTCTTTTCATATTAGCAATAGTTTGTTAGTTTTTATATCTTACTATAAAACATAAAATTATAGTTTCTTTTAAGCTATTGGTTAGATTTTTAAACACTGTTTTTTATATTTTGGGATGAAAGCCAGAATAGTTCAGTTCAGAAGAGGAAGGCATAGGATACATGAAAGGCATTTTTTATTAGATGTAGGAGCGAAAAGTAGGAAAGAGGCAGAGAGTTTTGTAGGTAAAGAAGTTAGTTGGAAAAGTCCTGGCAAAAGGGAGAAGATTATTAAAGGTAAAATTTCTGCTTGTCATGGAAATAGAGGGCTTGTTCGAGCGATATTTGAAAAAGGTCTTCCGGGACAGGCTGTGAATGATGAAGTTGAAGTTAAGGAGGTAAAGGAGTAAAGTAATCCTCTAATAAAAGGAAGAGACATGATTAATAAACTAATGGAGCTTGGTTATTATCACGGGAAAGCTTTAATAGATATAATTATAAGAGGACCATTCAAACATTTATATTTAAGTGACTTTAAACCTCAAACAAAACAAGAATAAACAAGATAAAAATGGCACTAAGAAAAGCATCAGCATACAGCAAGAAAAGAATAAGACCTTTTACAAGGAAAAGCAAGAAAAGGAGCAAGAGCTATATTAAAACAATACCTCAGCATAAGATCGTGAAGTTCAGGATGGGAGATATAAAAGGTTTTGAAACTGGAAAGCTGAAAAATGTTCTGAAGTTAGTGGCTGGAGAGAGAGTTTTGATTAGAGACAATGCGTTAGAAGCTTCAAGACAGACTATACATAGAACTCTGGAAAAGGAAATTCCTGGACAATATTATCTTGAAATAAAAGTATTTCCACATCATATTTTAAGGGAGAATAAAGTTTATTCTGGAGCGAGTAAAGGAGAGAGAGTAAACACAGGAATGGCTCTTTCTTTTGGAAGTACTATGGGAAGGGCGGCTATAGTTTCTCCGGAGCAGATTATTTTCCTCGTAGCTTTTTTCCATGAAAAGTCCAAGGGGATAGTAGGAAAAGCCTTTGGTAAAATTAAAAG
>JAFCES010000001.1 GCA_017609045.1 Candidatus Pacearchaeota archaeon
TGTTCCAGGAAGATACTTCAATGTTTCTAAGAAAAGAAAAATACATACACTAGGCAAGATTATAGAGATTCCTCCTTCAGTCCTCCCCATCATCAGACTGCCTATTTTCTGGCTGGCCTTCAAAAATTTCCCTTCAGTTTATTCAAAGATTTTCACTAAAATAAATTCTCTTTCATCAGATTACACCTTACTTGTTTTTCATCCATGGGAATTTTTCAATCTTGAGAATTTGAATCTTCCATGGTATATTAAAAGAAAATCTGGCGAGAAGATGCTAAATACATTAGAAAATTATATTATTTTCGCTAAGAAAAACAAATACAACTTTTCCACTATTTCTGATTATCTTAAAATGCTATCCCCAACTATCTCCAAAAATCTTTCAAATGCCCTATAACAGCCTTCACACCTCTTAAATTAAATTTCAAGTCTTCTATGCTCTTTATATTTCTCAATCTTGCTAATATATATTTTGGTGTTAAAAAAATAGTATAAATTTTGCCACAAATCGCTGCTACTTCTTCTGGCTTATTATCTGTTGTGTTTAAAATAGGCTCTCTCATGTCATATCTTTCATACTCTTTAGGATCAAATAAAAACCAACCCTTTTTTCTCGCTTCTTTCCATAAAGGTGTTCCTGGATAAGGAATCAAGATTGTTGCCTGTAAAACATCAGCTTTTCCAGATTGCATTAACTTCTTGGCGAGATTAAAAGTTTTTAGAGCATCGTCATAAGTTTCATTTGGCCATCCAACAATCATTGTTAAATGCACAGTTAATCCTGCTCCTTTAGCCCACTCGCAACCCTTAATTATATCCCTGACTTTTATACCTTTATTTGTAAAATCTAAGGTTTTCTGATTTGCAGATTCCAAACCGAACTTTAACAATCTAAAACCAGCTTTTTTCATTAATTTGTAGTCCTCTAATTTTAAAACTCCATATCTCATATTACAACTATATTTAATTTTTTTATTATAGCCCCTTTCAATAAGCCCTTTACATAAATCCCTTAACCATTCTCCTATTGCTAAGGTTCCAGTATCGTCAAAAATTTCCTTAACATTATACTTCTCTATTAACATTCCAATCTCATCTAAAACATTTTTTACACTTCTGACTCTGAACCTTGGATACATTCTCGGCCAAGAACAAAACTTACACTTTCCCCACCAACAGTCTCTTCCAGACGCAATGTAAAAGAAAGGTCTTCCCTGAAGATTATATTCTTTTTGATATAACTTCCATTTACATAAATCCCTGTCAATAAAAGGCAAATCATCTAACTTATGCTTTAATTGAAATCTGCTTCCCCGAATTTTCCCGTTTTTTCTATACCAGATTCCTTTAGGCACACTTTTCCTTTTCCCAGATAAATAATCAGCCAACTCATCTAATAAAAAATCATAATCTCCTCCTTGTAAGACATAATCTACGTTTGAATTTTCCAAACTTTCTTTTGGAAAGCTTGTTACGTGATCTCCACAAATTACTATTTTCATTTCAGGCAACTTCTTTTTTATTTCATTAATAATTTTCCAGTGTTGTTTTATTACAGGAGTTTTAGTTTCAAAGGCAAACAAATCTGGTTTTTTCCTCTCTAAAAACCTGAAAAAATCCTTCTCATTAAGATTCTCAACAACACAATCTTTCCACAAAACATCATATCCTTCCTTTTTAAGTAAGGTTGCAGCACTTCCCAATACAACAGGAAATATATGTGTTGGATTAGAAAACCACTGAAATTGTCTATTTTGACTTAATAAGGCTATACCTTTTTCTGATTCAGTTGGAGGATATCCTATGATTATTTTCATGTTTTTTATTGATTAAGAAATATTATAAACTTTTCTTCCGCTAATTAATCCATAAATCCACCCTGCACCATAAGAAAAATGAGTTCCAATTAACATAATAAAATTAGCTAATGTAATTTTCAGACTTTTTCTTATGCTTACTAAGACCATAACTAACAAATAGAAAAGAACAATGTATAATAAAACTAATCTAACATTATAAAAAAATATTGACAATACTAAGCAAAAAATAAATACTAATAATCCTATAGAGTTTAAGGAATAATATAATTTATCAAAAGAAAAATCTTCTTTTGTTAACCGAGCTATATCCCGAGCATAAATAAATACTTGTTTTAAATGTCCCTTTAATGTATCCCTGCGATGATGATAAACTATAACCTCTCCAGCATATAAGATTTTGTATCCTTTTTTCAAGCAGTCAAAACAAAACTTGCTATCTTCTGCAGTTAAATAAGAAGGGTCATAATCCTCGCTTGCCTCTTTCCTAGATATATAGTTACAAGAAGGCAATTCTTTTACAAACCTGTTTCTTGCTATTTTGTATCTTATATTAGCAAATAAAGTAGCAAAAAAATTCTCTAATACATGGCCAGAAACTCTTTCCCAAAAACTTGAATTTGGAGGGGTTAAATTAGGCCCTCCCACTATACCTATTTTTTCATCTTCAAAATACTTCAAAGCATTTTTCAACCAGTCTTTACGGGGATAAGCGTCAGAATCAATAAAAGCATAAAAATCTGCTTTACTTTTTTTCATACCAAGATTTCTTTTCACTGCCGGCTTTCCTTTCATTGAAATTACTTTAACTTTTTCCCCCCATTTATTTATAGCTTTATGATCTGGCAAAACAATAATTTCAAAATTATCATAATCTAATTTTAAACATTCTTTAATACTTTTTTCTGTTTTTTCATCTATTCTCTTACAAGGGATAATAATTGAAACTTTCTTCATCATACCTTAAAAATTGTAAATATTAAAAAACCAAAGAAAATAACTAAAAGTTGAAATAACCATATTAACAATACAACATCTTTTTCATAAGCTTTTCCTTTTATTTTTTTCAAGAAAAAAATCGCAATATGGTTCAAACTATAAATTTTTTTATAAGCAGGCTCTAAACTTCCATCTCTGTTCGGTTTTCCGAATGATTGTTTTTTTAATCTACCCCTTATTTTCAAAAAAGTCTCGATAATACAAGGCAAGAAAAAGAAAATAGCAATTTTCTCAAAATTTCCTAATATAGCCATTATAGCGATTAAACCTCCAATAGGATAAGTCAAAACATCTCCTGGAAAAACTTTGGCTGGAAACTTATTGTAAACTAAAAATGCAAATAAAGCAGAAACCATGCATAAGCCAATTAGGGAAAGCCAACTTGAGCCAGTCAAATACGCAACCAAACTCAATGCCCCAACCAACAAAATTCCTTCTCCTGCTTCCAGACCATTAAAGCCGGCAAGAAAATTGAATGTTGTTGCAGCCCCGCTAACCCCTATTGGAATTAAAACAAGAGCATAAAAAATTCCCAAGCTAATTTTACCAATTAAAGGCAAACTAATTTCTGGATAACCAACATTAATAACAACTAAAGGAATTGAGGCAAACACACACATAATCAACCTAAACTTTTTACTTAAACCACCACTCCACCATCCCAACAAATCATCTGTTAATCCTACTCCCGCGAGAATTAGTACCGAGGTAGTTAGAGCAAAAATTTCGATAATATTTGATTGGGTTTCAAAATAAAAAGTTTTTAAAAATATGTAGGATAAAACACCAAGAATAAATCCTAAAATAACTATTAAGCCTCCAGAACCAGCAACTTTCGTTTTTCTATACTTATTTAAATCTTCCCACGATAAACCTATTCTTCTTGCTTTTTTAATCCATTCTGGAAGAATAAAAAAAACTATAAAAAAACTTAAAATTATTGGAATTATTAATATAATCATCTTACCCGGATTTCTGTTCAGATTTATTTAAGAAAATAAATTCTTGTTTATGTTTTTTAATTTTTTCATTCTCAATTTTTTGCAATTGTTTTAACATTTTCCCAAGTTTTAATTAAATTCTCAAAAGACATTCTTAGAAAATGTCTTTAGCCATCCTTACACTTTCAGGATATTTTCTACTTAAATATTCTTCTCTTCTCTCGATGTCTTCTGGATAATTAATCTGCCAAATTTTTATTGGCCCTCTTATTCCACCAAAATAAACAAAATCCCCAAAAATTGCATTCTGTTTTTTTAAATCTTCAATAATCACATCATCTTCTTTATGTGCAAGCTTAAAATTTTTCCCCTCACCGAATAAATAAAGCTTAACCCACAAAGCATTCATAGACTTTTCAGTTACAAAAAGTGCTCTTTTTTCGTTTCTTATAAAAGCTCCTCCACTCGTTTGAACAAGTTCAGGAAGAAGATACAAACAGCCTCCATAACCTTCTTCAAATTCATATTTCTTTCTCCCCTCATATGCACATTTTAAGGGAATTCTATATTGTCTCCCATCATAAATAAAAATAACATCTGGCTGTTTAAATGTATCATTTTCTTTCGGCAAAACTACTGCAACGATACTTGTTTTAAAAGCTGGAAAGAATTCTCTCTTACCATTAGATTCCCAAAGAAAGTCCTTGTCTAAAAAAGTTCCTCCAACATAATAATGAATTGTTCCATTTTTTGTTTCTCTCATGTTTTTTTCATCTTCACTCATAACAATCATCTGGCTGTATCTATCATAATTTTCATCAGAACCAATAGAAGAATAAGCAGGATACTTTCCTATTTCTGTTGAGTCTATTAAAAGGTGTGTGGCATTATGAGTATATAAAAACTCTAAAGCCTCTCTCTCATTCTGACCAGTCAAAACATGCCTTCCTAACAAATGATTCCAATAACTTATTGAATTTCCTCCATCAAGAATTGTAGCTCTGTTACCTATGCTTTGTACCCAATAACCATAATCCCACCAATGGGCGAAAACTGTCCCCCCTTCAAACTCCTCATTTTCAATTATAGTTGGCTGAGTGTTTTCTCTTACCCAAGACATCGCTTCCTGCCATTGCTGTGTATAAGAAGAAGGAACCATTCCTAAAGCACTTGTTTTTGTAGCTTCATAATTATAATATGCGGTGAATAAAATCACACCCCACACAATTACTGAAATTAAAGTTAAAATCCCTTTGTAATCTTTCTTCGCATTTTTAATTTTTTTAATCAAAGTTATGCCAAAATAACTTATAATTGCACAAGAAGGAACAGACAAAACCATAATCAATCTTATGGCACTTCTTGCCCCAATTATACTGACCAGAAAAAAACTTAAAATAAACAAGTATGGAAAATTCAAATTTTCTAATCTTACAAGTTCTTTTTGTTTATAATAAAAATAGTAGATATAGATTCCAGAAATTAGTAATAGAAAAAAACTTCCTAAATATAAAAATCTACTAACAAAATTTTCTCCATTTAATGTGCTTTTTGAAGAATACCTGCTAAAAATTAAAGCAAATAAGAAGATAGTGAAGATTAAAGTAAAAATTAATCTTCTTTTTTTATCTGCATTTTTAACAGCATCATAAAACAAGAAAATAGAGCCAAGAAAAAAAAGCCAGAAAAACAAAGGGAAACCTTTTATTGCCGGACCAAAACTTCCCTTCCAGTCACTAAAGTAAGGTTGTCTATTCTCTGCTACTGTAAATGAAAGCCTGTCGTAATATGGCTGTTTTAAATGTAAGTATATTTCTTTTATAAAGTCTGGAAAAAAATTCATTCCAAATGAAAAAGAAAAAACAGCAAAACCAATTACAAGGGTAAATAAAATAGATAAAATTCTCTCAGGAACTTTTTCTCTCAAATCTCTAACAAGCTTAAAGTTTTTTATTTTTGTATTAAAAATAAAAAAATCAACTAATAAAAAAGAAAAAACAACAGCACTTAAACCTGTTGAAGAAGATTGTACTAATGAAGATAAAGAGTATCTTTCTGAAAATAAAAGCACAATAATAAAAGAAGAAAAAAGCCATATTGAATAAGAAAAGAATTTTGTTCTATCAAATTTGTTGCATATAAAAGCTATAAAAGAAAAAATAGCAACTGTAGTAAAAATATAAATCCAGCCTCCCCAAATCAAACCCATTAAAGCGGTAGAAATGCCAGCTAAAAGAGCAAGGAGAAGGGCTTTTTTATTTTTTTCTTGCCAAGACCATATAAAAAAATAAAAAGCAAGAAACATAAACAAAAATCCAACAGATTCTTTTTCAGGTATTCCTGCAACTGTCCTCGATACTAATGAAGGGGAAATTATTAAGAGCAATGTGGAAAGCAAAGCTATCCAGTTTTTGTATCTGCTCTTTTCAAACACTTTACCTATAAACAGAAAAAAAGCCATTGCAGTTAATAAAAACATAAAAGCAGGAAAAATAACAGCAGAATAATTTACAGATGTTTTTTTAAAAATGTTTAGGAAGTAATGAAAATAAGCAATCATATAAGGCAATAATCTTGTTTCCTTTGCTGTATTATATCCCAGAGGAACATACCTCATAGTATCATGGGACATCAAACTTCCATTTTCAACAATATATTTTGCATATCTCAAAAATAAAAAAGGGTCTAAATCTGGTCCTAAAGTGTAATCCCCGGTTGTAATATCTTTAAGGTTGGGGACATTAACTGTTCTGACATGCCAGCTCATAATAAGAAGGACCACTAAACCAGCAATAATGAGCAAGGATTTTTTATTTAAAAAAAGATTAATTATCCTCTTTTTTCTTTCTTCTATCTCTTTTTCTATTTCTTCTTCCATTATTCTCTTTAAAAATTTATTTGATTTTTACATCCTCAACCAGCTCTTCAGCTGGCTTCTCTTTTTCTACACTTTCACTGGCGCAATAGGGACATCTTTTCCCTTCTTCAGATTCAAATCTATATCCACAATCCATACAAACAAAACTTGCCATTTCAAAAACCTCCTAAAATCAGTAAAAAAAAGTATTATTTAAATTTATCTTGAGGTGGTAATGCTAAACAAGTGGGGAAGAAAACTCCCTTTATTCATTAATCATTGTAAAATTGCTTGATTTTCAATCTATCATTTTTAAGTTAACAGAACCTCTGAGAGTCAAAACAACATAGGAGTAATAAAAACCTCTATCAAAGCAGCAAGGAACAGAATTATCACTGCTATTATTATTAAGTTTAAAGAATCTTGTAAGATACCCCAGAATTTTTCACTTTTTGTATCATGTTTTATTATAGCAACAGAGACTATGCCTCCTGCTAAAGCGCCTATAAAATAAGCTGCTATTTCAGGAAAACCATGTATCATATATCTCATTATGCCTAAAGGCAAGCTTGCTATATTGGATTTAGAAAAAATCCCTACAGCAGCAGCTATAACACTGGCATTCCAAGCTAATACGAATATAGCCCCAGCCCCAAAAATTAGTGAGAATACAAGTGTGAATATAAGCACATAAATATTATTTGTAAAAATCATGAATATTCTTTCTTTAGCAGTTAGAAAACCAGTTGGTTTTGCTGCTGATTCAACCCCATATTGGCTTACACACTCTTCAAAGTTAGAGGGTCTATTAATCAGACAGTATGTTTCAATCTGCGCTCTGAAACTCTGACTGGAAGCCAGGAGGATATACCAAAATGAAAAAGCCACAATAAAACCAAAAAAAAGCCACATCAAAGCCATTATAGCTTTGCTGTGTTCTTTTAAAATTCTGATCATTCCTTCATACTCTATATCTTTTTCTTCCTCATCTTTAATAAGATAATACATGAATGGAAGAGAAAACATAACAGTAAAAGTCACCACAAGTACCCCAGAGTACTTGGCAAGAACAGCATCAGAGGAAAAAATCCAATTAACCAGAAGAAGTGAAAGAGAAGCATAAACTACTCCTATAAAAAACATCATCCACGGCTCTTTCCCTCCTCTTTTTGGACTCAAAAGCATTTCTAACATAAACAAAAAAAGAAAAGATGATATTTAAATCTTAGCAAGTTTTTTATATTCTCCTTTTTTCTCATTAGTATGAAAAAAGATTTAAGAATAAATAAGATAATTCAGGATATTAAAGATATAAAAATACAGGGAGCAAGAAACGTCGCAAAAGCTGCTCTTCATGCCTACTCTTTAAGCTCTACAAAATCAACTAAAAACAAGCTAATCAAAGCCAGACCAACAGAACCTCTTCTTGTCAATACTTTAAAAAGATTTGAGAAACTCGGAAAAAAGAAAACTCTTCAACATTTTGACAAAGCTCAGGAAAAAATTAACAAATTCGCACTAAAACTAATCAAACCAAATTCAGTTATATTTACACACTGCCATTCTACCAATGTTGTTAATGCTTTAATATATGCTAAGAAAAAGGGCAAAAAATTTGAAGTCTACAATACAGAAACTCGCCCCCTCTACCAGGGAAGAAAAACAGCCAGAGAGTTAAGAAAAGCTGGCATAAAAGTTACAACTTTTGTTGACGCTGCTGCAAGAGTAGTTTTAACAAAGAGTCAAGGTACAAAATCTGTAGATATTGTATTCCTCGGAGCAGATGCCATACTTAAAGAGGGTGTAATAAATAAAATTGGTTCAGGGATGTTTTCTGAAATAGCTTATCATGAAAAGATTCCAGTTTATATTCTCGCAGATTCTTGGAAATACACTAAAGAGGTTAAATTAGAAGAAAGAAATTTCAAAGAAGTATGGAAAAGAGCTCCTAAGTATGTCAAAGTAAAGAATCTTGCTTTTGAAAAAGTTCCAAAAAAGTTTATTAAGGCTATAGTTTCTGAATTTGGAATACTAACCTTGGATAAATTTATAAAAAAAGCCAGGGAATTTTAACTCCTTTTTTCTCTCCCCGCTTCTACTACCAAACTCTCAAGCTGTATCCTTATATCTTCTATATTTTTCATCAAACTCTTTTTCAACTCTTCTAACTGCTTTATCTGTCTCTGAACTATTTCAGTAGTCTCTTTTGGTTTCTTTTTTACCACTACATTGGCTCCGATATTTACAAATAATTCTTTTTCTTTTATTTCTGCTTTGAAAAATATACCCTTACCAAAAGGAGCAAGAATCTCTTTTTCTTTAGTTTTATCTAGTTTTTCCAAACTTAATTTCAAAACTTCAAGTTCAGCTATCTGTTGATTAATCAAGCCAATCTGCTCCTCTATCTTATTAGATTCCTGTTCAAGCAAACTTAATCTGATAAGATAATCTTCCCTTGCCATTTTTCCTTTTCCTTTTTATTTAAGCTACTTTTAAAACTTTTCTAAATATGCTGCTGAAAATTATTGAAAAGATAAGATAAAACCATAACCAAGACAATAAGCCTAAAAACTTAAATCCCTCTAAAGAAGGCATAGAAAAATAATCATGGAACCATCTGAAAAGCAAGATAAGAGGAATAAAGCTGAAGACGAGGGGCCTCATGGTTATTTCCATCATTCTTGGCATATCCTCCATCTGCTTTTTATTAAACTCAAGAAGTTTTTTGGGATCATCTTTGTATTTTTTCATTTCCTCTCTTGCTTCTTTCTGTTCCTGCTTCATCTGCCTTAAAGCTTCTTGGTCAGTCCCATACTTCTGAAACAAGGTCATTACAAGAGTTATAGCAACAACAAGCAAAATCATTCCTAAAGTTATGTTCCATTCAAGTAAGCTTCCAGCTGTTGGATCAAGAATCAAATGGACTGTCTCTCTAATAACGGGAAGAGCATTCCATAAACTAGCTATCAGTATACTAGCTGCCATTAACACAAACAATAAACTAAATCCTTTCATTTTTCCTTTCTTACTTTTTCCTTTATTTTTATTTAGCTGTTTCCTCTTTTAAATTTAACCCACCACTTTTTTCAGTACAGGATGCATATCTACTGCATGTTGTTGAACTATACTGTTATAAAGCTGATAGGTAATCATTACAGCTAGAAGTATAGCTGTCCCTGAAGTTAAAGCTCCAAGTAAATTAGCAGAAGCAGCAAGTAAGCCAATAGCAGCTCCTCCCATTACAGTGAGAGGCATAATATACCTTCCCAACACAGATTCCAAAACTCGTTCATCTTTTCTAAACCCTGGGATTTGTAAACCAGAAGACATAAGATTCTGAGCCTGACTTTGAGCATCCATTCCACTAGTTTTTACCCAAAAAACAGCAAAGATAGTAGAAAAAATAACATAAAATAAAATATGAGTTATAGCCTTAAAAATAAAAACTGTCCTAAGACTTCCTGTAATTACAGCCTCCAGAAGATTAACAGGGGAGATCCAAAAAGCAAGTCCAGCTACTGGTGTTCCCTGTGAGAAAGTTCCTAAAAAAGTCGCTCTTCCAATCCAATTTTCAACTAAACCAGCAAACAACTGCAAGTTAGCAGCAAGCGCAGCAGTTAAAATAACAGGAATCACAGAAGCATAGAAAAAAGCAAGAGGCCATCTCATACTATATCCTCTTAACCTATCAAAACTTAACGGGACTTCTACTTTCAAAGACTGAGCCCATACCACAACAAGAAAAATAAAAACAGTAACAGCAAGTACCGAGAAAGCAGAGAAAGCTCCTGTTGGATCTTGTTTTATAAGACTCTGCATTAAAACAAGCACTTTACCAGCGCAGGCAGTTCCGTAAAAATCAAGCAAGCAGTTTCCTCCCTCTAAACTTATAAACTGAAACATTCCAGTAAATAAACGCCAGCCAACTCCGGCCAGAATAAATAAGCTTACACCAGAACCAAAACCCCACTTACTTGTTACTTCGTCCATGAAAACTATAGCTAACCCGCCCAAGCATAACTGGAAAACTACGAGAGGAGCAAAACCAGGCATTGCTTCAAGACCTCTCATTAAAACATAAACAAGAGCCTCGAATATAATAAAGGAAAAAACCATAAGCTTCTGTAAACCTTGAAAATACTTCTTTCCCTCCTCTGTTGAGGTATCTATATCTAAAATCTTACTTCCAACAAGAAGCTGAAGTATAATAGATGCCATAACGATTGGACCAATCCCTAAAGATATAATACTGCCAAACTCTGTTCCAAGTATAATAGCAAGATATTCAAATCTTGAAAGGGCATTGGCAGCTAAACCATATAAAGGAATATTAGCAAGAACAAAAAAAGCAACCAACACAATTAAAGTCCATTTTAGTTTAACATTAAAGCCAAGCCTTTTCTCTACAGGGCCTTTAACTTCAGGCAGGTTTCTAAGTATATTTCTGAACTCCACCATTTTTATTCAGTTTTTTTCTTTTCCAATAATTTTTTCTCTTTTTCTAGATCTTCTCTCATATCCTCTTTTTCTTCAACCTCTTTAATTTCTTCAGTTTTCTTTTCCTTAATATCTTTCTTTTTCTCGCTCTTCTTTTCTTCTTCTCCCCTTTTTCTAACTTTTAAAACTATAATCTTCCCGCCAGCTTTTTCTATCTTCTCTCTTGCTTGTTTTGAAAATCCTCTTGCCTTGATAATAAAGCAGTCTTTAATTTCACCCTCTCCCAAAACTTTATATTCAGATAGATCAATCTCTCCCGGTTTATATTTTTTTTGAATATCTCCTATATTAATCTGCTTACTTCCCTTCTTTTTCCTTTGCTTTTTTTCCTTTATTCTTGCTTTTTTTCCAAAATAAGGCCACCTATACCTTAATACATAGGTTTTTTTCTGATCTGCTCTTTTTCCGCTTCCACTCATCCCTTTTCCACCACTCGTACCCTTTCCCTTATGTTTCTTAGCTGACTTTCCATGATATCTGCTTCCCCTCAACTTTCTGCTTCTCCTTCCTTTTTTTAGTTTCATTTTTTATAACATCCTCCTAATAAGCTCGTTTGTCTTTTCTTTATTATTTCCTAACACGCCTTTTGGATAATGTTTCTTGCTGTTAATGCCCCCTCTCGGAGGATGCAATCTGAAAAAAGGCTTAACTCCTAATTCACTCAGTTTTTTCTCTGTCTTTCCCTCTATAAACTCTTTAACAATACCCTCGGCATCTACTTTTTTCTTATCTTTATCTAAAGGTTGCCCTCTCTTCTCTATCAACTCTACAAAGGTTTTCTTGTCGAGTTTACCGTAAGCCACATAGTTTCTGATTTTTTTTAAAATCCCTTTTAATTCAGGCTTTTCCCTCGCAACAACACAAGCATACTTTCTTCTGAGTCTAAGACGGTTTAAAGTTTCCTCTACATCTTTAGGAACATCAACCATTCCACTTATCCTTATTATAGCTATCATTTTTCCTTTTATCTTTCAATTTTGTTGGTCTTTTTCAGGGCATCTATGCAAGCTTTGGCTAAATTTATTGTAGTTCTTGTCTGGCCAAAAGTCTTACTGTAGACATCTTTTATTCCAGTTAATCTTAGAATCTTTTTACATTCATCTCCTATTACTAAGCCAGTACCTTGAGGAGCAGGCATTAATATTATTCTTGAACTTCCAGATTTTCCTTCTACCTTAAGAGGTACAGAATGGAGCTCATTACAGGAACAATCAAAGCTTCCGCATCCTCTGTTCACCTTTATAATGTTGAGTTTAGCTTTCCTTAACGCCTTTTCTTTTGCAGGTAAAGTCTCTTTTGCTTTTCCTAAACCTATACCAACATGTCCAGCTTCATCACCAACAACAGCCATGCAAGCAAAAGTAGGAACATTACCTTCAGCTGTCTTTTTTTGAGTCTGTCTCCATATTCTCCTTTTTCCCCCGCCAAACTTCCCTTTGCTCTGACCTATATTTAAAAGTTCTGACTTCAGCTTG
The DNA here is from genome assembly GCA_017609045.1 of Candidatus Pacearchaeota archaeon. Classification (GTDB taxonomy): domain Archaea; phylum Nanobdellota; class Nanobdellia; order Pacearchaeales; family GW2011-AR1; genus JAFCES01. The sequence continues at coordinate 12,587 of JAFCES010000001.1, forward strand.
ACAAGCGAATCAATTATTTCAGCCTCTAAAATTCTATGTTTATCTATAATCTCATCTATATTTTTAATCTTGCCTTCTTTGACTAGCTTTCCGATTTTAGTTTTTGGCTTCCATGATTTCAGCTTCTCCTTTGCTTCCTCTTCTTCCCTACTTACCTCAACCTTCGGCTTTTCCTCTTCTACTGGTTCTTTTATGTCCTGTTCTGGTTCTTTTTCTTCAGCTTTTTTTGCCATTTCATATAAATTTTTTCTCTATGTTCTCTTTAATTTTATTGAAAATTTCTCTTAAATTTTTCTTTAAATGTTCTCCTTTCAATCTTTCTTCATCAGGAAATATTTCTTTCTTTCCCCCTATTTTTACTTCTGCATCAATAACTCCTTTCAAAAAAGCATATTCTCTTGATTTCTTGATACCTCTCAACAAACCAATATCAAATATAGCCTCGACTTTTTCTTCTTTGTCTAAAATTTTTTTCCCCAATAAAAAGCCAGTAAGATAACAGGCAGACAAACTCTTTAAACTTCCCTTTAAATTTTCAGGCCACCCATATTTTAAAAGCTCTTTGGAATTTAATCCAATAATTACTTTATCTCTCCCCTCTGTACTTTTTACATACTGTCCTATAACATATCTATTTGTTTTCCTAAATACAACTCTTGCTTTCCCACTCCTAAGTAAGGCTATTCTCGCCTTATAATCTGTTTTTCCTTCTCTTCTTCTCTTTCTTGGTCTCATTTTTCAATAGCCTCCCTTAAATGCGCAAGGTCTGAAAAATCTCTGGCCCTTGTTCTTTTTCTCAGTTTCAAATATTTTTCTGTTGTTATTTTTCCTTTCACTTTCAAATTTTTAAGATAAACTCTCAACTTTCTCGTCAACTTCACATAGTCCTGCTTTCTTCTTTTTACTTTTTTCTTTATACTTCCCTGTCCTCTTTTTGTCTTCCTTCTTTTTTTCTTTCTTTTTCCCTTTTTCTCCCTGATTCTAATTATTTTCTCCTTCTTAAGCTCTTTAATATCTTGTCTCGTAATTGCTTCTTTAATTTCATCTTGCATATCTCTATCTAAAATAATTCTACCGACTCCTACTTTCAATACCCTCGCAATTAATTTTTTCTTTCTTTTTAAGTTCATTTTTTCTTTCTTTGTTTAGGTTTGTTTAATATTTTTCCTCCCCTTTCCTCAATTTTTTTAATCAACTCTTCCTTCTTCTTCTTTCCAACTCTTCCTATAATGATCAACATTCCTTTCTCAACTCTCTCCGCCTGCTCCAAATTTTCCACTCTCCACTCTTTTTTATCTCTTTCCTTTCTTTTTTTATAACCAATCTCTACACTCTTTGCCCTTCCCTTCTTTCTTTCTCTCATCTTATTATCTCTTCCCTTAGGTTTTCTCCATTTTTGCTTCTTCTTTCTGCTTCTTCCTAATTTAATATACCTTCTTGTTCCCCTTCTCAAAAATTTTAATCTCATTTTACTCTTCTCCTCCGCCCTTTTTCCTTTTCTATTATGTAGATTCCATCTTGGAAAATTCTTCTATCTCTCTTTTTTATCTTAGTTGCTCTTTCAATATTAGCGGCAGTCTGTCCTGCTTTTTCCTTGTCAGAACTCTTAACTATTATAATATCTCCTTCTATTTTCACATCAACTCCAGGTAAAATCTTAGCTTTTCTTTCCTTTGTCTCTCCTAAAAAGTTCTTAATCACAAGAGATTTTTCAGAAACACTTACAGACATAGGAAAATGCACCGAACATATTTGAAGTTTATATACATATTTCTCCTCAAGCCCAGAAATCATGTTTCTTATATGAGCGGCAATTGTCCTTGCCATCTTCCTATCTTTTTTGCTTCCTTTTTCTATCCCTATAATTAACTTATTATCTTCTTTTCTCACTGCATAATCTAATTTCCTTTTTACTTCATCATCCCCCTTACTCATCTTCACGATGTTCCCTTCTATTTCTATTTTAATATCCTGAGGCATTTCAATTATTTCCCTAATTTTTTGTTTTACCATTTTCCCTAATAAAAATAGGCTATCAAACTTCCCCCTATGTTTTTTTCATACGCTTCTTCCTGAGCGAGTAGGCCAGCAGAAGTAGAAATAATTACAATACCGAATTCTCTAGCTGGTAGAAATCTTCTTACATATTTCTCTAACTCAGAAACAGATACATTAAATCTTGGCTTTATTGCCTGACACCGATTCAATTTGATAATTTTAATCCTCAGCTTCTTGTTTTTCTCATCCAGTTTGTAATCAAGATAACCATGCTTCTTAGCTACATCTAAAACTTCAATTAAAAATTTTGAATATCTTTCTATTTCCAACTCAGACTTTCCAGCTCTCTTTATATTCATTATCTGGTTTATCGCATCAGCAACTATATCTTGACTCATTTTAACCTCATGAATATTTTTTAAATCCTATTTTTTCAGCTATCTCTCTGAAACAATGTCTACATAAATTCAAACCATAAGAGGAAATATGAGCTCCAAATCTTCCGCATCTCTCACACTTCTTGCTCACTACACCTATCTTCCTCTCTTTCGGTTTGTTATGTTTTAAAAATTTTTTTAGTTTGGCCGGCTTATTTTTCAACTGTTTCAATACTTTTCTCCAATCACTTACTGTCATATTTAAATTACCTCCATATCAAATTTATCTTTCATGTAGTGAATTATTTCCTCTTTACTTACCTTTTGCTTTCTTGGTAAATTGCCCCTTTTTATTTTTTTCTCTGCAACTCTTTTCCCTGCTCTTGAAAAAATAACACTTACATCAAATCCTCTAATCCCAATATCTCTTTGATACTGAATACCGGGAATTTCTATATATTCTTTAATCCCAAAAGAAAATGAGTTATCTGAAATCTGTTTTTCTTTAAGTCTATTATCTACAGTTGCAAGCAGCTTGCCTAAAATTTCCTCTGCCTCTTTCCCTCTTAAAGTGACCAGGCAGCCAATTTCTAGGCCAGGTCTTACCCCTAAAGAAGGAATTCTTTTTCTCGACTTTCTTCTTACAGTCTTTCTTCCAGTTAGTCTCTCTAATAATTTTACACCCTTTTCTAATTCTTCTCCGCTTCCTCCAATACTTAAGACAACTTTTTCTATTCTTATCTCTCTCATTTTATTTTCTTTCATTTTTCTTTCATCTCCAATCTCCTTTATCTCTTCTGTTTCTTGACTCATTTTATAACCATTAAGCTTCTCAGTCTGGAATTTAATTTTTCTTCCCCTACTTTTAAAGTTATGATTTTGCTTTTTTCATCTATCTCTTCTATAATTCCCTCCTCTCCAATATGTTTTCCAGCTATAAACAAAATTCTACATTTTTCTTTGAAAGGTAAAATTTCCATAATTTTATTCTGTTTCAAGTCAATCACAACAGAGTCTCCAACCTTTACTTTCTCTTTCCCTATAAGGTAATTTCTGCCATCAGCCAAATTTATTTGTATTTTTCCTCTCTTCAAGATTTTCTTACCTACTATCTTACTTATTTTTTTATTAGCGTCTTCCTCTTTAATTTCAACAATATCAAACTTTTTATTTTTCAAAACTAACTTAAAATTTTTATTGTCTAAAGATAGATTATCAAACAAAATTAGAGGATATTTTTCCTCTCTTACAGTCTTGCCATTAACCTTTATCTTTCCAAAATTCAAAATTTTTTTAACTTCTTTTTTATTCTTGGCTATTTTTATTATATCTTTTAGGACTATTAATAATGGAATTGCCTTCTTTAAACTATGAGAAGGCCTAACTAAGTATTTTGTTCCTTTCTTGGCAAGAGGCCATGTTTTTGGTTTTTTACTTCTTTTAAGATGCATTTTTCTTTACCTTCTTTTCCTTCTCTTCTTCTTTCTTTTTAAGTTCATTTTTTCTTTTCAGAACCTTCTCCCTTTCTTTATCTTCTAAATTCAACTCCTGAATCTGTAGATTTGAGGGTTTGAAATAAACATTAACCTTTGTTCCGTCTTTTTTCTGTATCTGCAGATTTTCTATACTCACCCGCAGCTTTTTTAGATCTACCGCGCTTATTTTTCCCGTCTTTTTCCTGAATTTACCTCTCATTACTTTAACTACATCACCTTTCCTCAAAGGAAAACTTCTTCTTCCATACTTCTTCCTTAGCTCTTTACTCAAAGTAGATGAGAGGAGTTTATGCCTTAAATGTAAGGGAGCATTAGCTCTATACTTCCTTTGTTTTCTTCTCTGCTTACTTGCTTTCCATTTCTTGCTAAATTTTTTCTTCATTTCAACATTAAACTACAATATTGGCTATTCTAGCAACTTCCCTCCATCTTTCTCCTACTTCTCGAGCAATAGGACCTTTAATTTGTGTGCCTTTTGGATTTCCTTTTTCATCTTTCAGCAGAACAACAGCGTTATCTGTAAAAGCTATCCTCTCTCCTGTTAATCTTCTATATGGTTTTTTAACTCTAACAACAACAGCGTCAAAAACCTGCCCTTTCATATCCGGCTTTCCTGATCTGACTGAAACTTTAACCCAGTCAGCTATCTTAGCAGAGACCTGTCTTCTTTTCCTGCTTCCAGCTTTTTTAACGGCTACAATTTTTACTATCCTTGCTCCAGAATTATCTGCTGCTATCACCTTACTTCCTATGTTAAGAGCTCTAGTTGTTCTTGCCGATATTGCTTTCATTTTAAATCCTGATAAATTAATTTATTTGAAGGAATTTTATTTTGTTTAAGAGCTTCAATTGGAAACCATCCAACACCAGCTATATTGTCTTCTTCTGGTATTTGTGGGGTTCCTCTTATTATTCTCGCTTTATAAACATGAAGTCTAAACTTCCTTTCTTTAAACTCAAAATTATAAGTATTAAAACCTCCTTCAATTTCTACATCTACTCCTGTCTCTTCTCTAGTTTCTCTTACTGCAGTTTCCTCTAAGCTCTCACCCACTTCAACTTTCCCAGAAGGTATTTTCCAATACCAATCTTTTGCTTCTCTAACTAACAAAACTTTTCTGTTTTCAACTATCAAACATCCAGCTAATTGTTCTAATTTCTTTTTCATCTTCCTCCCGCCTCCTTAACTTTCCTTAATAAAACATGGTGGATTAATTTGCTTAAAGGTCTACACTCTCCTATTAAGACATAATCTCCCACCTTAACTTTCTCCTTCATACAAGCAGGAAGTCTTGCATGTAGTCTTGTTTTTTTCTTGGCATATCTCTCATATTTTCTAATTCTAATTATTCTTTCAAACTCTATCACTATTCTCCTCGGAAATTTCCTGATTATGTAACCTTTAAAAGTTCTCCCTCTCACTTCCAATCTGCCGTGAATAGGGCAGGTAACATCATCACAACTATCCCCATCTTTACTTCTCTCTGTTTTCGTTTTTACAACTTTCTCTTCGTTTTTCTTTTCTTTTACCATTTTATTTTTCTTCCAAACTTATTCAGATATTTGTTCTTCTTTAAATCCAAGCTTTACTAATACTTCCTTTATTCTTTTTCTATGATCCCCTTGCAATTCTATGCTATTCTTTTTTACAGTCCCCCCGCAAGCCAACTCATTTTTTAGCTTTTTGGCTGTTTCCCTCAGGTTAACTTCTTTCCCTAAACCTAAAATCACTGTTATCATCTTTCCAAATCTTCTCTTCTCTACTTTTATACTTATTCTCTGTTCACTTTTTGCGATTTCTTCACAAATACATGCCTGTTTTGGAAGGCCACATTTTGGACATATATCCATTTTTATGTTTTTTGTTTGAGCATCAATAATCTGGCTATGGCTTTTTTAATTTCTTTGGTTTTTAATTTACTCTCCCTTCCAGTCTTACTTTTCATCAACTCTAACTTTAAGTCTTTAATTTTCTCTTCTTTTTCCTTCTCACTTAGGTTTTTAATATCCTTCATTTTTATTCCCATTTTATTTTTCCCCCTCTTTTTTCTTTTTTACTTCTTTCTTAGCCTTCTTTTCCTCTCCTACTTTTTTTTCTCCCAACTTACTAAATAATTCTGGAGTTAGATTAATTTGATCATGAATCTTTACATCAGGTGGCAGGATAGACACTTTAATTCCAATTGTTCCAGATACTGTCTCTGCTTCTGCTTCTGCTCTATTTACTATTTTAGCTGTATCCCCTACTTTTTTCAGATAACCATAAGCAAATCTCCAACTTCTTGCTCTCTCACTCGGCAACTTTCCACTTAACCTAATTTCTACTCCTAAAGCCCCTGCTTTTACAACTCTCTCTAACATTCTATAAGATATGACCTTAAATCTGGAGCTGCCAAATCTCTCTAAAGCAGTGGCTAACTCATCTGCCACATATTGGGCATCATACTCTGGTTTTTCTATTTCTTTCATCTCTATGTGAGGGTTTTCAAGACTAAATTTTTTCCTTAACACCTCTGTCAATTCGATTACCCTTTCTCCTTTTCTTCCTATGACATAACCTGGTTTATTAGTTGTGATAGTAATTTTCTCTCCTAAAGGAGTATACTCTATTTTTATAGAGGACATTTTACCTTTACCCAATTCTTTTTTTATGAACTCCTTTACTCCAAACTCATCTTTCTTTAATTGGACAAATTTTCTCTCCTCCATTTTATTTTGCCTTCTTTCCCTCCTCAATTTCTTTCTTTCCAGTTTTCTTATCTTTGGCTATTAATAAGATATGGGTTCTTTTAAATCTCTTTGAACCGAATCTTCTATAAGGCCTTGAAGCTTGGTCAGCTTTTGCCACGAAAATATAAGGCTCCTCTAAACCATTTACAGAAGAATTTGCAGCTAAACTTTTCAGCAGCTTGATGAAAACTTTACAAGCTTTAATAGGATATCTTCCTCTTTCTCTTCCTTTTCCTTTTCTATGGGGTATCTCTCCTTTCATCTTAATCGGCTTTTCTTTCTTCAAAACTTTTTCTAGTTCAGCTACTGCTTTTTCCATTTTCTTTCCCCTAACAAGCCTGCAGATTGCAACAGAATGTTTAGTTGATATATGAAGGTCTTTTCCTCTTACTATGGCTCGTGTTTTCTTTTTTATTTCTGGTTTTTCCTTCTTGCCTTTCCCTTCTGTTTTCTTTTCCTTTTTTTCTGATTTTTCTTTTTTCTCTGCAGTTCCCTCTATCATTTTCTCTTCTACTTTTCCTTTTTTTGTTTCTTCTTTCATTTTCTCTTCTATTTTTTGTTTAGGTTTTTCTTCTTTCATTTTACTTAACTGATAAGGCAGCTGAACTTCTCGTAGCCCCTATACCCGGAGCTCCATGTTTGACCTGTCTTCTAGTAACTGCAAACTCTCCTAATCTATGACCCAACATTTCAGCTGTAATTTTAATAGGAGTAAATTCTTTTCCATTATAAACATAAATGGTCAAGCCAATCATTTGAGGGACTATTACTAAGTCCCTATTGTGTGTCCTAATTTTCTCTTTTTTCTTGCATTTTTTCAAGAATCTTTCAACAACATCAAAATTCCTCATTATTGTTCTCCTCTCTCTCGACTTTAGATATCTCGCGAATTCTCTGATGTCCAGAGGTTTTAGTTCATCAAGAGTTTTCCCTCTAAATGTAAACTGCTTTTTTCTTTCTACTCTTACTGCTGTTGCCATTTTTACTTCTTTCTCCTGCCTGTTTTCTTCGGCTTTAAACTTCCTACTTTGGCTCCTGGAGGAGCGTTTCTCTTTGGAGTTTTTCCTTTTCTACCATGACTTATATTTTTTCCTCTCCCACTCCCAAAAGGGTGGTCATAAACATTCATTTTTACAGCAGAGATTCTAGGCCATAATTTTCCCTTACTTTTGGCAAGATAGAATTTCCTACCAGCCTTGATAAGAGGCTTTTCTAATCTGCCAGCCCCTGCTGCTTCTCCTATACTTGCTCTACATTTTTCATCAAACCAAATTTCCTTCTTTGAAGGCAACAATACAGCTACTTTTCCCTCAGCTTTTTTAGTTACTATAGCTTTATTTCCTCCACTTCGTATTAACTTTCCACCGTCTCCTGGTCTTCTCTCTATATTGAAAATTTCTGCGCCTATAGGAATTTTTTTCAAACTAAGTATGTTTCCTGCTTTTATTTCTTTTCCTCCTATTTCTATTTCCTGCCCTTCAAATAAATTCTGGGTAGCTGGATTAAAGAAAATTTCTTTGTTAAGTTTAATCTTTGCAAGAGGAGCTGTATGCCCTCCCGAGTATATCAGCTTTAATACTCTCCCTTTACCCTTTCCAGAGGGATATTTGACTCTATACTTAAAAGCTTTTCTTCTAGCTCTATATGTAGAAGAGCCTCTCCCTCGTCTCTGTTGTATTATTCTTTTTCCCATTTTACATCATTCCAAGTTTAGTAGCCAAGTCTATAGCCGGATTTTTCTTGTCCAGTTTTATATAAGCAAGCTTTTTGTTTTTTCTTGTATGAGTTCTTATTCTCTCCACCTTAACATTAAACAGCTTCTCTATTTCTTTCTTTATTTTTGTCTTGTTTTTTCTCCTGTCCACCTCAAAAAGCAGAGTATTCTCTAACTCAATTAATTTAACAGCTTTTTCAGTTGCTATTGGTCTTATTATCATTTTAACAAATATTTTGGAATCGGAAATTCTTTGAATTTAGGAAATAAACTCTTTCCGTATATTAACCTTGAAAAACATTCTGCTTCTAGTTTAGTATCTTCTAACGCGTTATGAGGTTTGCCCTCTTGAATAACTTTTCCGTCTTTGAGTTGTATTCTCTCATCTGTTAATCCGCAGAATTCTAATACTGAAGGTAAGTTCATAGCGTTCTCTTTATAATCATCTAATAAAAATTTACCATAAATCTGAAAATATCTTGTTTGTGCAACAGAACACAAATCTAAACTTCTGTATCTTGTTTTAATATTAATTCCATATTTTTCAGCTTTCATTTTTAGGAAATTCAAATCAAAAAATCCTATGTTATGTCCAGCCAAAATTCTAATTTCTTGTTCTTCAATCCATTTAAAGAAATGCTCTAATAATTCTTTTTGTGTTTGTTTTTTTTGGTCTCTCATTTCCTCTTCACTAAAGCCATTTACTATTGTTGCCTCTTTTATAATTTCGTCTTCTTCATCTAAACTACATTCTTCATAAAACTCTTTTTTAAGGTCATTAAGACAGATAGCTCCAATTGAAACAATTCCGTTCTTTATTGGACTAAACCCACTTGTTTCAATATCTAAAATTATCATTTTTCCTCCTTCTCTTTTTTCTCAAATAATTTACTTAAATCTTGAATTGCCTGTTCAGTATATATAACAAGTCTACCAAGAGGATATAAATCAGCTATACTAAGTTCAGAAATTTTTCTTATATCTATCCCACTAAACTTCGCCTTCTCATTCTTACCTATAACAAGAAGCAAGCCTGCTGTTTTTTTATATTTTCTCCCCCTCATCTTCCCTTTTCCTGCTCTTATCTTTTTCTTTTTTTCAGCTAGCTTGTAGTTTTCTTTTAAAATCTTTTTAAGTAAAGAGAAAAACTCTTTTGTTTTTAGTTTTAGAATTTTTTCATCTATAACCAAAGGCAGCTCCTTTATTTCTCCTACCAGAGTTTCATATCTTCTCTTTAAATATTCCGGCTTACTTGTTGCGCTGAGAGCCGAAACTAAAGCTGCTCTAAACTCTTTCTTATTGACTTTTATTTTTTTCAGAAAATGTTCCAGTTTAGGGGGATGAGCTCTCCTTCCTCCCCTCACACTAGCTAAAGTAGCCCCAGCCCAGTAAAACTGACTTCCTCTTCTCCAAAACACTTTTCTCGGCACTCTTGAAATTCCTCTTCCAGCAGCTGTTTTCCATTTTATCTTTTTGTTTGCCTCATAAACTTTTTGCGCGATGTCTGGTCTGATCTTGCCAGAAAAGCAAACAGGCAGTTTTATCTCTTTTCTTGCTTTTCCTTCTTTGTCTAAAATTTTAGCTTTCATCTTAAACCAATAAACTCATACTCCTTTTTACTTTGTTTTTTAGTAGGCCTTAAAACCCTTGTGAGGAGAAGCTGCCTTTTTGCTGGCCCTTGGACACTTCCTTGCAAGATTATATATTCAGTCTTAATCTCACCATAATTTTTCCATCCACCTTTTGGATTTATGTTTTCTTCAGATATTTTTCCTAACTTTATGATTTTAGAATTATACTTTACTCTTGTAAACATTCCGAGTTGACCAGCCATTGGCACACGAAAGGAAACTCTGGCTGGATGCCATGGACCAATGCTTCCTGGACGCCTCCTTCCTTTTTCAGCTTTATGCTGTTTCAGTTTAATGCCAAATCTTTTTACTGGCCCTGCTGTACCCTTTCCTTTAGTTAGCCCTCTCACGTCAACTAAACTAATTTCATTTAAAATTTCACTTGCTAAAATTTCCTTTCCTAGTTTATCCTTGATAAATTTAAGCTTCTCTTCTATACTTCCTTCTAAACCCAGCTCTATGAGGTCAGGAGTTTTTTTAATCCTTGTAGTTTTAACCTGAGAATAAACTATAATTCTGATGTCATCATAATCCTTTATCTCCTCTATTCTTTTAACTTTCTTTTCCTTTTTTGGCATCTTCAGTTTTCTCTTCAATTCTCTATCTAAATTCTCAGCTAAAATCTCTTCTTTCACTTTTCCGTCTTTGTAGAAGCGGACAGAAAAAATTTTCATAGGAGGCAGCTCAAGAACTGTAACAGGAATAACTATTCTCTTATCTTTTGTAAGGGAATTTAGTGTAGAATCTTTAACAACACAAGAAGTCATACCCACTTTATAGCCAATAAAACCTAAAAACCCTTTTTCTTCAGAAGAAATAGCTTTCCAGTTTACACTAGGCAAAAACTTTCTCGCCCTTTTCCTGGGCCAAAACTGTAACGAACCTGCTCGAGGTTTACTATGTTTAGGCATATTCTAGTTAATTTTTTTAAATTTAGCTTAAAGCTCATTTTACCACACCATACACCTATTAACTCAAAAAAACAAAGAAAAAGAGGATTTATAAAGGTTTTCTCTTTTGTTTTTCTAATTTTCCTATTAATTTTCTTATCAAACCTTTTCTTTTATATCTGTAATATTCCCTAATACTCTTCATTTTAAACCTCAAAATCCTTCTCTTCTCTCATCTCTCTGCCATCAACCTTTAACTTCCTTATAATCTTGCCTTTTCTTTTAGTTTTTAATCTGATTTTTTCAAAATTTATTTCTCCTTCTGGCATGATTAACTCTGTAATATTATAGCTGTGTTCTGCCCTTATTTTCTTGCCCCCAGGAACATCCCAAAAAAAAGCCTGTTTAATCTTCTCATAGAATTTCAAGTCAGCTTCAAACTGACAGAATTTATCATTAACTTTCCCCTCTCCCGACTTGCCTGGTTTTGGGAGCTTCTTTTTTATCTTTAACTTGAGCTCGGAAGTTTCAGCATCCAACAACATAAAATAAACTTTATCAGAAATTTCTCTAACCTTTTCACTTTCAATTTCAGAAACATCATAAACATGCAAACCAGCTTTGTTTTTTTCTCCTTGCAAATTCAAAGGCTTCTTACTCAAAATAACGCCGGAAAATTTAACATTTGCAAGTTCGGAAACGAGCAAGACAAAATCATTAGCAAACTCAAAACTCCCCTTTAACTTAACTTTAGAATTTTTGCGTAAACTAATTACAGCTCTTCCTTCATAACTACCTTTACCAAATCTTACAAATTGATTATGTACAGCCTCATCTACCCTATCCTGAAAAATTTTTTTAATAAAGCAGTCCATTTTTAATAAGGTTTATAAATCTCCGCCTCCTCTTTAAAATATGATAGAAGAAAAGATGTTTAAAAAAGTATCTATATTTGTTTCTTTAGGAGTTCTTGCTGTACTGACTATCCTTGTTCTTTCACCTCTACTGACAGCTATCATTACAGGTCTTATCCTTTCTTATATCTTTTATCCAGCCTATAAAAAAATTCACAAAAGAGTAAAGGAAAAAAATATCTCCGCCTTAATAATAATTTTGTTTGTACTTTTTCTTATTTTTGTTCCTTTGTGGTTTTTATTGCCATTAGCTGTAAAGCAGATTTTTGATATCTACCTTTACCTGCAAAACATAAATCTATTAGAAATTATAAGAGAAATATTCCCTTCCCTCGCACAGACAGAGTTTTCGAGAGATTTTGCAGTCGCTCTCAACACTTTCCTCTCAAGCATAGCTAGCAGAATCTTCTCAGGCTTTTCTTCTATCCTCCTTAACTTACCCTCCCTTCTGCTAAAAGCGGTAGTTGTATTTTTTGTTTTCTTTTTTGGAATGAGAGATGCGGAACTTTTCATAAATTATTTCAAAAGCCTCTCTCCTTTCTCCAAGTCTCTAGAAAAAGACTTAAAACAAAAGTTTAAAAATATAACAAGTTCTGTTATCTATGGTTTTATTATCGTCGGAATTTTACAGGGTATTTTGACTGGTATAGGGCTTTTCATTTTTAGAATGCCTAACGCCATCCTTCTTACTATTCTTGCTATCCTTGGAGCTATTATACCTGTTTTAGGGGCATGGGTTGTTTGGCTTCCCTCTTCTGTATATTTAATATTCTCAGGACACTTGTTTTTAGGAATGGGCCTTGCCCTGTATGGGGGTTTGTTTGTCTCATGGGTAGATAATGTGATAAGACCCTATATTGTTGCAAGAAAAACTAAAATTTCTTCTGCAGTTGTTTTAATAGGAATGATAGGAGGTTTAATAGTGTTTGGAATATTGGGGTTGATAATTGGTCCTCTGATTCTCTCTTATTTACTAATCTTCTTAGATGCATATAGAAAAAAGAAATTTCCAGCTTTGTTTTTTCAGGGATCGTAGCAAGATATAAAAAGCTATTAGTCTTGAAAAAAATAAAAAGAGGAAAATGAGGCTTAAAGTTAAATTTCTAAAACTCTTAGCAGGAAGGCCTGTTGCTATTCTTCACAAGAATTTTGCAGAAAAATCAGGTATTCATGTGGATGATAGAATTTATATTGAAAAAAAAGGAAAGAAAATTGCTGCTATTGTTGATATAGCTACCGGATTTTTGAAAGAAGGTGAAATAGCAATCTCAAGCGAAATCGCAAAAACCATAAAATTGAGGGAGAAAGGTATGGTGGATGTAGAGCCAGCTACAAAACCAGAAAGCCTCAACTTTATACATAAAAAACTAGATTGTAGGAAACTAAGTTTCCAGGAGATAAAACAAATCATTGATGATATAGTTAAAAATATTCTAACAGAGTCTGAGATAGCTTATTTCATCTCTGGTGTCCATAAATGTGGTATGTCTATGAAAGAAATACAATCCATGACAAAAGCGGTAGTAGATACAGGAAAAAAACTGAACTTAGAAGGAAGAGTAGTAGATAAACATTCCATAGGAGGAATTCCCGGTAGAACTACTCCAATAATAGTGTCTATTTGTTCCTCTGCTGGCTTGTTAATGCCAAAAACTTCTTCTCGTGCTATAACAACCCCTTCAGGAACAGCCGATGCTCTTGAAGTTATATGTAAAGTTAACTTTACTATTCCAGAAATTAAAAAAATACTGAAGAAGACTCACGCCTGTCTAGTATGGGGAGGGTCTCTTAACATTGCTCCGGCAGACGACAAGATAATACAAGTCGAGAGGCTTCTCAATCTCGATCCCGAACCCCAACTTCTGTCCAGTATCATGGCCAAAAAGTTAGCTGTTAACGCAAAGATTGTTCTAATTGATATTCCTTATGGAAAGAATGCAAAAGTAACAAAAAGAAAAGCAGAAAGTCTAGAAAGAAAATTCAAGAAGTTGGCGAGATATTTTGGTATAAAACTTGAATGTTCTCTTCAGAAGACAGAAGAACCTCTTTGTAGTGGGATAGGCCCAGCTTTGGAAATTTCAGATGTGATTAAAGTTTTGAGGAGAGAGGATCCTTGCCATAAACTTGAGGAAAGGGCCTTAGAATTATCTGGAAAACTTCTTGAGTTGGCAGGAAAAGCAAAGAAAGGAAAGGGGAAACAATTAGCTGAGAAAATTTTGGATTCTGGAGAAGCTTATAAAAAATTCAAGGAAATAGTGAAAGCTCAAGAAGGAAAAATTAATAACATCAAAAAGCAGAAGGCAAAATATAAACATAACATTAAAGCCGATAAAAAAGGAAAGATTAAAGAAATTAAAATTAAACAACTTAATCAATTAGCGAGAATAGCTGGTTGTCCCTTAGATAAATTTGCTGGTTTATACCTTCATAAACATTTAGGGGATAAGGTCAAAAAAGGAGAGAATATTTTAACAATCTACTCAGAGAATAAAATTGAGATGAGAGAAGCTATAAAATATTATAGAAAAAATAAACCAATAAAGTTTAAATAAACTGAGGTATAAAAAAGAAAAAAGAGGAGGACCATAAAGAGGAAAATGATAGAAAGGAAAATTCCTGAGAATTTGGTTATATTGCAATGTTAGACATATTCATACAACTAAGCTTACTAATTTTAGTAGCTCTTGTCATTTCTTTCCTTGCAAGAATTTTTAGACAGCCAATAATCATAGCTTACATTTTAACAGGTATTTTAGTTAGTAACTTCTTCCTTAAAATTATCTCAGAAAATGAAACTGTTTTGACTTTATCGCAGTTTGGGGTAGCTTTTCTTTTATTTATGGTTGGCTTGCATCTAAATCCAAAAGTAATAAAAGAAGTGGGCTTTATCTCTTTAGTTGTAGGGATAATTCAAATTATTTTCACTGCTCTTATTAGCTTTTTCCTTGCCTCTTTTCTTGGATTTTCTTTTATCGCTTCTGTTTATATTGCTCTTGCTTTAACTTTCTCTTCAACAATTATAATCACAAAAATTCTTTCAGATAAACAGGATATAGATAGTTTATATGGAAAAATATCTGTTGGAATACTTATCTTGCAAGATATTGTTGTTATTTTTATCCTGATGCTTCTCTCATATTTTTCTGCCGACTTTACCTTAAATATTTCTTCTTTCTCAGTTTTTTATGCTGTCCTCGCTTTTGTAGGTTTAATTTTTGCAAGTATCTATATTCTGCCAAGTATTACTAAATTTGTAGCAAGAAATCAAGAACTTCTTTTTCTTTTTGCTATCGGTTGGTGTTTTTTTCTGGCTTCCTTATTTTTTAAGCTTGGTTTTAGTATGGAAATTGGAGCCTTACTTGCAGGTATGTCTCTTTCTGTTTCTCCTTATCATATAGAAATGGCCTCAAAAGTTCGCCCATTAAGAGATTTTTTTATTATAATATTCTTTATTTTGCTTGGTTTACAAATAAACATAACAGAAATCCAGAATATAATAAAACCAGCACTAATTTTTTCAGGTTTTGTTATTTTGTTTAAGTTTTTAGTCTTAATTATTCCTTTAGGTTTTGCAGGCTATTCAAAAAGAACAGGTTTTTTCACCGGAGTTTCTTTAGGGCAAATATCTGAGTTTTCTTTTATTCTAGTGGCTTTGGGAGTTTCTTTAGGGCATATATCTTCACAAATTCTTTCGCTTATCACTTTAACTGGAATTATTACTATAGCCTTTTCCACTTATATGATGATTTATTCAAATAAAATTTTTCCTCTAATTTCTAAATCACTAAGCATATTTGAAAAAAAGAAAATAAAAGAAAGAGAATTGAAAAGGAAGAAATATGATTTTATCCTTTTTGGATATAACCGTATAGGATTTTCTATTCTTAAAAGTTTATCTAAGTTAAAAAGAAATTATCTTGTTGTCGATTTCAATCCAGAAACAGTAAAAAAACTTGCATCTAAAAAAATAAATTGTGTATATGGTGATGCAGAAGATACAGAGTTTTTACAAGACTTAAGGATAGAAAAAGCTAAACTTGTTATCTCTACCATTCCCGATCCTGAAATCAACCTTCTCATACTTAATAAAATAAGACAATCTAATGAAAAAAGTATAGTGATATTAACTGCACATCAGATTTCTCATGCTTTAAAATTTTACAATCAAGGAACAGACTATGTCATCCTTCCTCACTTTCTCGGCGGACAATATACTTCCAAACTAATAGAAAAATTTAGGACAAGAAAAAAACTTTACGAAAAAGAAAAAAATAAGCAGATTGAAAATTTGAAAGAAAGATTGGAGGAAGGACACGAACATCCAAGAATAGAGAAACATTAAAAACTCAACAAATCTTTGTAATTAGCTTAAATTTTGTTTCTGCTTGGGACTTTTTTGGGTATGTTAAAGATGTTAATGGAACTGCCTTGAATAATTCTCTTATTAATATTACCTTTTGGACTATGGGGGGAGGTCCTCCTTCACTTGTTGGTTCTAATTCAACAACTTCAAATGAATTAGGATGGTTTAATATAAGTAATGTCCATCAAAATGCAAGTTATTTTTATAAGCCAGTTGTAACACATACAAATTCTACAACAAATGCTACTGATTATATTGGGCAATCTCTCCCACATTTTCCGTTTGCAGAATTTAATGGTACAACAGATATTAATTTTTATTTAAGGCCTGCAGGAACAATTAATATTACTGCAATTAACAGGAGTGGAGACAGAATTAGCTTTATGTATCAAATTAAAGATACTAAATTAGGTTTTCCTATTGCAGAAAATTTTGGGAGTTATGTTTCAGAAGCAAATATTTATGTTCCAAGAGATAGAAATTATTCAGTTATGATTTATCCTAATCAAAGTTTGCCTGTTGTTTTTAACTGGAATAATTTTTCTTCAAATGCTTCTTATGAATTTGGCCAAGAATATCCTACTACAAATTTATCAAGCTATAATGTGACGACACATACAGTTCATAAACAATTTAATTGTACAGAGAGTTTAATAAGAGTGACAGGATATATTCAAAACTCTTCTGGTGATGATTTTTTAGATTGGAATGAATTTACAGTTGTTCCATTTTTACTTGAGCCAGGAAATATGGTTTATTTAAGTAATGATGTAGGAATGCCTTATAATATGAGTGCTTGGAAAAATCCTGCCCAAACTGATGAATATAATTTAACTTCTGGTTGGTATAATATAACTTTGCCAGGACCAGCTGAATCAGCAACTTATATTTTATTTGCAACAGCAAGAAATGGAACAAATTATTATGGAAGTTTTAGAAATATAACGTTAAATTATAGCAGCTCATCTACTGAACTTAATTTTACAATGTACCCTTTAATGTCAACAGATTGGGGGGCAGCAAATAGCAATATTACTTTAAAAAGAGCTACTAATTGGAATTCAATAAATATATCAACAGCAAGACAACAATTTAATTTAGTTAATGAAACTAATTCAACTTTAGCAAATATTAGTATATATCTTGAAATAACTCTTGATTATTCTGATTATGATTGTATGGAATTCACTTTTACAACTGATATTTCTTCTGGAGATGCAAGTTTTTATCTTCCTTTAATAAATGAAACAGGAGTTAAAGAAATAAATGTTTTTGCTATGAGTGGAGCGCAAGGCGGGGATGGCGGTGCTTATGCTCCTAAAAGAGTTTCTTTTGATGTTGAAGAAATTCATGAAAATAATAATATTACTTTAAGTGTATGGGAGCCAAGAGCCAGAGAAGCTGACTTAGGGCAGAATATTTTTATTGAACTTTATCTTTCAAATTCAACTTGTGATGTTCCAAATCCTCCTGATGGATGTGGAATTGGAGCATTTGGCCCTAACGAGGCTCAGACAAGAGATAATTTTAGTCCTTTATCTGCAATAATTGGTGGTGGAAAAATTAGTTTTAGAATGGGTTATGGAGATATTGAAATTCATTATGTAAATGTTGATATGTTAGCTTCTGGACCTCCTGATGTAGCATTTGATAATGCTGCAAATACATCAAGAGGTTCATCAACAGGAAGTGCATTTAGCTCAGCTTTAAGGTTTGGCTCTATGGGTCCGACAATTTATGATTATGTTTTAGTTTCAATTCCTTACACACAAGGTTCAACAAGCCAAACTGGATTAAATGAAAATGCGGATGTTAATATGAGTATTCCATTATTTTTTACAGGAGATGATGTAGATGTTCTTATTTGGAATACTGATGAAAATGGAACTGATGCAGCAGCTTTAGCAGGAAATTATTCTCATTATTCTGCTCATCAATCTGAATGGGGAATTTTAATGAATCAATCAAATTGCACTCGAAGTGTTTCTGAATTTAACTCAACAAATCCTTGTTATCTTGATACAAATAATAATCAAATATGGATTAGAATTCCACACTTTGATGGAAATGAGCCAAGTATAAGTGGTACTGTTCTTGCCTCTGCTCCAAAAATTTAGATGAGAAAGAGCCTTTAACAAAGGAGTTTGCCATAAAATATAGAGTAAGAATAAAAATTAATAATAAAATCCATTATGTAGGTGTAGTAGATTTGACAGAAACAACAGCAACAATAAATGTAACAAGTGAGCCACAACAAGCTACTTTAACAATAGGACAGGAAAAGAAATTTGAAGTTACAAATGATACCTATTATGATTTAAGTGTCAAGTTAAATGGCATAAAAAATAACAAGGCAAATATAACAATTCAGGCAATACAACAAGAGATTTTACCAGAAGAAAAGCCAATCAAGGAGAAAGAAAAAATTGTGAAAAAGGCGGAAGAAAAAATAAAAGATATATTAAGCAAATGGTTCTGGGTGATAATTGTAGCAGTATTGATAATAATAGCTTATATTATTTACATGAAGAAATTCAAGGAAAATTTATAAATATTGGTTTCTTTTTATCTAAAGTGGAGGTATATAGAGATAAATATGATGGAAAGTTATATTGAACAGCTTGTGGATTATTTTAAGAAAAATCTTGCTAAGGGCTATACTATAGAGAGTTTAAAGTGGGCTCTGATTAATCAGGGTTATTCAAGAACAGAGGTCGAAAGAGCAATAAAATTAACTAATGAGGAGCTGGCTAGAGAAGCTCCAAAGCTAAAGGAAAAGCCAATCATAAAAGTAGAAAGAGAACCTCTATTACAAGAAATAGAACCAGAAAAGCCAAGTTTTTCTGATAAAATTAAATATTTCTTCAGAGGTTTAAGAGAAATTTTCAGAAGCTGATTTTTAAACGCCGCTGCCCGGAATCGAACCGGGATGCCCCGAAGGGCCCAGGTTGCTTGTTCTGACACCACCAAAGGAGATGGTGCGGAAGAACCTTGGTTCTTCTGCTCTCAAGCCTGGTGCAATACCATTATGCGACAGCGGCTTGAATATACAAGAAAATAGACTCTTTTAAATCTTACATTTAGAGATAGAACTAACTACTTGAGAAGGCTGGTCTTTATAAATAAAATAAAAATTTAACCAAATAAACTTGACAAGCCTTCTGCCGCCTCACTAGGTTTTTCTTCTTCTTCTTTCTCTTCCTTTTCTCCTTTTTCTTCTTCAGCTACAGTGGTTGGTGCAGCAGCCAAAGTAGCAGTTTCTAATTCTTTAGCTATATCCACATCTCTTAAACTAGCCACTAACACTTTCACTTTAGCTTCATCTACTGGCTTTCCAGTTGCTTCTATCACTTTTTTCAAATTTTCTTCACTTACTGGTTGTCCTAACTTATGAAGTAATAGAGCAGCGTACGTGTATTCCATTTATTTTTCCTCCTGTTCTGATTTATTTTCTTGTTTAGTTTGTTGAGTATTTTCTTTATCTTTTTTTAATTTCTTGTCTGTTTCCTCTTCTGGTTTCTTCTCTTCTTTGCTCTCCTTCTCTGACTTTCCTTTATCTTTATCTTTCCACCCGACAGCTTTTTTTACAATCTGCTCTAATTTTTTTTCCTCTCCTGATGCTTTCCTCAATATAAAACTGATTGTCTCTTTACAAACATATCCTATTTTTACAGCTAAGGCCAAGGCTTTTCCTGCAGCAGATCTCAACTCCTCTACAGCTTTCTCCTCGTCTACCTTTATATCTTCATAAATCTTATCTTCTTCTGAATCATATGCCACTATTGGCTCTAAACCCACAGAAATTGGCTTCATATCAAGTTTTGACATTATACTTGCTGCCTCTTCCCCAACCTGTTCTCCTGTCTTAATAATAACCTTCCTCTCTTTGATCTCTATTTTTCCATCTTTAATCACAAATTTAATTCCTAAACCTCCCAGCTCTGAAATTACTGGACCCGGAGTGAGTTCTGTAGGTCCGGACTCAATAACAATATCTTCCTCTACTACCTGTCCTGCTTTAGCTCTGGCTTTGGTTTTATTTTTAGCGAGTATAGCAGATAGCTCAAAGGGGGTAAGCTTAGAGAAAATCAAAGCCTGACTCTCATCTAAATATTTTTTGAAGTTTTTGATTGTCCCTTTTTCTATCTTATCAATAGCCCTGTTTATTATGTTTTTCTTGACTACTCTTATAATGGCTTTATCCTTCAACTTTTTTTTAATTAATTGAAACTGACTTGTTGGAAGATTCTTGATAGAGACAATAACAATAGAATTATTCTTCTTTATTAAATCTGCAAGTTCCTCTACTTCTTTCTTCTTTTTCTCTGGAACTTCTTTTTCTCTAACTTTTTCATTTTTTTCTTTCATTTTATATCTCCAACTTAAAGGGTTTACTCATAGTAAGCTTCACCATAACAGACCTGATGTTCTCTTTCTTTTTTGGCAAAGCGTTAAGTATTGCATTATAAGCTGTTATTATGTTTTCAGCTGTATCTTCATCTTTCATATTCTCTTTCCCAACAGAAAACTTTAAGCTAGGTTCCTTGCTTTTAATTCTTATAATTTTTTCAAATTTTTTGACTATCTTTTTAATCTCGACTTCATTTTCTTCTTTTATGATTCCGAGCTGAGGAGAGGGCATTTTCCCGAGAGGACCAAGATACTTACCAAAATTAGCAGCTACTTGAGGCATTAAATCTGCAGAAGAAATGAAAAAGTCATAACTCTTTACTAATTTCTTGAGTAGTTTTTTATTTTTATATTTATCAAACTCCGCTTTAGTCACACTATCTATCCCCTCAAT
The DNA here is from genome assembly GCA_017609045.1 of Candidatus Pacearchaeota archaeon. Taxonomy (GTDB): domain Archaea; phylum Nanobdellota; class Nanobdellia; order Pacearchaeales; family GW2011-AR1; genus JAFCES01. Next base: position 33,504 of record JAFCES010000001.1, read on the forward strand.
TTTTTTATTTAAGAATGCACAAATTTTAACCTCTTTAATTTTGTGAGGTAAGCTCAAGAAGAGATTAATGGACTCTTTTTTTATGTCAAAATTTTTTAAATTTATAATTAAATCTACTGTTTGATTAAATTTTCTTTCTTTTCCCTTTCGCAATTCCTCAAGTGCTTTAAGAATTTCTTCTTTCTTCATTCTTTCTCCTCCTAATTCCAATCTCGCTCATAATCATAGTTTTAATTTGCAGTAAAATTGCTCGCCCACTACCGACGCGCCTACACCAGAAAAAAGGTTTCAGCGATGTAGTATGGCAAAATTGTCAGATTTTCAAGCTTTATAAATTTAACCCCAGGATAAGCTTAGTTGAAAATCTCTTATTTCATAAGAGATAAATTATGCGCTATAGCCTTACAATATATTTCTGTCTGAATATTCTTAAATCTCCTAGCTAAAGTGTATCCTCCATACTT
>JAFCES010000027.1 GCA_017609045.1 Candidatus Pacearchaeota archaeon
CCAGGAGTATGCTCTGGAATACATCCAATAGTCAGATTCCCAACTTGTTCTCCTCCTGCTACCCACTCACAGTCTCTTTTATCTTTATTTTCACAATCTATTTTTTCTTTCTGGCTTACACACTCCTGCCATCTATTAACTCTACAAGCAGCCTGACTAAATTCTTGTCCTCCAGCTTCTATCTTGCCTTCTATACATATTTCTTGCCTGAAATCAGCACAAGGCTCTATAATTTCCTCTCCATCCATACATAAATGTCTGAAGTAACGAGAGCCTACAGAATCTTCATACTCATCAGTAGAACACCAACTCTCCCCATGTTTATGTGGATTTCCATCGCTTGTGTCAGAAGCTTTACAATTCAAATCTCTACAGATGTAATTTCCATAAGTAGGCCCCACTCCAGATCTTTTATATTCTCCACAAATGCTTCCCTGGAAATAATTACAATTACCGCAAGAAGCTGAGTTGGTATTAGCCGAATCAGAATTACAACTCTCAACTTTTGAAACTTTTTTTCTCCAATAAGCTTTATCATCTACACGAGAAGCATCATAAATGTTAGCTATATTCCCGCAAGAATCAACAAAATAATAGGCCCACAATTAGTTCCAAGCTCATCAGCTGAACATAAATAATCTTTATAAAAAGTTACGTTTCCTGTAATAGTTTCATTTTCTCCTCTCATCCCGTTTTTCATACTATCACACTCCTGTCTTGTAGTAAACTTACAGGTTTTTGCATAATCAACTTCAAAAACACAAGCTCCCTCATCAGATAGAGAGGCAAGAGAAATGCATTCCAATTCACTATCTATTCCAGCTCTAAAATCAGTAATCAAGCCATAAAAAGAAGAGAGTTTTTTACATCTTGTTAAAGTTACAAAAGCTGCTTGTGTTCCTAAAACACAACATCCCAATCTACATTGAGGTATATTACATTCTGCATCTCCAGACCATGTACCTCCAGCTTCGTCACAAACTCTTTGAGGAGTATTTTCCATACATACTCCTTCAGAAGAATCATAACAACATCCTAACCTACAAAAAGAGGTAGCCTCACAACTAGTAGGAGTTTTTCTATAATCAACATCGCAGTTTTCCTGTTCTGTATCTTGACACCAGGCTCCATAAGTTGTTTTTTCACAACAATACTTCACTTCCTGAGCTTTTGATGTAGGAGCTGAAATAATAGAAGAGAAAGCAAAAATCGAAACTACAAGAAGAAAAATCTGCAGATAACTTATTCCTGCTTTCTCACTTATATTTAACTTAAACTTCATCATTTTAAACTATAACAGGTTTATATGTCTGTCCGATTCCATATCCAGCTGGCCAGCTCAAACTTCGAGTGGCAAAAGTAAGGCTGTCTTCTGTAATCTTATCAGTTAATATGTAAATTTTACTACCGTCTCCTTGCTTGTATTTCTCAACTTTTACATTAGGGTAATATAACATATAACTTGTGATATCAGAATCACCATATCTAGTTTCCCAATTTAGTATTGAAGTAGTTAACATAATCAAATCATAAAGTCTGCTCTTAAGGTTTATTTCAAACTTTTCATATCTCTCCCCTCTTTCCTCACTAACAAAGCTTATACCTGACACTGCAACTCTTATATTTTCAGGCATAATCTCTACAGAAATCTCTTCTCTTGTTTCAGAAACAGAATAACCTCTTTTTCTTAATTCTTCTTTCAAATTGTCTATGCATACTTTGGCTTTTGGTTTGATATTCTCTAAAATCTCTCTTTCTATATGCTGTATCAATAAAGGCTGCTGCATCTTGCAAGTTTGATAGTACTGGTTTGTATAGCATAAATACTCCACTTTTTCATTATTAAACATAACAGCATTAACAGGCTCAACGCTCCCACCTCGCGAACTTACCATCTTTATTGTCTCTTCTACTTCTTCTTTCAAGCAGTCTTGAAGATAAACAGGAGGAGCAGCTGGTTTTATTAAGGTTTTTATTCTAGGATAAAACAAAAAAATTAATACACCTACAATCACTATAGCTATCATAATATAAATCGTAACCTGTCCTTTTTTAGAAAAATTCCCCTTTTTTTCACTTTTAAATTGCATGTTTTTCTAAGGCTAAAGATGTTTATAAATTTTCTTATAATCTGGCATTGTTAAGCCAAGAGAGAAGAAAAACACCCTTTATTAACAATAACTAAAATATCTTCTAAGAATTTTTTAGAAATTTAGCAAATAGCAATTATCATAGCAAGATTGTTCAATTTCCAGAGTCTATCAGCTTTTAAATTAACAGAATCTTATAATCTTACTAGACTTTGTTAATACACCTCATAAGTCCTTACTACCATACTACATCCATCTGGTCCTCTACCCCAAACATCTTTACATTTTATATGATATGTTAAACCTTCAATCCAATCAGCATCATGTACTTTCTCACTACCAGACATTAAAGTACCATTTTCAAAACTAAACCTGCAAGTTTCTTCAGAATAACTGCATATAGAGTTTTCATTAGTTATTATGCGTAAAGAGCCTGCATTGTAAACCCTAATAACTTGTGGAGGCTCATCATCTACTTTTATTTTAAAAGAGGTTTTTGAACTCGCAATATTTCCAGCTACATCCTCACATCTAACATAAATATTATAAGTTCCAGCAGGCCTATCAGCAAGAGGCTGTTTATGTATCTTATTATTTGTTTCTAAAAACTCAGTTATATACTCTCCCTCATTAACTCCCCACTCACATCTTGCTTTTCCATCTTCAGCTCCCCCGCTTGTTTTCACTTCTATTTCTATACTGGTTAGAGATGTTCCAGAAATAACTTCGTCACTTGGTTTTATATAATCTATTGAAAGAGGTGAATCTGATGAAAATAAAGTATAGATATAACTTTCCTGATTAGTGTTTCTTGATTCATTATCCTCTTGCAGCCAGGGCTGGTCTTTACATCTAAAATAAAAACTGTTTTCTCCCCCAGAAAAGTTTGTTAGAACAGTAGAACAAGGCCATCCAAAAGCTGTCTGATCTTGTAAGTCAGTTTCACATTCCATTGAATTTTCCATATTCTCATAACTCTGGTCTACTCTACTCCATTTACACTCAGCTGGCTCATTCAAATAAACTATTATGTCTTGCTCGCTAACATTGTAAGGAACATAAGCATTGTTTTCAGGCAGTGTTTTTCTTATTATAGGAGCTGTTCTGTCAGGACCCTCACTTACACATATGCCAATCAAATACTCATTAAGATTAAAGTTCCCCCAATCATCCTGGCATCTTACATACATCTTGAAATTTCCATAATTCTCTATAACATGTTCTCTTGTAATATTGAATTGTTCAGCAATACTATCTACACTTGGCAGAGTAATTAGAGAGGAATGATTATAAAGATAAAGATTGCTCTCACCAAAAAAGTTTTCCATCCCTTCGTAATTTAAAGTATGTTTCAGTTCATACTTGCATTGACTTGCTTTATCTGTTTTTATACCAAAGTTCAAGGCTGTAAACTCTTGTATACACTGGTCATCTTCTGTCCTTATTTTAAACCCTTCGCTAGTTAATTCATATTTATAGCCTGGAGTTAAAACTTCCTGCCATGGACTTATTGTTGGTGGTTGATTATTATTCCCACTTCCTATACATAACTCATTTCCTGTCCCCTCATTCAAAAATTTGCAAGCCGTTCCTAAAGACCAGCATCTATATTTACTACAAGACTTCAACCCCTCTGCACATTTTTCACAGTTAGCTCCTCCAACAGGAGGCTGCCATGGTTTACAAGTAAAGGTTACAATAACTTCTTTTGTTTCCCCTATTCCAAGGATTGCAACTATAATTAGGATTATCACAGCAATAACAATAGCTATAGGCCCTATAGGTCCTGGAATTACTCCAAGATGAGACAAACCAACTAAGGCTCCTGCAATACCTCCCACAATAGTAACAATTAAAGCACCCTCATTTTCTATTCCAAGCAAGTCTGCAGCAATAGCTCCTACTACAGCTCCGATTGCTGCCCCTATAAAAGCACTTCCCATTCCTGCTAAGACTGGTGCTGATGATGAGGCTACTATACCCTGTTTAAAAACAAGTCCCATAGCAGTTCCCATCCCCACTCCTGTTGACAGCCAACTCCCTACAGCTGCAGCATATCCTAAAGCTCCGACTACTCCTCCAATAGCTAAAGTTGCTTCAGTATAATCCTCTACTTCCTCCCCAGCCTCACCCAAATCTTCAGGAATTCCTAACATACTTAAAATCTCACTTATATTTCCTGGCTCAGCTTTCTGTCCAGTAACAGCTTGAGCATATTCTATGTATTCATTTATCTTCCTCCTGCCTAGTTTAGGAGCATTTCTTACATTATAACCATCATCTGTAAACTCTCCTTTAACATTAACATAACCACCACAATCCCCTAAACTAGTACAAAATTCATTCATCTTTTGTGTAAAAATAGCTTTTTCACAATTACAATTTACTTTACATTTCCAGCCACTCAACTCTTTAACATAAATAACAGTACATTTTTGAGAAGCCTGAGAACAAATTGTTTCAGCTACTTTTCCTCCCCCCTCATTAGTTAAGTCAAAACCAGGTGGATATTTTGGGACACAATATTTAAAATTAAAACCCTTATCAACATTAACTTCCTGTATAAAACAGTCTGGGTTTTCCTCGCATTTTCCAGCCATACCCTCTTCCCAGTTTTCACCTTCTTCCATATTATAACCCATACACTCCTGCCATCTATTAATTCTGCAAGATGCAGTAGAAAATTCTTTTCCTTTACCTACATCAACCTCACTTTCCACGCATATACCATTTCTATAATCATCACAGCCCTCTACTTTTACCTCTCCATCTATACAACTATATCTCCAATGCCTACTTCCTACCACATCTCTACCTTCTCCTATATAGCCATCATAAATACACCAACTCTCCCCGTTTTTCCTATCTTTTTTCCCTCCGCCATTAGCAGGAGCATCTTTACAACTCATGTCTTTACATATATACTCTCCATATTTTGGCTCAATTCCAACAGCTAAGCCACATTTGCTACCAAGAAAATAATTACAGTTCCCACATCTCTTATTGTTAGCATTACTTGAATCAGAATTACAACTCTCAACTTTTGAAACTTTTTTTCTCCAATAAGCTTTATCATCTACTCAGTTCAGGATTTGAACATAAATAGTTTTCATAAAACTCTCCTCTTAAAGATAAACACTCTTGATTAGATAAAAACCTACAGCCTCTTTCTTCAGCTTCCTCAATTATACAAGCACCATAACTTACATCTTGAGCTAAAGCAAGACACCCTATTTCGGTTCTTATGTTCTGTCTGAAATCAGGCTCTATACCATAAAAAGCAGAAAGCTTTTCACATCTCTTTTCAGTTACAAAAGAAGCTTGTCTTCCTAAAACACAACATCCTCTTCCACATTGTTGAATATTACATCCTTCATTATCAAACCATTGTCCTCCTTCTGATTCACATTTTTGTTTTGGTGTTCTTGGAATACAAAAACCCTCTTTTTCGGCGTCAAAACAACATCCTAATTTACAACTTGAAACTCCAGAACATTTTGTAGGGATACAATCAACAGCACATTCTTCACTGCATTCTTCTTGTAAAAATTCCTGACATACTGCTCCCTGTTTAGTTTCAGGGCAACAATTAACCACAAATTCCTGAGCTTCAACCTCTGGTAGAGAGATAAGGTAAGAAAAAGCAAAAATCGAAACTACAAGAAGAAAAATCTGCAGATAACTTACTCTTGCTTTTTCACTCACCAGTTTTTTTAGATTTTCTTTTGTCATCTTAGCTTAAAACCCAGGAGGAATTGCACAACTTCTTACAGCTATGTAAAGTGCTTTTCCTGTATATCTATCTTTTATAACATAAATTTTGCTTGAAGTTAAGCCAGAACCTATAGCTTTTTTATCTACATCAAACTCAGGATATAGTAATATATAACCAAGATACTCAAAATTACAAAACTTAGCTTCCTGGCTAACTATTTCCTGAGATAGACAAGCTAAATCATAAATAGGAGAAGAAACCTTAGCTCTAAATCTGTCATATCTTTTTGATTCTTCTCCTCTTCTGATTTCAAATATTTTTTCTATGTTTATCTTAACCTGCTTTGGATTCAGTTCAACATCTAAGTTTAAAGGGCCGTCATCAACATCATAATTCCTATCTTGATATTCCTGTTTTAGAGCGTAGAAGCAGTCCTTAATTCTTGGTTCAATATAGCTTTTAATTTCCTCTTCTAAATGCTGTATGTAAAGAGGTTCTTGATTTACACATGCCTGATAAAAATTTTTATTATAACAGAGATAAGCTACCCTATTATTTTCATATAGTAAATAGTTGGTTGGTTGTATATAGCCTGCTTGAGGCAATATTATTTCAATTACCTGTATTGTAGCATCCTTAGTACATTTCTCAATATACTCCTGTGGTTCTGGAAAACTCGGCCCAAATACCTCTACTCCTTCCCTTCCCTTTAAAATAAAAAATAAAACTATAGCAAAAACAATGAATAATGCTATAATTATGAAAATTGTAATCTGGCCTTTTTTCCTCCCTTGATTCATTTTAACATCCATAAGTTAACCCCTTCTTTTTTTATTTTTTCTACTTTTCCCCCTATAACTAATTCTAGTAAATACTTTTCAGCTGTGTTCCAAGATATCTTTAAATAGTTTGCAATTTCAGAACTCGTCACAACCTTCTTCTTTCCAATCAGCTCCAGAATCTTCTTTTTATGTCTATTCATATGAATATTCTTATCATAAATACTATGTTTATTATTATGAATATACAAAATGCTATATAAATCTTTCTAAACTTTTACAGAAATAGTTAATTCTCAAATTCACGGACACTCATTATTTATCTTCAAAATTTTCTTGTCTTAGTCTTCAGTCTCTACTCTTGGGGCTAAAACAAAATCTAACTCAAAATTATCTCCCTTAAACTCTAATTTAAGAGGATAATCATCTGAAAAATTTATCTTAATTTTATCTGTCAATTTGCAGGCCTTAATAAACTTCTGCATATACTCAAGAGAATATTTAGCTTTTCCTTTCTCCCCCTGAATTTTTGCTTCATCACCTGAAAACTTTGAATTAGTAGAATTTAGACCTTTTGCCTCAATGATAAACTTTCCCTCTTCTACAGAAAAGCTACAGGAATCAGCAATAACACTGCAATCCTCTATTGCCTCTAGAAAATCTAAACCCATCATCTCTATTTTACAGGTAAAGTCAAGGGAAGGCATGGTTTTCTCTTCCTGCTCTATATTGATGAGGGCAAGATTAAATACTCTTTTTATTTTGTCGTGAATCTCTATCTTCAGAGTATTATCCTGTGTCTGTAAAATTAAGTTGCTTCCTACTCCAGCTCTCCTCAATACACTTTTCAGACTATCTAAACTCACTCCAAGAATTTCTTCCTCAGCTTCAAAAGCTGAAAAATTTGAGGCTGGAAGTTTAAAGCTAACTAAAGCTACGTTAGCAGGATCTATAGCTATAACACTTAAGCCTTCTTTATTCACTTTGATTTTAACCTCTGTAACTAACTCAGAAATAATACTTATAATATCGATAAATGTTTTTGGTTGGTCTAATTTTAGTAACATTATTCTTAAAATGCTGAAAACTTTAAAAGCTTTATTATACTCCAATAGCACTAATTATTTAAAACAATTTCACTTTAAAAAAAAATGCCAGAAGAAAAAGAGGAGGGAAAAATAAATAAGTTAAGGAGTTTAGCTTTATCATATTATTCTAGAAAAGACATTCAGAAAGCTATTTTTGATTTTTGTAGAAATAGAGAGACAATCCCTCGTCACTTAGATACTTTTGGGAAGAGACCAGACACTTTAGAATACCCCTCTGATATTATACAGCAGATTAAAAAAGGCTTCACTTCTCTTCATTGCTCAGAAGAACTCTGGGAAGAGCCTTTAAAACTTTCTACAGAATTAAAAGAAGAAGAATTAAACGAGTTGAGAAAAGGCTGGGATTTGTTGATAGATATAGACTCTCAATATCTTGACTACAGCAAAATCGCTGCTGAATTAATTATAGAAGCTTTAAAATTTCATGGTATTAAAAATTTTGGAGTGAAATTTTCAGGTTCCAAAGGTTTCCATATTATAGTTCCTTGGAAAGCTTTTCCTGAAAAAATCCACGACAAACAAACAAAAGACATGTTCCCAGAATGGCCGAGAATGGTGGTGAGCTATTTGAAAGAGATGATAAATAAAAATTTAATTGAGCAGATTTCTGACTTGACAATAAAAGGAAGAAAAAGTTATATAAAAGACTTAGAAGAAGCAAAAAAAGTTATCCCCGACTTAATTTTAGTTTCTTCTCGCCATTTATTTCGTGCTCCATACTCGCTACATGAAAAAGGTCTTGTTTCTGTTGTTATTGACGAAAAAGACATCAAGAGTTTCCAGCCAAAATCAGCTGACCCTTTAAGAGTTACTGTAAAAAATTTTTATCCAGAAACAGAAGAAGGAGAAGCTCGCGAGCTTTTAATTTCAGCTTTAGACTGGTATGAGACAAGAAAAGAAAAAAAAGAAAAAGAGAGAAAAGGAAAAAAATATCAAGAAATTAAAGTTGATAAGAGCAGTATAGTTTATCCTCCCTGCCTTCTTAATATAATGAAAGGCTTGCCTGACGGCAGGAAAAGAGCTTTATTTATCCTCCTCAACTACTTTCGCTCACTTAATCTGAGTTTTCCTGAGATAGAAGAAAAAATAGAGGAGTGGAATGAGAAAAACCCAAAACCCTTAAAACAGGGATATATAAAAAGCCAGATAAGCTGGCATAAAAGACAGAA
>JAFCES010000028.1 GCA_017609045.1 Candidatus Pacearchaeota archaeon
GTATTCTTCAGATGACGGCTCAACTTGGACACAGGCAGAATTTACTCCCGACATTTGGTATTCTGGAATTGTCGCAGGAGACCAATTACAAACAGGAGTTTATGTTGAGGATTTAGCTGGAAACAATTATACCAACCTTACTTTATACACAGATGATGTTGGATTAGTCAATTATCCTATAACAACTCCTGACATATTATCTTACTACTCTTCTGCTTATGGTTTAGATGAAGACCTGAATGGAACTCATTCTGGAATTATGACGATAAGAGTGGGAGTAAGCATAGACCCTAATGCCTTCGGGACAGTTAATCATACTTTATATTTAACTTATCCTAATGGAACAATAATCTACACAATAAACGAGAGCTTTTACTCATCTTTAGACACACCAGTAAATGTAACTTTTGACACTTCTTTAGTTTCTGACGGCATATACAAAATAAATGTTACAGCAGTGGCTGATGACAACCTTAATGATATCAAAAATATGAATTTAATGCTACTATAACTGATGGCGGGGCTTTGGATACGGTTCTTCTTGAATTTGATGAAATTAATTATACAGCTACTAATTTAATTGGAGACATTTGGAATGTCACTTTAACTGATTTATCAGCAGGAAGTTATAACTATAGATGGTTTGCTAATGATAGTTTAGGAAATGTGAATAATACAGAAACAGGGACATATACTATTAATAAAGCGACGAGCCAGACAAGTTTAATTTTTGATAAGACCTCTCCTCAAACTTATGGGGCAAGCATAAATGCAACCTGCAGTGTAATAATTGGAGAAGTTTCAGCTGTTTTATATAGAGATGGTGTTGATGTAAGCAGTGAAAATGGAGAAAACATAGTATTAGGGGCTGGGACTTATAATTATGAATGTAACTATACAGAAACACAAAATTATACAGCTTCAACTAATCAATCAACTTTTATAATAAACAAGGCAACCCCCTCTGGAACAATAACAGGAACTACTCCAATAACATACGGGACTGCTGGAGATGTAGAAGGAACAGAAACAAATACAGGCGATGGCGGCTGTGTTTATAAGTTTTATAGAGACAATGTTGAGGTAAGCAATCCAGACAATTCAGTTTTGGCAGCAGGAACTTATGATTATGTTTACAATACAACTGGTTGCGATAATTATACAGAAGTTGCGAGTTTAGATACTTTTACTCTCACTATAAATAAGGCAACAACTACACTCAACTTATATTTAGACGGAACAGAGGGAGATTTAAAAGAACCAGAACCCCATACCATTAATGCAACTTGTTATGCTTCAAATACACAAGGCGATTTGAATTTAACAAGAAACGGAACACAAGTTGATTATGGTTTATCTCCTGTAAATGTAACTGAAACTTTAAATAGTGGAGTTTATAATTATACTTGTTATTATGCAGAAACACAAAATTATACTTCTGCCATAAAAAGCTATATTGCTAATATCACTTTTGTTGATGACACTCCTCCGGACCTAACTATAGACTTCCCTACAAATACAACTTATACAATTAATAATCTAAGTTTAAATGTATCTTCAACTGCCACAGACATAGACACATGGGTCTGGTCTAATGATAGTTTTGCTACAAACCATTCATTTATACCGAACACATCAATAGTTTGGGAAGAAGGGCAGACTGTTTTATCAGTAGGAGTAAATGACACGTCAGGAAACTTCAATTCAACTTCCGTAACTTTTGTAGTAGATACAATCCCTCCGCATATCACAATAGACCATCCCCAAAATATAAGTTATAATTATAATAATATTAGTTTAAATGTGTCTGCAAATGAAGTAATTACAACTTGGATATGGTCTAATGATTCAGGTTTGAATAACAGAACATTCACACCAAATACAACAATAGTCTGGGAAGATGGGAAAAATAACATAACAGTCTGGGGGGATGATGCAGCAGGAAACTGGGGAAATGCCACTGTTTTGTTTGTAGTAGATACAATCGCTCCTCCAACTTATGTAAATGCTTCTCCTCAGTATATAGATAAGGGTGGAGTAGTAACAGTAAATTTTACAGTATTTCAAGATGCTGGTGTTGGAATTGGCACATTTGTTTTTAATATTACTTCGCCAAATGGGACTGAAACATTTCATTCAGATTGCGTTTATAACGGAAATTGCACTTTATCTATAGAATTTGGGACATCTGATTATGCGGGTCAAGTAGGTTATTATAATGTTTCTGTATGGGTAAATGATACATTAGGTAATTGGATTCAAAATACAACTTGGTATTATGTAAATGATACAACACCACCAGACCTAACTATAGACTTCCCTACAAATACAACCTACTCAATTTCAAACTTATCTCTAAATGTAAGCTCAACTGCCTCAGACATAGACACCTGGATTTGGTCTAATGACTCTTTCACAACTAATTACTCTTTCACACCGAACACATCAATAGTCTGGGAAGATGGACAGCATACTTTACATGTAGGAGTAAACGACCTCCGCATTTTATAACAATCCCAAATAATGTTTCAATAGAATATCCAAACGGATTTAATGTAAGTTTTGTAGCAACTAACGGAGGGAAATTTGATAACTTCACAATCAATGATACAATTCATTTTACAATTAACTCTTCAGGATATTTCCAGAACCTAACTACTTTGTCAGCAGGATACTACCAAATTAATGTTTCAATAAACGACACAGCTGGAAACTGGAATTTTACTATCTTCGGTGTAAATATCACCCAAAACACAACCTATGTCCTGGATTTAACAATCACTCCAAGTCTGAATGAAGTTTATGGAACTACAACAACACCAACAGGTTCAGGATGCCCGTCGGAGATTATCTGCAATTTGTATTTAAACAACCAATCTGCAACAAACGGCTTGGGAGTAGTTTTAGGGGCGGGAAATTGGAATTATACCTACAATTCAACGGGCAATATGAATTATTCATATAAAGAAATCTCTAAAATCTTAATAATAAACAAATCCACTTTATCAGCATCATTAACTTCTTCAAATGGATGGACAGTTACTTATGCAGAAGGAACAACTATCAATTATACAGAGTCAAATTCAGGCGATGCAGATGTTACTTATCTTATCTATAGGGATGGAGCGTTAATTGGTTCTGGAGGGGAGTTTGCAAACTTTTCTGCAGCAACATACTCTTATGTCCTGAATTCAACTGGAGGCCAGAATTATTCTTTAGATACTAATCTTGATTCAGAAACCCTGACAATAAACAAAGCGGCTGGAATAATTTATGTTTATATCAATCATACAAGAAGCAATTACTCTGCTCTTAATACTACAGAAACTGGAGTCCCTAATATATCACTCAATGCGACTCTTTACTCTGGAGAGGGAGATATAGAATTATGGCTTAATGGAAGCCTTATAAATAGCGGGAGTTCTCCTCTTTATAATCTTACTAATCTTTCTATAGGTTACTACAATGTGACAGGATTTTATTCAGGAAATGAAAATTACTCTGCTAGTATAGAGTTTTTCTGGATAAATATCTCTTTTTATGTCACTCCAGACGATTTTCCGGTTTTAGTAATCTTCAGTCCATTAAACAAAACATATTCCAACTCCACAATTCATCTATTAGTCTCAGCTTCCGATGATATTGGAATTTCGTCTTATTGGTATAGTCTGGATGGAGAGGACAACAAAAGCTTCACACCCAACAAGACTTTAAAGAATCTGGGATGGGAGGCATCTCATACCTTATTTGTGTATGTAAATGATACTGCGAACCAAATATCTTCCGAACAGAGAACCTTCTATGTGGGTGAAGACAACACCGCAAAAATATACTATTATTTTTATGTTTGCCTTTTCTTTGTAGTAATACTAATATTCATAATTGGATACTCCACTGACGACCCAGTCATAAATATTTTCGGAAGCATGGTGTTGCTTGTATGGGCATTGGCAATATGGCAGCTGGGTTACCCTGGATTTGACAATTTATTTTTAAAGAGGTCAACATTTTTAATAGTTCTTTCCCTGTCTACATGGTTTATGTTGACGAATGCTAATAAACTAATGAAGGAGGGAATTGGTTAAAATGGACTTGCCAGTAATTTATCTGATAATTTTATTGAGCTATTTAATGCTTATGTTTGCATTTATTATTAGAAGTTATATCTTTATGATGCTAACCTGTTTACTAATGTTTTCAGTAAGCATATATACTTTCATTCACGGAATAGGTTCTTTTGCACCCAACAATTTTGTGGTGATGATGTTTTCAGCTGTAACTTTTGGCTTGGCTGCATACATAAGTTTAAAAGCCACTTTTGAGTTAATAAAATAAAAAGGAGGTAAAAATGGTTTCAGAAACCAAAAAAGACAAAGAAAAATATGAGGTGATTGATGTAAGTATCCAGACTGAACCTGCGATAAAAGATGTTGAAGAAGAGCAAATATTTAACATTTATTCGGCAATCTGCAAAATTATGAATGACATCCATGACATAAAAAAACAGATAACTTGAAATGGAGATTACATTTCAGAGAGCAGATGAGGTGGCAATAGTAAGAATAACTGGGAAATCTTTGCTTTTCTCATCTGCTGTCACAAATTTCCAGCAATTTGTCCCGATTGAATGTTTAAAATTAAGCATCTCTGGAGTTTTAAAAGAGTTCCCAGACTTAAAAGGGAGACCCGATAGAGAAATCAGAATTGAGGCAATTTCAAGATTAAAGGAACATGTGAAGAAATTAAAGGATGAAAAGGCCATAATGAAATATGTGATAGATGAGTTGGAGAAGTTCGGTTGGAATGCAATTCTCCTTAAAAAAGAGGGTTTTAGACCCATAAATCTTAGAAAATGATAGATGACAGACGGTATCATTATAAGTGGATTTTAATTTTTGCCAGAGACATCTTTTTGATTTTAGCTATTATGGGAGTTCATTTTTATACTAACTTTAATTCAAGAGCTGTTTTTCTGATTACTGGAATGTTAGTTGTATGGATTACTTGGCAAATCTCTGATTTTTTAAATTACAGACGGAGGTTAGGATGAAATTAGAGGACATAATTGCATATTTAATTTTGTTTATCATTTTGTTTTTAATCTATAGCAAAATCAGAGATAAATCTTTGAAAGAAACTTGGGAGGAAATTGTTGAATTGTTCAAACCTAAAATTGAGGAATGAAGATGGAAGAAGATATGTCACAAGAAGAAGCACAGCTTCTGGACGAGCTTGAAGCGGCAGGATACGGATTTCCGAAAGGAGAAGAGAGCCAGAGTATCTTCTCTTTTTTCAAGAGAGTTATCTTTATGCCAGACACAACGAGGACGGCAAATTTGACAGAGGAAGAGTTGGGAATTGCAAAAGTTCCAGTTAGGACAAATTTGGAACTGGCGGAATACTGCAAACATCAGGGATTGACAGGATTAGGTGAATTTTTTTTCAGAGAGGCGCAGATAATAACAAACACCTCTTTAAGCAGAGACGGATTCTTGGACAAACTGGCAGTAACCCAGAAAAGAGAAGTTGAAAGCAAGAAGAGGGAGTTCACTCAAAAACAGAAGAAGAATTGGTTTAAAAAAACAGAACCGCCTGGTTAAATTCAAGCTCTACTGAGAGGAGGTTAAAAATGGAAAATGAACGAGAAAGTTTGAAAGCAAAACTTGATAGACTTATAGAATTGACAGAGAACCAGAAGGCAAAGAAATTCCGATTGCCACTTGGAGCAAGATTGTTCGCCAAAATGAAGGCAAAGAAAGACTATGTAATTGTTCAGTATATCAAAACCAACGGCAATGTGGTATTTAAGATGGTTCCAATTAAAGACAACACCACAATGATTAATGAAGTGTATCATGAAGCGACAGCTGGAGACATTTTGAGATACAAAGGGCTTCCGTTAATCATACAGCCGGAATGGAGCATCACCCCATTCAGTCCGAGAACCCACATGAAAGAGACAGTTGCTGAAGGGAAACTTAGTTCAGCAGAGAAATACATTATCAACAGAATTAAGATGGACTTAGTCAAAAAAACCAAATTTAATGTTAAAGCGGTGGGAATACTTATATTTATCTTGATTGGAGCCGCCATAATTTTAAGTTACTTTGGAGTGATTTAATTATGAAACGGAAAAAAAAGAGAAAAAAGTATAATCTCAAATATCTCCCCTCCAGAAGGGGGGATATTTGTAAAATAGAAATAAGAGACCAAACTTATAGAATTCTCTATAAAAAAAAATTTAACATATCGGATAAGCAGGCTCTGGTTTCTGCGTTAAGTGCCATTGAAGCTTTTTCTGGATTTTCAATTCAGCAGGTTATAAGGGAAAACCTAAAGCTTGACTGGTTCTAAAGACTAAGGAAATTTACCAAAAGTATAAAAAGAAGTTTTACTAGTAGTTTTTATGTTAAAGAAAGTTTTCAAGGCGAAAGCATTGATTAATAAAAGAACTAAGCAGATTTCTATTTGTATTCCCAAAAAGAAAATTAAAATTTTCAAGAAAAAAACCCCAAAAGAAATTAAGTTGAAGATTTTGAAAATAAAATGGTAATTAGTCCAGAAATTGTGAGAGCGAAAGAGGCTTTATCTGGAAGATTGGGTGAAATTGCCGCCAGAAGAAGAGAATATGAGCAGGCAAGGAGAGAGATTGAATTGAGAAAAATCCAGCTTCCGAAAAGAAGAAAAGCGGAACTTTTGAGAGCTACAGCAACTGAGCAGGCAAGATTTAGGAGGCAGCAGGAAGCAGTTAAAAGAGAGCAGCAGATGGCAAAAGAGCGGGTATTGAGGGAGTTGGAGAGAAAGCAAAAAGAATTTGAGAAGAGAGCCACATCAACAGAAGCGAAGATTAGAAGCGAGATTAAAAGACTGGGAGAAATAGGTGAGAGAATTAAAGCTGCTAAGAAATCTGAAGTTGGTTTGGGAGTTGGTCTTCCTGCTTTTTATGACCCCAAGACTAAGGAAGTAATTTATCAATCAATGGCCCCTGAGATAGCAAAAAAAGCTGGTTATGTTCCTATCACTGTTACAGAGAGAG
>JAFCES010000029.1 GCA_017609045.1 Candidatus Pacearchaeota archaeon
TTCTAGTAGGAAGACTTGGAAATAAAGAAAGAGTTTTATTAAAAATTTTCCAAGCATTTTTTATTTTACTTCTATGCCATTTTTCATAAAGTTTTTTATTTGGAGTATTTAGAGAAAGATAAAGTTGAGTAGGGAGTGATTTTTTCTTCTTCAGTTCTTTTAATTTTTCTGGAAGTAAGCCATTAGTAACAAGAAAACTGCTTTTTCCTTGTTTTCTTAATTCCCTGATAAGTTTAGCCAGCTTTGGATAGAGTGTTCCTTCACCCACTAAACTTATTGCAAATTGATTAGGTGCCATAGATTCTCTAAATTTTTCCATATTTGTTTTTTTATAACCTTTAAATCCTTGTAAGATTATCTGTTGTTCTTTTATACAATCTTTAATTATCTCTTTTGGAGAATCTGGATTTTTAACTTCTTCTGAATAAGAATAATTTAAATTTCTCCAGCAATGTATACACTTGTTTTGACAATTAAATAAACTGCAGCTCATTTGAACACAGCGATGGCTATCAATACCATAAAACTTCTCTTTATAACAAACTCCCTCGTTGATAAGAGATTTCTTAGTCCATCTGCATATTTTAATGGCACTATGTGCTCCGACTAATCTATACCCTTCTTTTTCTAACTCTTTCTTAATTTTATTATCACTTTTCATTCTTTTATCAAATTTTTTAGTTTTTTGTAATTAATCTCTCCCAATCCTTATTAAAATTAGTATATATAATTTTGACTTCCATTTTCTTTAAAGCGCGAATGCTGTCTTTAGTTAAAAAGTTTTCCTTACATATTAAAATTTGTATAGACTTTGGCCAAGAAATTTTCTGCATAAAACATTGGCCTACTTTAAAGTAATTTCTTTTGTATGAAGAAGCACGAGTTATTTCTATTAAAATATTTTTATTATTTATATATAAAGAAAGATAGTTGTTCTTTTAGATTTTCAAACTTGGCTCTTTTCATGTATACAATGAAAGACTATAGTGTTTAAATTTTTCTATAAAAATCTTTTGCGAACATTTTTTTAATAAGTTATGGACCTGCCGGGAATCGAACCCGGATCTTCTCGCAGCGAACGAGATGTCTTGCCTTTGGACTACAGGCCCCCCTAAACTCATCGGGTTTCTTGCTAACTTTCCTCAATTAACTTTTTTAAGAAAACAAATTTTTATTTAAAACTATCTAAAATTATCTAATACTTACAAACCATAAAAAAGTGAGGAGAAGGAAAATGAGTAAGAGGAAATAAGTGGAAAATTTGTAAGCTTTCCTCGCAGCTTTTTCAGACTTTGTTAATCCCAATACTGTTAGATAAAAAACCCTCCCTCCATCAAAGATACCAAGGGGTAACATATTCACAAGACCAACGGAAAAATTGACAAGGATAATCCACCATATTAAATTGTAAATGAAAATAACAAAATTCCCAGCCATCTTCGGTTGATAGTAAGTATTAGGGTCTTTGAAAAACAAAACTCTACCTCTAATTCTACTTAAAATACTCAAACCACCAGTTCTTACTAGGGCTATACCGAGATATGCCTGACTCTGGTTGTCTGGCCTGCCTGCAAGTTTAATATTATACTCCCGTATAGAATTATTAAAGAGAGTCTTTATTACAACCTCATCTCCAGGAGCTTTTTCTTTTAAAGAGTTTATAAAATCTTTATTACCCCTTATTTTATCTCTATCAAACTCCACTATCACTCCCGCCAAGCCAGATTTTAAAGCAGGAGCATCTTCGTAGGCGGTGATACTTTCAAAATCTGCATTTAAATTCTTGTTTTCTATATAATATGGTTTTTCTTCCACAAAAACTTTAGTTAAATTCAAACCACCATTAAAGTCTACAAAGAGACTCTCATTTGTAGTCTTCATATTACTCTTATTTATGATAGAAAAAGTATAAGTATTGAAAATTACGCCAGAAGCAGTAAACATAGATATAAAAAATAACCACATAATAAAGAAAAACAAGACAGCCATTGTGATATTAGCAAAAGTTCCCGCAGATAAAAATGTAAGCTGATCCCTTATCTTCAGTTTTTTGACTTTATTCTCGTCTGGCTCTACGAAAGCTCCGGTAAAAGGTCCCAAAAAAGCAAAACCAGTTGACTTTATTGTAACATTTTTACCTCTCGCGAATATACCATGGCAAAATTCATGACTTATTGCTGCTATAGCTAGCACAATTATCCAGTAAGTAAAATAGAACGGAGGCAGAAAATCCACTTTAAAAATTCTAGGAAGGTAAGGTATTAGGGGTACTATCGGAGGAATTTTTACAGCCCTTACGAATTCAGGAAATTTCCAAAACAGATATAGAAGTTGAAAAAGTAAACCTAACATAGTTAACATAAGAACATAACCAACAAAAATAACAAAGTATCCAAACACATCAAGAATTTTTTTATATTTTTCTCCTACATAATTTATAACCTTAATACCAAGTTGAGTTCTATATAATATCAATATACCCTCTCTCTGAAGTTTCTCTTTTTTTTTCCAAAGAAAAATAGCAAGAAAACCGCCAAATATAACCAAAAAAGTTAAATCATAAAAGAAAAAACTCATTTTTTTCTTATTGCTCTAAAAGCCCTCTTTTTACATTTTCTACATTTTATCTTACCAAGTATAATTTTTCTTGGGTCAGCTCTAATCTTACTCCCGCAGTTTTTACAAACAAAAACATTCATAAAAAGTCTTTTTTGTGCTGCTGGAATTTTTGTTGCCATTTTTTACAACTTTCTTTTAATTATTTTTCTTCCATTAATATCCCAATATTCTACATTATCTCCTTCTTTAAATTCCCCAATATTCTTATCTATAACTATATCTAAGGTTTCAAAACTCTCCAAGTCCATAATACTTGCTTTATCTTCTGAAATGCTGAGGACCTGCCCTCTTGCTTTGTTAACTAAAGGGACTTCAAACCTTTCATGTCCAGGAACAGCAATAACTTTTTTCTTATCAGAAAAAATACCTATAGCTTCCATCCTAACTTTTGCATGTCCATGCCTTCCCGGTTTGCTTGCAGTTATATTTTTAACTATATATGGTTCATTCTCTATAGTTATAATAGTTCCAGATTTAGCTTCAGTAGCATTAATTAATTTAAAAGCCATAATTAAAACAGAAAAAATAGATTTATAAAGCTTTCTTGAATTTTTTTAAAATGGAAGGAAAGAAGCTCACAAAAAATGATTTTATTGAAATAGAATATATTGGTAAGATTAAGGGGGGAGAGATTTTTGATACAAACATACAGGAAGAGGCCAAAAAACTAAATCCAAACATAAAAGTTAAGTCTCTTGTAATCTGCCTTGGTCAGAACATGATTCTTCCGGCTATAGATAAGTTTCTAATGGGCAAAGAAATTGGCAGATATACGCTTAATCTGAAACCAGAAAAAGCCTTTGGTGAGAGGAAAAGAGAATTATTGAAGACCATGCCTCTTTCAGTTTTCAATAAACACAATATTAATCCTAAACCAGGAATGGTTTTTTCTTTTGATAATCTTCTTGGAAGAATCTCAACTGTTTCGGGAGGAAGGGTTATAGTAGACTTCAATAATCCTTTAGCTGGTAAAGAGATCATATATGAGTTAAGAGTTAAGAGGAATATTACAGATATAAAAGAAAAAGTTAAATCTTTAATGTCATCTTTTTTCAGAAAACAATTTCCCTTTGAAATAAAGGGGAAGAAACTGATATTTGAAGTTGCGAGTGAGGAAAGGAAATTTGTAGCTTTATTTAAGAACAAGTTCAAGGAAATTTTAAATCTTGAGTTAGAGTTCAAAGAAGAAAAGGAAAAATAATGAACTTTAATGTATATAAATTTCTATATAAAAATTTATAAAGATATAAGCTCTAAGAAGAACATGGCTGAATTATCTGAACCTGTATCCACTTCGGAATTTTCTGATACTGAGATGAAAGAGGCAGATGATATTGACCGTGAGTTGGAAGAACTTCTGAAAAAACAGTCAGCTAAAGTCAGAGTAATTGGTGTGGGCGGAGGCGGAGGCAATACCATCAGCAGGATGAGAGAAATAGGGATTAAAGGAGGGGAGATGATAGCTGCTAATACAGATGCTCAAGATTTACTTTATACTAATGCAGACTCTAAAATTCTTATAGGAAAAGAATTGACTCAAGGGTTAGGGGCTGGTTCTAATCCCAAAATAGGTGAGGAAGCAGCTCATGAATCTGAACATGAGATTAAGAAGAAACTGGTAGGAGCTGATATGGTTTTCATTACCTGCGGGTTAGGAGGAGGAACAGGAACAGGAGCAGCTCCAATCATAGCTCAGCTTTCTAAAAAACAAGGAGCTTTGACTATTGGAGTTGTAACTTTGCCTTTTACTATTGAAGGTAGAAAAAGGATAGAAAACGCTAACTATGGTTTAGAAAGAATGGAAAGCATAGTAGATACTCTTATTGTTATTCCAAATGACAAACTTCTTGAACTTGCAGATAGTCAAAATAGAGCTATCGAGGCTGTGGAGAAAGCTTTACAGAACCCTCTTCTTGATGTAGATGTGACTAATGCTTCTGGCGCCCTTGTCAATATTATTGGTGGAAGTGATTTAAGTTTGGATGAGGCAAAAAGCATCATAGAGTATGTGGGAGAAAAGCTAGGACAAGACGCCAAACTCATTTGGGGAGCTCAAATTTCAGAAGATATGGAGAAATCAATAAGAGTTATGCTGATAGTTACCGGAGTTAGAACTCTCGAAGAACGAGAAAGAGGAGACATGGCTTCTGAGTTAGGTATAGAGTTTTATGAGTAAGTTTTTAGTTACATTTTTAAATACTCCAATTTTCTCATTATTATGTTTGGTGTAAAAAGCTTCCTCAGAAAATGTTTGCGAGTATGGCACGTATTAAAGAAGCCATCTTCACAAGAGTTTAAAATGATAGCTAAGGTTTCTGCTCTTGGTATTCTTGCTATAGGGTTAATGGGATTTTTTATTTCTTTATTGATAAAACTCTTCAAATAGCAAGATTTATAAATCTTTATTTTCAGTTAATATAAACTACTTCTTTAAAAGTTAGGAGGTAGTTGGAACTGATAAAGATAAAATGATTTTTGTAATTAAAGTCACAACAAACAAAGAAGACAGAGCTCTGGACATGATAGAGGATAAAGTCAAAAAGAAGAATCTTCCTGTCTACAGTTTAGCAAGGCCTCACGGTCTTCGAGGGTATATTTTTCTTGAGGCAGAGGAAAGAGAAGTGGCAGAAGAAGCTGCTTTCAATTTGCCTTATGTAAAAGGAATAGTAGGCAAGACTGTCAGCTATGAAGAAATTAAAAACATGATAGAACCAAAAGTAGCTGAGATAAAAATAGAAAAAAATGATATAGTAGAGATAATTTCAGAACCATTTAAAAAAGAGAAGGCGAAAGTTTTAAGAATAGATAAAACAAAAGGGGAAGCAGTAGTAACTTTATTGCAGGCTGCTATTCCAATACCCGTAACAGTAAAGATAGACAATCTTCGCATTATAAGAAGAGAAGGCGAAGAATTTGAGAAAGAGGAAGCTCCAGCTGAAGAAGAAAAAGGAGAAGAATAAAATGATAATAAAACTATTAGTAGAAGGAGGGGATATGAAGCCAGGACCAGCTGTAAGTCAAAAGCTCGGTCCCTTAGGGATAAATATAGGTAAAGTCATACAGGAGGTTAATTCCTCAACTTCTGGTTTCAAGGGGTTAAAAGTGCCAGTAGAGTTAGACGTGGATGCAAAAACAAAAACTTTTTCAGTTAAGATTTTTTCTCCACCAGTTTCAGAGCTCATAAAAAAAGAATTGGGGATAGAGAAAGCATCTGGGGAACAGAGTAAACTAAAAGTAGGAAATTTAGCTATAGAGCAAGTGATAAAAATAGCTAAAACAAAATCTCCTTCTATGCTAGCCAAAAATCTCAAGTCTGCTGTCAAAAGTGTTGTAGGAAGTTGTGTCAGTCTTGGTGTTCTGGTAGAGAGTGAAGAACCAAAAAAGGTAGAGGAGCAGATTATTTCTGGCAAATATGATAAAGAGATAGAAGAGGGAAAGACCGAAGCAAGTGAAGAAAAATTACAAAAATTAAAAGAATATTTTGAACAAATTAGAGAAAAAGAAGAAGCAGTAATAAAGAAAGAAGAAGAGGAAAAAGCAGCTGAAGAAGAGAAGAAAGCAGCTGAAGAAGGAAAGCCTGAAGAAATTAAATCTGGAGAAGAAATAGCAGGAGAAAAACCTGGTGAGGCAGCTGAAAAACCAGAAGAAAAAAGAAATAAATAAACTTATAAACTCACAGCCAATAAAAAATATATGGGGCTGTGGTGTAGCCTGGTTAGCATCGGAGCTTTGGGAGCTTCAGACCCCAGTTCAAATCTGGGCAGCCCCATCTCATCTCTTATATTTTAAGAATGGCAAGAACAAAAAAAGTAAAATCAGCAGGAAGATTTGGAGCAGGGTATGGTATCAGAGTTAGAAAAAGGCTCGTTAAGGTAGAGAAAAAACAGAGGAAAAAACAGACTTGCCCTTTTTGCAAAAAACCAGGAGTAAAAAGACTCTCAAGCGGAATATGGAGATGTAAAAAATGTGGAAAAAAATTTGCTTCAGGAGCTTACTATGTTAAATAATAAAATAAGTGTCCCTTATAAATCCTTAATAAATTAATTAAGTTTAAATAACAAAAAAACTAACAAAGGAAAATAGAAAATGGCAATATACAAATGCTTCAAATGTGGAAAGAAAATCTCTCACAAGACCCTTGAAAAGAGATTTGCCTGTCCTAATTGTAACAGCAAGATTTTCTATAAACCAAGAAAAAGAATAACCAAAGTAAAAGCTGAATAAAAATACTCCAAAGAGAAATGAAACTTGATAAAGAAACTCAAGAGAAGATACAAGAACTAAACTTAATAGAGCAGAACTTACAAAATTTCTCTTTACAAAAACAAGCCTTTCAAGTAGAACTGAATGAGACAGAATCAGCTCTAGAACAGATAGGAAAAGCATCAGGAGATATATATAAAATCATAGGGCAGGTCATGATTAAAGCAGGAAAACAAGAAATCTTCAAAGAACTAAAGGAGAAGGAAGAGATTTTAACTTTAAGACTTAAGTCAATAGAGAAACAGGAGAAGATTTTGATTGAGAAGAGAGAAACATTAAAAAAAGATGTTGAGAAGAAATTTAAGGGTAAGAAAGGATAATTTGTAAAAATAATGAATCCATCATAGAAATATTTATAAACTCTATCTATTTATTTTCTTTATGCCATTCAAAAAATTAAAGAAAGGGTTGTCTAGTTTTTTCAAAAAAGAAGAGCCAGAATATATTGAGATTGATTTAGGCCAAGAGACAAAGAAAAATAAAGTTAACGTAAGGCCTTTTGTTCTAAAGAAGTTTGAGGATGTAAATGAAATTCTAAACAACTTAAGAGAAGGGTATACCATAGCTATAATCGATATAAAACCTTTAAAAAAGAAAGATATGATTGAGTTGAAAAGAGCTATAGCTAAAATAAAGAAAACAGCAGATGCCTTGGAAGGAGAAGTAGCTGGCTTCGGCGAATCTGTAGTTATAGTTGTTCCAAGCTTTGCAGAGATTTATAGGCCAATAAAAAAAACTCTTAAAAAATTTGAAGAAGAACTATAAATAATCTTATAAACAACTTTTTCTATTTTTTTCCACAGAATGAAAGTTTTATTTATAGAATCTAAGAAGAAACTGAAGAAAGATGAGGTTTTAAATGTAGAGAATATCAAGAAAAAACTGTCCAAAGAGGTTCATATTCTTTATACCATTCAATATAAAAACATAGCAGAGAAAATAAAAAAACAATTAGGAAATAGAGTTATAGCTTTTAATCAGATAATAGGCTGCTCCAAAGTTAATCCAAAAGGAACTCTACTTTTAATAGGAAGCGGAAGATTTCATGCTTTAAATCTTGCCCTAACAACAAACAAGGAAATTTATGTTTATGAATCTGGAAAGATAAAAAAAATAACAGAACAAGAAATCAAAAAACTCAGGAGAAGAGAAAAAGGGAAGCTCTCCAGATTTTTATCTTCAGGTAAGATAGGCCTACTTATTTCAATAAAACCAGGTCAGAATAATTTAGATAAAGCAAAAGAATTCAAGAAAAAACTAGAGAATAGATTTCCTGAGAAGAGTTTTTATGTTTTTCTTGTAGATACTATCAATATACAAGAGCTAGAAAACTTTTCAGTTGATTTCTGGATTAATTTTGCTTGTCCAGGTCTTCAGTTTGATTCTGAAAAACTAATGAATTATGAGAAAATAGTCAGTTTTCTAAATATAAAAAATAAAAAATAAAAATTAAAGGAAGTTTATCTTTTGGCGAGCACAAAAACAGCTTTCAAGGCTACTACAATTGTTGCTGGGACAAACAATACCACTAAAGCCTTAATTATCTCTCCCACATAAGGTATTAAACCAAGATATGTTTGACCTCCTAAAGCGCTTACAATAACAAGCACAGTACCTGCCAGCATAAATTCTTTCAACTCTGCTCCACCGATATTAAGTAAACCAATAATTATACCCAGAATGACTAAGACTATCGCATATGTTCCTTCTGTTGCTCCAAGTCCAAGTAAACCAACAACTATCGCTAAAATCACACCTATCAAAAATGCCCACGCGCCTAAAATGTTTTGTTTTTTTGGCATTCTTCACACCTCCTTTATACAAATTTTTATTATATTATCGACGTTTTTTAGTTTTATAAATCTTTTTATTCTCTCTTTTTATTATATATTTTAAACAATAGAAATATTTATAAACTATCTTAACTGCAAAATCGTAACAAAAAATGAAAGGGAAAATATTGTT
>JAFCES010000030.1 GCA_017609045.1 Candidatus Pacearchaeota archaeon
GTTCAAAGCTATAGGAAGAACTCCAGTTACTTTAGGATTTCTCTGAATTTAACACTCTAGAGTCCCAAAGTGACTGGTTTTCCTCAACTTTAGCTTCTTCTTTATAATTTCATCAACACCAAAACTTGTTGGTCCAGAAGGCTTGTCAAGGTTTATGATGCTGAATTCAAGCAGTTCTTTGATAGTTTTCTGTTTCTTGATTTTTTTTAAGTTTACATTTTTCATTTTGAGAATAAATCTAAAAAGTATATAAAATTATCTTTATAGGGGTTGGTTTTAATTTGCCCGCCCATTCTAGCAAAGTTTTTAAATGACAACAACTTAATAAAAATATGAAAGTGACAAATTCCAAAATCAGTTTATTCATTCAATTTATAGTAATTGTTTTAGTTTGGAGTTCTCCTTTTTGGCTTGGCTGGAAACTGATTTTAGTAGGAATTTTTATTTATTATCTTCAATTAATTATTTTTAAGGAAGATTTTTTCACAAAAAGAAATTTTAACACTAAGGAAAGAGGAGAAATGACTTTCTATTCTTTTATTTTGGAAAAAATAGGAATAAATATTGATAGAAAAAGAATGTAGTTAATTTCAGATTATCTTTTCCCTTGGATAATCTTCGCAGTTGCTTATTATTGGCAAAATATTCTTGAGAAGTTAATCTCGCTTAATATAGGTTAAAATAGATATAATCATTTCTCTAAAGCTTTTCTCATCTGATGTTTTGGGCCTTTTTTCTCCTCTGCCCTATGTACCCTCTCTTTATGTTTTTTCTCGGCTTCTTTTACTGCTTTTTCTTTTGCTTCTTTTACTGCTTTTTCTTTTCCCGCCTCTTCTTTCTCCTCTTTTTCCTTTTTCTCTTTTCCTTCCTCTTTCTTTTCTTCTTCAGTTTTTTTTCTTTCTTCTTCCTCAGCTTTCTTTTTTTCTTTCTTTTTCTCTGCTACTTTCTTTAATTTTTCCTCTTTTTGTTTTTTCCATTTAGCTTTTTCACTCAATTCAAC
Organism: Candidatus Pacearchaeota archaeon; assembly: GCA_017609045.1. Taxonomy (GTDB): domain Archaea; phylum Nanobdellota; class Nanobdellia; order Pacearchaeales; family GW2011-AR1; genus JAFCES01. Next base: position 1,001 of record JAFCES010000030.1, read on the forward strand.
AAGCTCAACCATGACTCTTCCATCTTCAAACTTTTTAGCCTTTACCTTAATCTTGCTTGGAGGTTTTTTAATTCCCCTAAACCACATTTCCTCATTCAGAAATTTATCTATCTTTATCTTTTTGAGGTCTCTTTCCTCTACCTTCATATGTTTAGCTATAAATTTTTTCAGAGCTTTAATAGCTTTAGGAACTCTCTTATGCTTAGGAGCTTTAGAAAATTTTTTTCTTAACGGAACTGTATACTCTTTTTCTAATACAACATTTTCAGATTTTTTATCTTCTTTTTTTGCCATTTTTCACTCCACAAATATAATATCTTTCAGTTGTTTCCTCCCATCCTATAGCAGCAGAATACAACTTTCTCGTCAAAACTCTGCTTTCTTTTTCTGTACAAGGAGGTTTTACACCAGCCATAAAACAATAAAATAATCCATGATCTTCAAAAGCCCAAGCTGCTCCTCTGTCTCTACATGCTCTAGCTTTTTCTTCTGTCTCTGAATTGGTGCTTATTTTTGTTTCAGACTCTAAATTTCCCATCTTAACTCTTCTTAACCTAAATGTTTCTTTTTAATTCTCCTTGGTTTTATCTTCAACTTTGTCCTCCTCCAGCTTCTCCTTACTCTTGTCATCCTGCTTGGATGGACTCTCTTACCTGTGCCATATTTTCTTAAAACAGTCCAAAAAGGAGCCCATTTTGTCTTTTTTGCCTGCTTACTTAATTTAATTTTCTTACTCACTTTTTTCTTTACCATTTTGCCATCTTCTACTCTCTTGGCTTTAATTTTATAATTGTGTATTGTGATCTTGGAAGATAAGGAGGTGTTTTGGGTATTATAGTTTTTTCAGCCGTCATTTCTAATCCTCCTTCCTGCCCCTTTCCACATACTATCCTTCTTGCAACCTCTACTGTCAACTTACAAAAATAAAGTCCAGCATTACTTAAACTATAAACTAAATTACCCTTCCTTTTCATTTTTCTTTCTTCACACTCTCAGCAGTTTTATTTAAAAAATCCAAACCTTTTTTAGTAAGCTGTCTGCCTTTTTTCTTTCCTTCTGCTTTCTCTATAAAACCAGCTTTTTCAGCTTGTTGTAATATTGTCCTGATAATTTTTCCTCCACCTTTGCGAAATTCTTCTGGTCTAGCTCCTCTTTTCTTTTTTCCTCCATACCTGATTTTCAGCCTGTTTACTCCTACAACCCCTCTGATATAAATCTGCCTAAGTATAGAAGCCGCTCTTTTATACCAAAAATTACTTTCTTGAGGAGGTCTGGCTCTGGCTGTACTTGTCTTTACAAATACCGCCCACTCTGGCATACTAAACTCATGCAACTTCTTCAGCTCTTCTGCCAACTTTTCATTAAACTTTTCAGCTGGAACTTCGTATATATTTGCCATTTTGATGTGAATTTAACTAAAAAAATAACCTTATAAATTTATCTCTTATATTTTGTATTCAATCTATTCTTATCTATATATAGTTGGATGGCAGGTTTGTTTACATTCAGGACAATAGGGCATCTTGATTTCACCAGTGGTATATCTTATAGGGACCTTACAACATCTGGAAATTTCAACTTGCAATCCTCCTCGTGGAGCTTCAGGCACTATATCACTCCCCAAATCTTCTGTTTTACGAAGGGCATCAACAAGACCTTGAGGATTTTTTTGTTCTTCTTCCATGGACTATAATCAAATTTAAGTTTTATAAACTTATCTCATTATTTTTCTCCACTTCTTTATAAAGATAGTAAAACCAATTATTTTATAAGTATATTTTTTTCCCAATTCATCTACAATCTCCTCACCTATCTTCTTTACTTTTTCTTTATTATGTCCTGCCGACTTCAAAATATGAACCTTCATGTTTTCCCTATTTTTAAAAGCGTTTTTTAAATACTCAATAATTCCTGAAGTTAAGCCTTTTTTACCTATCTGTATACTTGCTTGAAATTTTTTCATTCTATTATCTTAATCCCTCCTGCCGGCAAGGCTCTGTTTACTTCCTCTTTCCCAACTTTTAGTTTTTCTACTAATATTTCAACTATTTTTTCTTTTTTAACCTTCCCTGGAACTATACTCAATTTACCAGTTTTAAAAGGCACTCCTCTTAACTTGCCTTTCTGCTTTTTAAACCACAATCTTAACTCTACTTTCTTTTTTTTCACCTTCCCTAAAACACCAAAAGTTCCTATTTTCATTTTCTTATCTTTAAAAACCTTTTCTCCTCTAAAGATATCTACCTGAGTTTTCTTTTTTCCTCTTTTCCAATCCTGGCTAAAACAAGCACAAAAAACAGCCACTTCTTTAAGCTCTTTTTCACTTGGATTTTTAATTATACAGAAAGGAGAGCCAGAAGAAGCTGTATGTATAATTGTATCTTTTTCTTTTACATTATTCATTAATTCTTCGTTTTGTTCAGCGTTTTTACCACCGATTACAAATTTTCCTGAGGAGGTTACAAACCATCTGTATTTTTCATAATCTTTCATGTTAAAATAAAAAGAAATGAAAGATTTTAAAGTTATTGATTAATAAAACCTATATCCTGCATTTAAAACTGCAGATTCTAATTTCGCTTTCATCCCCTATTATTTATTTTCTCAGCTTTTCATCCACATTTTTTAAACATCTCTTCTGATTTGCCCATGTCAGGAGCGTAGAAGCTTTTCCATATGTAAGCCATCTATATTTATCATGCTCTTTCTTATCAAGCTTGACTTTTCCTTTCTCTACCTCAACAGCATACAACTGCCAACTCTGTCCCGTAATTCCTGGCCTGTCTGGCAGTTCTCTTTTATACTTAAACTTTCCAGATTTTTCCATATCAGTAATTTTCTTAACCCTCAATCCAGTTTCTTCTTTTATCTCTCTTTTTATTGTCTTCTCTATGTCTTTCTCTTCTCCATTCTCAATTCCGCCTTTCGGAAATTCCCAGCCTTTCCAGTGTAGAACTCTATGTAAAAGAAGATATATTATTTTTCCTTTTTCTCTCATATAGGTAACAAGAAAAACCCCTTTTCTGTATTTTTTCATTTTCTCCAGAAATCCAGAGCTTGTTTTAATTCTATCCTATCTTTTGCATATTCTTTCAAACTTTTATTTTTCATTACTGCATCAATAGCTTGTCTCGCTGCTCTTGCTCCTCTTAAGGTACCAGAAGGATGTCCGTGTATTCCGCCGCCCATCTGAATTACTAGATCTTTACCTAAATGATTAATGAGATAAGGAACATGTCCTGGATGTAAACCGCCAGATGAGACAGCCAGAACAGGTTTAATTTTACCCCAGTTCTGTGCAAGTCTAATTTTTGTTTCCTTTACTTTCTTTTTTTCTATTTCCTCTTGCAACTCAGATACCTCTTCTAAGGTTCCCTGTAACTTCCCAACTACTGTTCCAATATGCAGCTGATCCACTCCTATTAATCTCACTATGTCTGCTAAGACCATCATGGATATCCCGTGTCTTTTATTTCTTGTAAAAGCAGCATGCATTGCTCTATGTGCATGTATAGCAAGTTTAAAGTTAGCTTCTCTTAAAGTTTGTAAAGCAGAAAAACCAGCTGTAACAACATCTATCATCACATATCTACCTCCCAAATCCTCCACTAACTGAGCTCGCTTCATCATCTCTTTTGTTTCTGCTGTTATGTTGATGAGATAAGCTTTTCTTTCTCCTGTCTCTTCCTCTGCTCTGTTTCTAGATTCCAAACTTCTAGCTAATCTTTCTTCAAAAACATTGAATTTCTGACTAGCTAGGTTTTCATCATCTTTCACTAAATCACAGCCACCCAACCAAGCTTCATATGCAATTTTCGCATGGTCTCTTGTCTTTAAACCAAGTTTTGGTTTGATAATAGTTCCAAGAAGCGGCCTTTTTTTAATTTTCAGTAATTTTCTTACCCCCTTAATACCATATCTCGGCCCTGAAAAACTTTTAAGTATACAAGAAGGAATTTTAATATCCTCTAACCTTAAATTCCTAACAGCTTTCATCCCAAAAATATTTCCAGCTATACTGCTCAGTATGTTTGGAGCATTTCCTTTTTCAAATAAGCCAGAAGGATAAGCTATCTTTACCCTATTTCCTCTAATAGAAAAAACTTGGGCAGCCAATTTATTCACATATCCTTTTTTAGTCCCTACAGAAGTCCATGTTCCAACTGAAGATTCTAAAGCTATAATATTAGCTGCCTTTTTTACACTTCTCCTAAAAGGCTCAAC
>JAFCES010000002.1:0-3095 GCA_017609045.1 Candidatus Pacearchaeota archaeon
TCAAGAGATTATTTTCAACTCAGGAAAGGACAGATAACTTTTGAGATTATTCCTGTAATTAAAATTTCCAAGCCGAGTGAAATGAAAAATGTTACTGACTTAAGTTATTTTCATGTTTCATATATCAAGAAAAAAATAAGCCAAAACAAAAGATTGACAGATGAGATTTTACTGGCCAAGTCTTTCGCCTTCTCACAGAAGGTTTATGGAGCTGAGTCTTATATAAAAGGTTTTTCTGGTTATGCTCTTGAGCTTTTAGTTTGTTATTATGGAAGTTTTTTAGATTTTGTTAAGGCAATAACTAAAAACCAGAAAAAACAGAATATTATTTTAGACCCGGCAAGACATTACAGAAGCAGACAAGACATCTTGACAAATATGAATGAGGCTAAATTAGCTTCTCCAATAGTTTTTGTAGACCCTACTTTCAAAGAGAGGAATGTTTTGGCTGCTCTCTCTGAAGAAACTTTTGAAAGATTTAGACAGGCTTGCAAAAAGTTTTTAGGCAATCCCTCGAGCAGATTTTTTGAAGAAAAAAAGATAGATGAAAAGAATTTCAATTTTATTCTAGATGCCACTACAAGTAAACAAGCGGGTGATATAGCTGGCTCTAAACTCCTGAAGTTTTATAACCTCCTCAAAAGGAGACTAAATAATTATTTTGAAGTGAAAAAGAGTGAGTTTGAGTATGATGAGGGTAAGAAAGCGAAGTATTACTTCAAGTTAAAGAAAAAAAAAGAGATAATAATTCCAGGACCTCCTGTTACTGCTTTAGAGAATGTTACTCGCTTTAAGAAAAAGCATAAAAATTCTTTTGTAAGGAAGGGCAGAGTTTACGCAAAAGAAAAAGAAATAAATGAGGGAGAATTTTTAAATAATTTTAAGAGAAAAAACAAGAATGTTATGAGAGAAATGGGGATTGTGGAGTTAAAAGCTAGGGGTTGAATCTTATTAAATTCTCACCTTTTATTTTTATTGTTTTCAATGGAATAAACTCTAGAATATTCAGAAGACTCTTTCTCCCAATTTCTACGTTGAGAAGATGGTCTGATTCTCACCTCAAATGGACCGGTTTCTGCTACTAATTTTTGAAGATAAGTGATTAATCTATTCCTGCTAAAGCAAAGTAAGTTCGCGACTAGTTCTCCTGTAGATTCTACTCTGGCATCATACTTAATATTTGGATGAAGAGCTTCCAGTCTTTTAAGTATTTCTGGTATTAAAGCTCCGTCAACTTCAAAATCTAATCCTTGTTCACTCATTTTCCCTGAACCATACTCCTACCTCGTTCTCATTTGATGAGTTTGTAAGTGTGAAAAGAGATTGTTTTCTGTCAGCTATGAAAAAGTTTCCTTTTATGTCTGTTTTTTGTGCTTTGATGTTGTATTTTTTATTTACTCTTCTTACCTCTTCGTCACTACAATTTATCCCTACAACTACTCTCACTCTTTTTTCTTTTAGCGTATCAAATATACTGCTGAATAACTTTGATTTTCCAAGTAATTGAGAAGCCGGTAAACAAATTATAGCTTCTTTTTCTGCATTTTCAAGCAACTGCCTTATATGACTATACAAATTTAGCTTACCTTTTATAGCTCCACTTATCTCGTTCTGTTGTATTGGTTCCATTGTTGTATTGTAAAGTCGTTTTAGTTCTTGATATTCAGAAGTATCTTTTAACTTGTTAAGAGTTTTTATTTTCTCTTCGGTATTTTTTAGGGTGGTTAGTTTTAATTTTTCCAAAACCACAGTTGGCTTTACAGCCATGTATTTTACTGGCTTTCCTATTTTTGCTATAGCAAACCCTCTTTTCTCTAAACTCTCTAAAACATCATAAGTTCTGCTTCTAGGAACACCAGAAAGTTCAGATATCTCACCAGCTGAAGCTACCCCTCTTTCCAATAAAGCAATCCATACTTTCGTCTCATAAATGTTCAAGCCGAAATTGCTTCTTATTTTACTTACAAATTCTGATTTTACTATCATTTTATTTTACCTCCAAGTTTGTATCTGAAACAAAAAAACAATATGGTTCTTGTGGTGCTGTTCTTAAATTATCTCTTGTTACCTGTTGATAAATTTCTGCAGGATTAAAACTACCTTGAACTTCAACTAAAACTTTTTTACAATAAGATTCATCTCCATACCCTAATAAAGTTGGAAATGGTTTTATTTTTATTTTAACTCCCGGTATTTGTAATAGTCTTTTTGAAAGCCTTGATATGTCTCTCTTTCTAAATGGAGTAAATAGCCATTTTCCTCCAACATCAAGCTTTCTTCTTGGTTTTTGTTTTCTTACTTCAAAACTCAATCTCATCTTATCTTCCTTACTCAGAATTCCGAGCGAGGTTGCGAGGGAATTCTGCGTTTATTAAGTCTCGCGAAATTGCTCGCTGAGGCTTTTCACCTCACACAAAAAACAAGAGAAAAGTCATATTTAAATCTTTTGGTTTGTTACTCTTTATAAGTTATTACAAATTGGAAAAGTTTATAAAATAAGATGAGGGATAATAAATATGGTAATTGAAACTTTAAAACAAGCTCCAACTTTTGGAATTCATGGTTGCAAATATGAAAATTTAGAAAGTGTGTTAAGTGGAGAGGGTTCGCCTTGGGGTAAAGGAAGAGATTTTGCAGGTCATTATTTCCTCGTTGGAGAAGAAGAAAAAGAGCTTCCTGATCATGAATTTAGAGAAAGACTGGAGGAGAGTGTTCATAATGCGTTAGGTTTTTCATTCTATAACCTTTCATACATTGGGGGAGGGGATTTTTATATGGAAAGAAATCCTTGTTTAGTCATTTTAGTTGAAAAGGCAGAAGGAGCTGTGGAAAATAAAAGGAAAGAGGATAGAACTTTTAATGGTCATTTTTTCGGACCAGAAACATTTCCAATAACAGAAGATGCTGTTAGAGAATTTGTTGACTTAAAACCTATAATTATAAATTCTGAAGATTTAAAGAGAATAACTTCTGCTTTTGAATCTTATATGAGAAGAAAAGGTCTTTCTTCAGATAGTTTTGGAATAGGAATAATTGCTGAATATTTTGCTTTAAGACATATAGTGAAGTTAGCAGTTAAAAGAATTTCTGAAAAG
>JAFCES010000002.1:3118-23118 GCA_017609045.1 Candidatus Pacearchaeota archaeon
AAAGGCATTGCAGGATAGAACTTTCCTTTTTCTGCTTTCATAAACAAGTAGAGAAGACCGAGAGTTGCGAAAACTGAAATCATCAAAGCTGGCAGAAGACCGAGAGTTCTCAAAACAACTCCTGCAAGAATTAAAGGAAAAACAACATCTCCTCCCCCAAGTACGGCAAGACTAACCCTAATTTTCTTTTCTTTTACTTTCTTTCTCCTTGCTTTTTTTAATTTTTTTAATTTCAATCTCTGTCTCCTGCTCAAATAAGGAACAAAGAACCCGGCAAAGATTTTTAGATGTTCTATCTGGAATTTAGCCATTTTCTGCATGAAACCGGAATGCCAAACAGCATAGATATCATAAACTGAAATAAATAGGAGGAGTGAAACTGTAACTCCAACACCCATAGCAAAACCCCACTGACTCAGTATAGCAACAAAAACAGCTGCTATTCCCGGATATATAAGTAACTCGGTGATGTTATGTATAATTAAGTGTCTCTTAAATGTTTTATAAAAGGCAAGGGGTAGAGAGATAATTAAGGCTAAATAAGTTGGGTGAGGTAGATTTAAACTTGAGAGGAGTGTATTGAAAGTTATAGCTAAAGCAACTATCACAACAATAAAAAACCATAAACGTAAAACTGTCTTTAATTTAAATTTCATTAATAAAAAAAATAAGAGCATTGCCACTATAAACGCAAAAACAAGTGAGGAAGAGCCTTTAACTGGTTCTATATTTTCTGGAGGCTGCATGCCATATGGTAAATCTACAGTAGAGTAAGCATTAATAACAGCTAGGCCTATTAGTTGAGTTATTAAGAACATGGCTAATAAGATGAGTGTTATTTTCAGATTATGCTTCATTTTCTTTTAATGCCTTTTTTATTTTCCTTTTTTACTTTATCCTTATTGTCTCGAGGTTTCTTGGAGCGCTGGTTTCTATTCTGTTGAGTTTGTAAATAGTAGAAGCTAAATCTAAACATTTAGAAGCTTCTCCATGCCCTACTACAACTCTTTTTGGTTTTGGTTGGCATTTATTGATAAAAGCGAGAAGCTGATTTCTACCTGAATGAGCTGTCAGACCATCTATTGTATGTACCTCCAAATTGATTTTCACCTCCTCTTCCTTTCCGTCAGAAGTCATCTTCAATTCTTTAATACCTTCTTGTACCTGTCTTCCCAAAGAACCAACACCCTGATAACAAACAAAACAAATACTGTTTCTTCTATTTCCTGCAAACTCTTTAAAATATTCCACAGAAGCCCCCCCAACTAACATACCAGAAGTTGCCAAGACTACGCATGGACCTCCTTCAATAACTTTTTTTCTTTCTGCAGGACTGCCAACTCTTTTAAATAAGTCATACACAAAAGGGTTTTTATCTTGGAAAATTAAATTTCTCACATTCCCTGATAGAAAGTCTGGATAAGCTGTATGTATAGCGTTAATATCCCATATCATTCCATCGATGTAGGTGGGTATCTCAGGTAGTTTACCTTGCCTAATTGCATCTTCTATAATTAACATTGTTTCTTGTGCTCTACCCAAACCAAGTTCTGGTATTAGAACTTTTCCTTTTCTTTCGATTGTTTTTTTAATTGCTTGAACAAGATGCTCTTCAGCTTCTTTTCTTGAAGGTAGAATATCATTCTTGCTTCCATAAGTAGCCTCTATTATTGCTGTTTCTAGTCTTGGAAATGTGATAGAAGCCGCATCTAAAAGTCTAGTTTTTCCAAACTTAAAATCTCCAGTATAGAGAAGATTATGTAAACCATTACCTATGTTAAGATGTACCATAGAAGAGCCGAGAGCATGTCCTGCATTATAAAAAGTCAATCTGACGTCGGGAGTTATATCAGTTACCTCATTATAGTCTAGGCAGATGGAGTGCTTGACCATCTCTTTTATATCTATTGAAGAGAACAGGGGAGAGGAGGCTTTTTTATAAGCCACTCCTATAAAATCAAGAGCAAGAAGAGAAGCTATGTCTCTGGTTGGCTTAGTCATATAGCAAGGTCCTTTATATCCCATTTTATATAAGTAAGGAAGAAGTCCAGAGTGATCGAGATGTGCGTGGGAAATAATAACAGCATCTATCTCATTTATATCAAACTCTGCTATATCAAAGTAGGGAAATTTTTCTTTATTCTGAGCTGCTATGTCTATACCACAGTCAAGAAGGATTTTTGATTCTGGTGTATGTAAAAGTAAACAGCTTCTACCTACCTGTCTCGCTCCACCTAAAAATGTAAGTCTTACCCACTCGTTCACTTTTTCTGGATTCCATTGTTTATAGATTTTCTTTCCTACAGAGTTAAGGAAACGCCTTCTGTAATTATTATTTAGATAGAGAACAGCTCTAACATTTTCTGTAATCTTACTTTGTATAGCTGGACTTCTCTGTACTTGTGGAAGCCAAAAAGAGGTTTTCTTTATTTCTTGCAACACTGAGCCTTGTTTACCTATTACTAAGCCTGGTTTTTTAGCTTCTATTATAATTACACTTCTCTGAATATCAAAAATTATATTTGTGATTTCAGCCTCTTTTGGAACTGTCTCTTTAATTATTTTCTCTGTTTTTTCCTGACTCTCGAGTATTTTTTTATCAGCTCTTAACTCCACTCTCTTCTTAATCTTATTTACAATTTCTTTAATTTTTTTCTCTCCTGTCAGGAAAAAATCTCTATCTTCTGTATAAAGAACAATATTTGCACCTTCAAAAACAGCATTAGAAATTGTTTTTGGTAATTCATTCAATATGTTCTTTAAAATATCCGCCATTTTTTCAATTGATCAATTTTTGATTATTAATGCACTTCTCATTTTATTCAGAAAATTAATAAGCTTAATCTATCTTGGACTTTTTTATTTGCTAACTTCCTCTCTATATGCTGACTCTATTTCCTGTTTTACTACATGTTTTATTCCATCTGAAGTTACTGTAAATACATCAACGCCATATCCAGAGCCTGTATCTCTTTGTGTTGATGCTTTTATGCATTCTATAGCCAACTGAATTCCTTGCTTCACTGTTAGGTCTTTTTTGTATCCTCTTTCTAAAAGTCCGAGAATAAAAGGCATTCCGCTTGAAAAGTTAGCGTCATAATCTTCCACTTTTGTAACTGTTCCTGCTGGCTCTATGGAGTAAAGTGAAAAACTTCCATCTTCATCAAACCCTGCTACCAAGCTCCCAGCAATAAAAGGAACCATAGTTGGCTGCCTTATGTTCTGATAGGCTAGCATACCGAAAAGACTAGCTCCTTCTTTTACACTTGGTCTTATCTTGCTTTTCAACTCTTTCAGCTTTAACTCTGCTACTACTAGCTTTTTCAGCATTTGTGCATCAGAAGCCATCCCTGTCCATGCGGCAACAAGATAATCATTTACTTTCACCACTTTCTGCTCTCTTTTGCTTATAGCTATAGTTCCTGCTGTCACCTGTCTGTCACCAGCCATCACTATCCCATCCTTACAGACTATACCAAGTATGCTTGTTCCTGTTCTCAATATAGATTTTTTAATTTCCTCATCCATTTTTATAATCTAAAATTATCTGTAATTTACTAGAACAACTCAAATATAATTAAATAATGCCATTTATAAATCTTACTATTGATTCTCAACGCTTGTAACTCCTGCTTCTTTCTTAAATTTAATTATATGTTCAACAAAACTCTCTATTTTTGGTTCATGACTGACGAGAATAAGCTGTTTTACTTTAAGCTGATTTAGGACATCTCTCATTTTATCCAGTTGGGCTTCTGAAAAACCATCTGTTGGCTCGTCTAAAATAACTAAATCACGAGTTTTGATTTTACTCAAGAGCGAGTTAATGACTTGGTTTAAAGCTAGTCTATATGCGAGAGCGATAGCTGTCCTCTCACCTCCAGAAAGAAAACTATAGTCAAGCTGATAATCTTGTTGTTGAATTATTGGTGTAAATTCCTCATCAAGCCTCACTGTGAATATTTCAGGAACAAGGATATTAAACCACTCGTTGAAAAGTTTGGAAAATTCTTCTCTCAACTTAAGCATTATATTCCTTTCTGTGAAACTGATTAGAGAAAGGAAAGAGGAAGAAAGCCAGTCCTCGAGCTCTGTAATTTTTAATAGTTTAGATTTAATAGCCTCTTTTTCTTCTATCTCAGCTCCTATCTCATTTATACTGTCGAGAGTCATATCCCTTTCTTTTTCAGAGCTTGCCAATTCTATTTCTTTTTCTTTTTCTTTTTGCATTAATTCTTGAAGCTGTTCTTTGTTTTCCTTGTGGATTAAATCAAATTTTTTCAAAACAGAGGCAGCCTCTTTCAAAGTGAGAATTTGTTTTTCCAACAAGGAGACATCTTTTTCGGCTGAAATTTTTTGCTTCTCAAGTTCATTTAGCTTATCTCCTTTTTCCCTAATTCCATCTAACTTTACTTTAAGGAGATTGAGGTTAGCCAAATCTTCAGTTAAGATTAAAATTTCCTTTTTTAAGTCTTCTATTCCTTTAATAGATTCTTGTTTTTCTTTGTTGAGCTGAAAAATCTGTTTTGTGTTTTTTGAGATATCCTCTTCCAGCTTCCTTACTATATTTTTCTTGTAGTCTTCACTAACTTCCTGTAGACAGGTTGGACACAAATCAATATTAGAAATCTGTTCTATTAAGTTTTTGGATTCGGAGATTTTTGAGTTTAAAGCCCTGATTTTACTTACTATTTCAAGATATCCTTTATTCTTTTCCTCTTCTTTTTTTTCTTTTTCTTTTAATGCCTTTTTTTTATTTTCCATCTGTTTTAGATCAAGTTTAATCTTGGTCAGCTCTTCTACCTCGCTCCTCAATTTTTCTATCTCAGTTTTCAGGCTTGATATTAACTCTTTTCTTGTAACCAGCATTATATTTGTCTTTTCTGCCTCTCTTTCATATCTCTCCTTCTCTTCTATTTTTTTCTCTATCTCCTTTATTTTTTCTTCTACCTCCAGTCTTTTCTTTCTCCTATTTTCAAATTCTTTTTTGAGTATTGTAAGGTTTTTCTTTAATTTTTGAAGATTATGCTGTTTTTCTCTTAGTTTTTTTCTCAACTCCTCCAGATTTTTAATTTCTCCTTCATAGCCTCTTGCTTTTTCCCTCAGCCTTGATGTGAAAATATCTGTATTTTCCCTTATTCTCTTATATTTATCTATACCAAATATGTGTCTTAAGGTATCAAGACGAGCCTCTGACTTCTCTAGAATAATTTGTCGCATCTGCTCTTGTGGTGTGTATACAGTAAATCTGTAAAGAATATTTGTTTTTCTGAAAAATTCTTTTGGGTAGTTCAGAAGAGAGAGAACTTTATTCTTGAGCTCAGTAATTGATTTTTCTTCTTGTTTGCCGTTAATTTGAATTCTGGCATAACTCTGACTTATGCTTTTACCTCTTTTTAGTCCTCTTTCTATAACAAAGGTATTATCATCTATCTCTATTTCTAAGGATACATAACCTCTATCCTTTCCATTTCTAAGTAAGGAAGAGCCTCTTTGGCCTGGCTGTAAACCAAAAAGGGCGAATTCAATAGCAAGTAAAATAGAGGTTTTGCCAGAACCGATATCTCCAGACAAAACAGTACTACCGAGAGGAAATTCTAACTCAACATTTTCATAGCTTCTTATATTCTGCATACGGATTTTTTTAAGTATCATTTTCTAGCTTCAAGTTAAGAGTTTTGTCAAGTTCAGAAAAAAGACGAGATTTGAAAGAAGAAGTAGTTTCGTCTTCTTGTTTTTCAAGGGAGAGGGCAGAGACGAGAGGAGAAATGAAACCATTGAATTTGGATTTTTCTTTTTGGGTATAGGCATTTATGATTTCCTCTTCCAGTTTATCCATATCATTTATTTCAAAAATAATCTCCGGCTCTTCTGTAACCAACTTGGATGTAGATTTTAGAAGTGAGTAGGCTTGCTTTTCTTTAATGAATTTTTCTATTTCCTTGAAGTTGATATCAGATATTTTCCCCTGCTTTAATTTACCTGAAAGTTTAAGCAGAATAATCTTGTCCCTTAATTCTTTTTTGTTTAACTCTGAAATTATTTTGTCTTTAGCTATCAGAGTATTAGAGATTTCCATTTTAACTACCTCTATATCTTTTAGCCTGAGCTCAATTTTCTTGATTTTTAAAGGATTGGTCTCTACGATATAAAAGCTTCCTGCCTTGAGTTCTTCAAGTTCTTGGAAATTATTTGGAAATGTCGGTCCTGCATAGACAAATCTGTCTTTATTGTAATTTATGTGTAAATGTCCTAAAGCATAATAATCTGCTTCTGGTAGCTCCTGTCTAGATATGGAATCTATCGGTAGGTTTTTTATTGCATCTTCTATACAGGTATGTAAGGCCAGTATCTTAAATAGTCCGGGAGATTTTTGGAGTTTTATTTTTCTCAACTCTTCAATCTCCAAACCAGATTTTTTTCCTGGATAACCATACAAAGCTATGTTTTCGTGTAAAACTGGATTGAGAAAAATCTTCTCTTGTTTTTCTTCTGGTTTATAAATATTTTGGCAGAAACCAGCTTTTTCCAAAACAGAAAGAAAGGTTTTTCCAGAAGCAGAATAATCATGGCTTCCCGCCACGATATAACATCTTATGTTTTCATCCCGTAACCTCTTCAACTGGTGAAAAGCTTCTTCAAGTATTTCGATAGGAGGATAAGCTGAATCAAATAAATCGCCCGCTATTAAAACAAAGCTAACCTTCTCTTTTATGCAAGTATCTATGGCTCTCTTGAAACTCTGTAAATTCAGCTCTTTTAATTCTGGCTGTCGCCATGAACCAAGATGGCAATCTGCAAGATGTGCGAATTTCATGCTTAAAGGAAAAAAAGATTGGATATATAAAAATAGTTGTAATGAAGGAGATATTTTTTATTGTCCTTGAAAAAGAGCAAAAATCCCTTTTAAAGGATTTAAAAAGTTTTCTAAAGTTTTTTAAAGATTTTAAAGGGCGTTTTTTAAGAACAACCAAATAAAAATGCTATCAAGTTTGATTTATTTTATAAGAAAATTATTTAAAAAGCCATTAAAAATAGGCTTGATCAGTTATTATTATCCTAAAGATTCTAACATAAATAATGGGGTTGCTATTCATACATATTACTTATCAAGGAAATTAGCAGAACTTGGATGTGAGGTTCATGTTTTTACTAGAGGAGAGAAAATAACAACCAAAAAAAAATATTTAGGATATGGAAAATTGGTGGTGCATTGGATAGATACCAAGTTTAATTGCCCTGTAGAGGATGTGGTTACTAAAAAAAGAATGTCTTATTTTATTTTTGATAATAAAATTATAAATGAAATGATGAAAGAAAACTCAAGAGAAGAGTTTGATATAATCCACACTCATGGCTGGCTTACAGCAGGAGCTTTTATATCTAAACATTTTAATGATTTAAAATGGATACATACTTTTCACGCGTTAGAGAAGAACAGATTAAAATTTATGTCAAAAGAAGAAAAAAAATATTTCAAAATTGCAAGATGGATTGAAAGCACTGTAAAATATTCTGATGCTCTTGTTGCTGTCTCTCAAAACCTGAAGAAAGAGGTGCTTCAAAATTATCCTGTTAGAAAGGAAAAAGTTTTTTATATCCCAAACGGTGTTGATTTGGATGTCTTCAAATCTGAAAATAATCTGACTGAAGAAAAAAGTGTGTTGTATATTGGTAGGTTTAGTTTAGAAAAAGGGATAGATTTGATTCCTAAAATAGCAAGATATATTCTTGAGAGAAACCCCAAAATAAAATTTGTTGTTTTGGCCCCCGGAAGCATACCTCCATCTATGGAAAAAATTAAAGAAGAATTTGATGTTTTGAGTGAGAGATATCCTGAAAAATTCACATTATATAGAGAGACTTTAGATAGAAAAAAACTTGTACAGCTTTACCAAAATTCTTTAATTTACATTCAACCTTCAAGATATGAAGCTTTTGGTTTATGTGTTTTAGAAGCGATGGCTTGCGGAAAAGCTGTAATTTGTTCGAACAAAGGAGGCTTACCTGAGGTTGTTAAAAATGCGGGAGTAGTTCTGCCCCTAAGTGTCAAAAGATTTTCTATCAGCATTTTGAGGTTACTTAAGGACTATAGATTGAGGGAAAGATATGTCAGAAGAGCTGTTAGAAGAGCAAGAATTTTCAGTTGGGACAGAGTAGCAAAAGAAACTCTTGCTTTGTATAGAAAAATAAGTGGGAGAATTGGTTGGGAAATAAAGATAAGAAAAATGCCAGAAGTCAAAATTTTTGAATTTTGAAAATGGTTGAAGTTTCTGTAGTTATGCCGACTTACAACTCAGAAGAGCATATAGGAGAAGCTATAAAATCAGTTTTGAATCAAACTTTTTCTGATTGGGAGTTGATTATAGTGAATGATGATTCTACTGATTCTACTTTAAAAATAGCTAAAGAATTTGAAAAGAAAGATAAAAAAATTAGAGTTATAAGCCATAGAAAAAATAAAGGAAGAGCAGCTGCTCTTAATACTGGAATTAACAAAGCTAAGGGAAAATACATATCTTTTCTTGACGCGGATGATATTTATTTTAAAAATAAGCTTGAAAGACAAGTGAAATTTCTGGAAAAAAATAAACAGATAGATATGATTTATGGTCGAGCTAGATATTTTGGCGATGTAGAGGGTGAGAGCAAGGTATTGGATAGCACAAAAGTTAACTTAAGAAGAAAACTTGTGGAAGCGAAAGCTAAACTAGAAACCGGACAGAAAGTGCATAAAATTTTTGGTGTTAAAGGAATTATTGCCAGTTGTTCCGTAATGTTGAGAAGGAAAGTATTTAAAAAATGCAAGTTCGATGAAAATCTAAGGAACTCTGAAGATTATGATTTTTGGTTTCAAGTTATAGGCAAAGGGTTTAAAATTAAAAATTTAAATAAAAATTTTTATTATTACAGAGTTCACAAGAAAGGAAAATCAAGAAATAAAAAGAATATGCTTATTGCTGGAGAATACATAAAAGAAAAATTAAAAAAAGGGAAATATTTTGATTAAAAAACTTTATAAACACCTCTTCACTTTTGAAAGAGGGAAAAATGCTCGTTTATGGTTTACTTTCTACTTTATCGGGAAAATTTCCAATTAGAGATATAAACCTCTTTATTATCAATCTTATTCTCGCTGCTGTTTTGATTATTGTGGGTATATTCTTAGGAAAGTTTGTTAAATTTATAATAAGGAAAGGTATAGAGAAGGCAGGGGTAGAAAGAACAACAAAAAAGAGTTTTATAGAATTATTCCTCACAGTAATTAAGTGGAGTATTTATATACTCTTTATTAGTTTAGCTTTAGACCAACTCGGAATACCTCAACTAACAAGCTGGTTAACCTCTACACTTGTAGTTATTCCAGCTTTGGTTGGAGCTTTAATTTTAATAGGGATGGGTTTTGCCATCGCTATATATTTGAGAGATTTAATTGAAGAAAGCAATATAATTGGTTGGCAGGTTTTAAGTACGATTTTCTTTTATTTTGTTCTTTATGTTTTCATGATTTTTGCTATAAAAACAGTTCTTATTGGTCAGGACAAAGAGACTGTAAACATTATAATAATTATTCTAACAGCTGTTGTTGGAGCAGCTGTTGCTTATTGGCATGTTAGGGAAAAGAAGTAAAGTTAGGTAAAAATATTCTTTAAGAAATTTATTATCTCCTCTTTTAGAAAATATGAGGCAGCTAAAAATCCTAACAGAATTATAAAGATAATAA
The DNA here is from genome assembly GCA_017609045.1 of Candidatus Pacearchaeota archaeon. Classification (GTDB taxonomy): domain Archaea; phylum Nanobdellota; class Nanobdellia; order Pacearchaeales; family GW2011-AR1; genus JAFCES01. The sequence continues at coordinate 12,843 of JAFCES010000002.1, forward strand.
TTAATATTATGATTAAAGTTCTTTTCTTTGATTTTTTTGGGGGTAGTTCTGGAATTTTTTCTGATATTTCTACCTCGGGAGCTTTTGGTTCAGATGGTTCTGGAAATTTAGTTATAACTCCTCTACCAAGAGAAGCTACTGCTTCTTCTACCTCTTCTTTACTATAGCCTGCATTAATAAAAGTCTGCTTGGCTTGTTCTAGAGTCTCACCTCTCTCTATGGCATTTTTTATTCCTGCGAAAATTTCCTTTTTTGTCATTTTTAAATCTTTATGTTCTGAAGATTTTGCATAATATGGCAATCCTTTCCTAATTTGTAACCTAATTCCCCTGCAAGCTCGGCCAAAGCAGAGAGTTTAGGCAGGTCGCCATGAGCAGGGATTATATGTTCTGGGTTTACCATATTTATAAAATCTCTTAAATCTTCTCTTCCTGCATGCCCAGAAACATGAACCTCATTGAAAATCCTTACTCCTTTTTGTTTTAATCTTTTTTCCAACTGGCCTTTATTGGCTATGTTTATTTCTGAAGGAATCGTTTTTGAGGAGAAGATAACTTGATCTGTAGGAAAAAGGCGGAGAGGAGTCTCGTTTCTAGCTATCCTATCAAGTATACTTCCTGGCTCACCCTGATGTCCTGTACAAACCACAAGATACTTATCTTTATTCTTGTTAACTTTTTTAAGGGCAGAGTTAACCTGTTTCCTATAACTTAACAGGGAGATATCTTTTTTAAAAGGACATAGCCTTACTTTTATGGCGGCTGAAACATATTTATTAAGGCTTCTTCCAACAAAAACTATTCTTCTATTCAATTTTTTACCAAAGTCAACTATGCTCTTTAATCTGGCAATATGTGAAGAGAAGGTAGTGATTAGCATTCCTGAATTTTCATTGTCTATAGTCAACATCACATCTTCTAATAAACTCCTTGCTACCTTTTCTGAAGGTGTTTTCCTCTCACTAGAGGCATATAAACTTTCTACAATTAGAGCTTTAACATTTTCTTTTGCTATTTTTTTAATTGCTTCATAATTGGGTTTTTTCCCGAGTTGTGGAGAATCATCAAACTTAAAATCATTTGCGTATAAAACAATTCCTTCTTTAGTATGTAATGCTATCAAACTTGTCTGTAAAGTTGAATGAGTTATATTGATAAACTCAACTTTATAATTTTTTTCTCCTCTAACTGTATAGGAAGAGTTTGGCTGTATGGTTCTTATTCTATTTCTGAGCTTTAGTTTTTCATCTCTTAACAGAGTTTTTAAGACTTCTATTGTAAATGGAGAAGATACAATTTCCGCATTATATCTATTTCCTATATATGGTACTGCTCCTATATGGTCGAGATGTGCGTGGGAAACTAGAATGGCTCTAACTTTCTTCCTCAATCCTTTTTTATCTAAAATTGTGTCTTCGGGAATCCCTCCTATTCTTCTTAATCTTTTTTCATTCATTGAGTTTCTTTCTTCTTGCTCCAACTCCACAATCGGAGGCAAATGTAAACCTGAATCAAAAATAATTGCATCATTTCCTACTTCAACAGCAGTCATATTTTTTCCTACTTCATTATAGCCACCGATAGTATGAATCCTCATTTTTCTCTAAATTAAAAGAGAAAAGAGGATTTAAATACCTTATCAAAAAGTTTTTTAAGCTTGAAATCTATGTTTTAACATAGAGGAACGAAGAGGTGTAAAAAAAAGAAGCAAAATAAGACTATAATCAAAAACTTTTATTTAACATAGATTTAATACAGATTGTATAAAGCAGCTAACAAACTGTTATGATTGTTCTAATGATGGTGAGGAATTATGTATAACCAAAAAAGGCGGAGAAAATGAGAGAGGATTTTGAAAAGAAAAAAATAATGAAAAGAAAAAAAGAAAAAAGTTTATTGCCTAGTCTAAGAGAGAAGAAAAAGTACTTACTAATTGAGAAGACAAGCAAGGACAGAATAGAAAAGGCAGTTTTAGATTATGTAGGTGTTTTGGGTTATGGAAAGGCTGCCCCGATGTGGGTGAAAGGGAAAGAGAATATTCTTGCTGTAAATAGGAAGGAGCTGGAAAAGGTAAAAGCAGCTCTTGAGTTGGATGGAATTAAAGTGAGGAGGGTTTCTGGGACTTTAAAGAGTTTTGAGGAGAAGAAAAAGTAAACCATAAGCTTTATAAATCCTAAAAAATTCTGGTTCTTGTGAGAGAGGAAAAAAGCTAATATATATTACCTCTTTTTAAAAATGGTTGAAATTCCTATGGAAATGCAAAATCAAGTAATGGGTTATGATAGAACTGCCACTATGTTTTCTCCTGACGGGCATTTGTTACAGGTGGAGTATGCAGAGAAAACTGTCAGGCTTGGTTCAGCTAGCATAGGCTTTTCTTGTAAGGATGGTGTGGTGATAATAGCTGATAGGAGGATGAGAGATAAACTACTTGTAGAAAAATCAGCTAATAAGGTTTATGAGATTGATGAGCATATTATGGCGTCTGCAGCTGGAATATTATCAGATGCCAGAGTGTTAGTTGAAAGAGCGCAGTTAGTTGCTCAACAACATCGCGTTACATATGACAGTCCGATAGATGTAGAGTCTGTGATTAAAGAAATTTCAAATCTTAAACAGATTTCTACACAGTATGGAGGAGTAAGACCTTTTGGGGTTTCTGTAATGGTAGCAGGAATTTCTCAGAACAAACCAAAATTATTTGTGAGTGATGTAACAGGAAATTATTTTGGTTATATTGCCTCTGCTATTGGTGAGAATGATGAAAAAATTAAAGAACTGTTAAGAGAAAAATATCAAGAAAAGACAAACACTGATGAGGCAATAAAGCTCGGCTTGAAAATTTTCAAAAAAATTTTAGGAAAAAATTTTGAGTTGGGAAGATTTGATGTTGGTATAATCACCATAGCTGAAAAAAAATTGAAGAGACCAGGGGAAGAAGAATTAAAAAAATATATGAAATAAGATTAGGAGCATTAATATGACAGAAGTAGAAGCAAGATTAAAAAGTAAAGGAAAAAATTTTGAGGTTCTTGTTGATGTGGATAAAGCTGTCCATTTTAAGAAGGGAGAAGGTAATGTGAAAATAGAGGAAGTCTTGGCTGTAGATGATGTTTTCTATGACCTCAAAAAAGGTTTGAAGGCTTCTGATTCTGACTTGAAAGAGGCATTTGATACTTCTGATGTGAAAGAAGTGGCTGAAAAAATTGTGAAACAAGGAGAAATTTTGTTGCCGGCGGAATATAGGAAAAAGAAACAGGAAGATAGAGTAAAACAAGTGATTGATTTTCTAGCGAGAAATGCTATAGATCCCACAACAGGAAATCCTCACTCAGAAAAGAGAATAGAGGAAGCTATAAAACAGTCTGGCATAAACATAGAGGATAAACCAATAGAACAACAAATAAATAAAATAGCAAGTAAATTAAAGGAAACAATCCCTATAAAAATAGAAACGAAAAAACTTAAGATACTGGTTCCAGCAGCACATACCGGCAAAATCTACAATTTAATACAGGAGCATAAAGAAAAAGAAGAGTGGCTTAATAACGGTGACTTACAATGTATAATTAATCTTCCTGCTGGTTTGGAAATGGATTTTTATGATAAGCTAAATGCCATAACTCATGGTTCTGCAATAGTGGAGGAAATAAAGGAAAAGGAAGAATGATAGCTGAGAAAAAAATTATAAAACAAAAAGTAGACGAGGAAAGGGAAGGGAAGAAAAAGAAAAGAGAGATTGCAATTCCTGGAGAGAAAATTGTTTCAGGAAAAGAGTACCTGCCAGGAGACGGCACGGTGAGGGAAAAAGATGATATTGTAGCAAGAAGATTTGGTCTAGCTGATATTTCAGGAAGGCTCGTAAAAGTAATCCCTTTGTCTGGAATTTATATGCCAAGGGTAGGGAATATTGTAATAGGTAGAGTGGAAGATGTAACTTTTAATGGGTGGATTCTTGATTTAAAATCTCCTTATTCTTCTTTTCTCTCAGTTTCAGAGTGTCCGAGATATATAAAAGGAGATCTGACGGAGTATTATGATATAGGAGATGTGTTAGCTTGTAAAGTAGTTTCTGTGAAGCATAAAAGTATAGACCTTACGATTAAGGATAGGGGATTAGGAAAATTAGATAAAGGGCTTATTATCCACATAAACTCAAATAAAGTTCCAAGAGTAATAGGAAGAGAAGGTTCTATGATAAAGATGATTAAAGATGAGACTGGATGTGAAATTACAGTTGGCCAAAACGGTGTTGTATGGATTTCTGGTAGTAAGGTGGAAGATGAATTAAAAGCGAAAGAGGCTGTTCTTTTTGTTGCTAATAAAAGTTATATTGAAGGCTTGACAGATAAAGTAAAAAAGTTTTTTGAAGGGAAGAGAGGAGGGAAGAAATAAGATAAGATGGCATACACAAAAAGAATTGATGGGAGAAAGTTTAATGAGACAAGGAAGATGGAGGCTAAAGTAAATATAATCAAGAATGCTGATGGTTCTGCTTTATTCAGATTTGGAGATACTATAGCTATCGCAGCTGTTTATGGCCCAAAACCACTACATCCACAACACCTGCGAAATCCTGAGAAGGGTTTACTAAGATGCAATTATGATATGATATCTTTCTCAGTTTCAGAGAGGAAAAGGCCCGGCCCTACACGTAGAAGTCAGGAGATAAGTAAGGTTAGTGAATGGGCTCTTACACCAATTGTTGAGTTAGAAAAATACCCTAATACTGTCATTGATGTCCATATTATAGTATTACAGGCTAATGCTTCAACAAGATGTGCTGGGATAAATGCTGCAGCTTTGGCTCTTGCTAACGCAGGAATTCCTATGAAACAGCTCGTTTCTTCGGTATCTGTTGGGAAAATTGATAAGAAGGTGGTTGTTGACTTAATTAAAGAAGAAGAAGACTACAGAGAAGGAGAGGGCTCTACGGATATTCCTCTTGCTTTCTTATCTAAATCTGGAGAGATTTCATTATTACAATTAGATGGAAAAATTAGACCTAAAGAATTAGACGAGGCCATTAAGATAGGTAGAGAAGCAAGTAAGGAAGTTTATGAAATTCAAAAGAGGGCTTTGAAAGCTGTTGGGGAGGAAAAATGAAAATTTCGGATTTAATGAAAAAAAGAATACAAGAATTTTTAGATGAAGAGAAAAGATTTGATAATCGTAAGTTGCTTGAATTTAGGAAAATAGAAATAGAAACAGGGGTAAGTAAAAATGCAGAAGGCTCGGCTAGAGTTAAGATAGGAGATACTGAGGTTATAGCTGGCGTGAAGATAGATGTTACTGAACCCTACACTGATCATGAAGATGAGGGCACTTTAATGGTTGTAGCAGAACTCCTTCCTCTTTCCTCTCCGCACTTTGAGCCAGGGCCTCCAAGAATAGAGGCTATCGAACTGGCAAGGATTGTAGACAGAGGTCTTAGAGAGTCTGGATTTATTGATTTTAAAAAATTATGTGTGAAAAAGGGGGAAAAAGTTTTTGGTGTTTGTGTTGATATCTATAGTATAAATAATGATGGTAACCTAATTGATGCGAGCTGTTTGGCTGCTGTCTCAGCTTTAAAAACAGCAAGAATGCCTAAGTATGATACTAAATTAGAAAGGATTAAATATGGTGAGTTAACATCAAAAGGATTACCTTTAACTAAAAACTTACCTTTAACTATAACATTCCATAAAATAGGAGAAAAAATTTTAATAGACCCTTCCAGTGAGGAAGAAGAAACTAGCGAAGGAAGAATATCATTTGCTTTATCAAGAAACCCTGGAAAAAAAGAGGATATAGTAATAAATGCTATACAAAAAGGCAATCCAAAAACTTTTGAAGAAAAGGAAATCTTTGAAATAGCTGAGCTAGCAGTAGAAAAATTTAAAGAACTTGAAAAGAGAATAAAAACAAAAGAAAAATGAAAGAAGAACAAGAAACACAAGAGTTTACGAAATATGAGACAGCAAGGATTTTAGGAGCTCGCGCTCTTCAAATTGCTATGGATGCTCCCCTACTTTTGAAGATAAGTAAAGAGAAGTTAGAAGAAGTTAAGTTTGACCCTTTGAAAATAGCTGAGCTCGAATTTAATGCTAAAGTTCTTCCAATAACAGTAAAAAGACCCTTTCCAAAAAAAGCAGACGTTGAATTGAAAAGAGAGAAAGAAGAAGTGAAGAAAAAGGATGAGGAAGAAAAGCAGGAAGAAAAAGGAGAAAAGGAAATAAAAGAGGAAGGAGAGATAATGGAGCTTGTAAAGCCGGAAGATGAAGAAGAGGTAATGGAAGAAAAAATAGAAAGAGAAGAAGAGGCTATTTAGGGTTAGGTTTTTATATTCTACTTAATTTCTACATTCATGAAAATAAAAGAGGTTTCAGCAAGAAGTATTTTTAATTCCAGGAGAGAAAAAACAATACAGGTTTCCATAAGGACAGAACAAGGGCTTTTTACAGCTTCTTCTCCTTCTGGAAAGAGTAAAGGCAGGCATGAGAAGCCAGCTTTTTTAGGAGATGTTGAGCAAGATATTAACACAATAAGAAATTTTTCAAGCAAGATTTCTGAGATGAACTTTGAAAAATTTTCTGATCTAAGTAAGCTGGAAAATTTAACAAGGGGGAAGATAGGAGCTAACTCTTTGTTTGCTTTAGAAGTTGGGATATTAAAAGCTCTGGCATCAGAAAAAGGAGTTGCTCTATGGCAGCTTATTAACCCTAAAGCTAGAAAAATGCCTTTTCCAATAGGAAATTGTATTGGTGGAGGGCTGCATTCGAAAGAAATGAAAGGCAAAAAGCCAGATTTTCAGGAGTTCCTAATTATTCCAAAAACTGACAAGTTTTTTAATAATGTTTTTTTGATGAAAAAAGCTTTGAATATATGTAGTGAAGAGTTAAGAGTGAGAAAAGTTAAAGGTAGTTTAAATGATGAAAATGCTTTTTCTACCTGTCTTTCCAATGAAGAGGTCTTAGGGATTATGATGAGAGTAAAGGAGGAATTAGAAGGTCAAATTGGCGAGAGGATAGATATAGGTATAGACATGGCATCTTCAAGTTTTTATACCGGTTTTCTTTACAGGTATAAAAACAGAAGGAAAAGGCTGAAAAAAAGAGAACAGATAAATTATGTTTTAGATTTAACTGATAAATACAATATTGACTATATTGAGGACCCATTAGAGGAGAATGATTTTACTGGTTTCGCAAGTTTAAAAAGAAAAGCAGTAAGAGCTAGACCAACCTCTATTATTGTGGGAGATGATTTAACAGTCAGTAATCTGCAGAGGTTTAAGAAAGCTTTGAAAATGAAAAGTATTAATGCTGTAATCCTAAAGCCAAACCAGACTGGAAGTCTATTAGAAATTGCTGAAATAGTAAAGTTAGCTAAAAAATATGCTATCAAGACAATACTTTCGCATCGAAGCGGCGAAACTTCAGACACAGCTCTTGCAGAGTTAGCCTTTGGTTTTCAAACTGACTATATAAAAACAGGTATAATGGGAAAGGAAAGAGAGATAAAGTTAAAGAGGTTAATTGAAATAGAGAAAGAGTTCTGAAAGAGTTGAACCTGAAAGTGGTAGAGGATTAGAAGCAAAAAATTTAGACAAATCTAAAAATCAAGCAATTTTTAGAGCTTATTACTTTTAGATTAAGAATATTTTAAAAAGATTTAAAAACTCTCTAAATCTTAGAAATTAAATTTAGGTAAGCAGGTGCAAAATCTCTAACGAGAGAGTAGCTTTAACTCCTGCACTATTTATACTAAATAAAAAGTTTTGAAGTTGGCAGAGGTGAGGGGTAAAAATGAAAGTAGAAAAAGATAAAAAAGCAAAGAAGAAAGTTGCTGATGATAAAAAATCTGCAGCAGGGGAAACTGAAAAGGTTTCCCGGAAACAATTAGAAAAAAAAGCAAAAATACTGGCAGATAAAATAAAGACAGAGGATATAAAAGAGAAATTAGAAGAGGCAAGAAAAAAGGATAAAACTTTAGTCCCTATAAATGAGTATGTAAAGGCAGGAGCTTATATTGGAACTAAAGTAATTACACCACATATGAGACCATTTGTTTATAGAAGAAGAAATGATGGTATAGCCATTATAAACACTAATTTAATAGATGAAAAATTAAAAGAAGCTGCTGGATTACTTACCAGATATGAACCAGAAGATTTTATCATTGTGTGTAAAAGAGAAGCTGGCTGGAAAGCTGTTGAAAAATTCTCTGAGTTGACTGGAGTTCGCGTATTCACAAAAAAATATCCTGCTGGAATTCTCACAAACTCTAACTTGCCTAGTTTTTTTGAAGTAGATATGGTTTTTATCTGCGATCCATGGTTAGATAAGAACGCGTTAAAAGATGCAAAAAAAATTAAAAAGAAAATTTTTGCTTTATGTGATACAAATAATTATACTTTTGACATAGATTTTTTTGTTCCTTGCAATAATAAAGCGGGAAAGAGTTTAGGCTTGATCTTTTATATTCTTGCAAGAGAGTATTTAAAAGCAAAAGGGATAAAGAAGAAGGTAGAAATGGAAGATTTTGTTGAATTGGATTAGAAATTTTTAGAGTTTGATTTGAAGTTATCGTGAAGTTTATAAATATCTTTTTCTTAATTTAGGTATGGGATACATATCTATAAGGAGAAAAGATATTGTGATTTGGGCGTTTACGTTACTTTTTATTATATTAGCAATAGTTCTCGTTCGCTTACCTACAAATAATGGAGACGAAACTATAGTTGGTGGATGTGGAAGTGTACATCCTGATTATATTCAGGAATGCTGTAATAGATGGGCCGAGGAAAATAATATTGTGAAGATACAGTGTGTAGGTGAATGGGAAATAAAGGATGGAGAATGTGCTTGGAAATGTGATACTGGTTAACTGTATTCTAATAAAACAATTTGGTAAATAGTCTGCCTAAGGAATCATCATATACTATTCTGTGTAAACTCTTTTGGAGGAATTGGGAAAAGGCCATTTTTGATTTAGAAGAAAGATATATTAGATAAATAAGCATCAATAACTAATAAACTTAATCGACGAGCTTATAGAGGAGATTGTTCATTATTAATTTAAAAGTTATAAGATTTCAGCAAAGCCATTTTTAACAAAACCTTTATAAAGTAGAAAGGTTTATAAATAAGTATAAAGTGAGAAACTTATTAAAATGTTAACTGGAATGAGTGCCTTAACAATAGAATATAAGGTATGATGTATGTAAGGCTCTGTTCTAGTAAATTTCTTTAAATGATTTTTTAGAAATACTAGTCGTCAATAAGAGAGGTATGGCTTTGCATCCTCAGAAGGATAAATTCCAGTTTATCCTGCTGGAGGCTGCGGCTATCTGGTTTGCACTTAGACATGCAAGTCTCTCGAAAGAGGGCGAACTGCTCAGTAACACGTAGCTAACCTGCCTTTAGGTCAAGGATACCCTCCTGGGAAACTGAGGCTAACACTTGATAAGAGATTGTTTCTGGAAAGAACTATCTCTGAAACTCGAGCCTAAAGAAGGGGCTGCGGTGGATTAGGTTGTTGTTGGTGTAAAAGACTAACAAGCCGATGATCCATAAGGGCTCTTAGCGGAGAAGCCCTGAGAAGGAATCTGAGACACTATTCCTAGCCCTACGGGGTGCAGCAGTTAGGTATTTTTTGCAATGCGCGAAAGCGTGACAAAGCGAGCCAGAGTGTTTCTCATATAGAGAAACTTTTGTCAGCTGTAAAAAGGCTGACGAATAAGGACTGGGCAAGACTGGTGCCAGCCGCCGCGGTAACCCCAGCGGTCCAAGTCGCAGCCACAATTATTGGGTCTAAAACATCCGTAGCTTGCCTTGTAAGTCTTTTGTGAAATTTTGTCTCTTAAGGGCAAAACGAGCAAGAGATACTGTAAGGCTAGAGACCGGGGGATGTGAGAAGTACAACTAAGGTAGTGGTAAAATACGTTGATCTTGGTTGGACTAACGATAGCGAAGGCATCTCACAATAACGGTTCTGACAGTGAGGGATGAAGGCTAGGGGCGCAAAACGGATTAGATACCCGTGTAGTCCTAGCAGTAAACACTGCGCACTAAACATCGGGACCTCCTCGAGAGGTTTCGGTGCTGTAGGGAAGCCGTAGAGTGCGCTACCTGGGAAGTATAGTCGCAAGGCCGAAACTTAAAGGAATTGGCGGGGGAGCACTACAACGGGTGACGCGTGCGGTTCAATTAGATTCCACACCGTGAACCTCACCAGGACCGACAGCAGAATGAAGGTCAGTCTGAAGGGCTTACCTGACACGCTGAGAGGAG
>JAFCES010000003.1 GCA_017609045.1 Candidatus Pacearchaeota archaeon
ACAGGCCTCTTTTTTCCTTCCAACAATTTCCTCAATTCAGCTTCCGTAATTATCTCCACAGTATTCCTTTTTACCAACTCCAGCCTCTTCTCTATATCCATAAAAAAAACAGAAAAACTTAATTATTAAACCTTTCTCTTCAATAAATGGCACAAAAGACCTTAAAGTTTTCTCTTGCTATATCTTTTCTTGGCATTTTACTGCTTTTGTTAATTTCAAATCTTCTCACAAAAGAAGTAAAAATTCAGGAAATTAACGAAAACTGGCTCAACAGAAACGTAAAAGTCCTGTGCAAGGTAACAGAAGAAAAAAACTACCAAAAATTCTGTATCTTAACTTGTCAGGATAAAACAGGAAAAATCAAAATTAATTTCTCTAAAAATCTAAACCTAATTAACAAAACCTTGATTATTGAAGGGAAAATTGTAAGATATAAAGGAGAATTGGAAATTCAAGCTCACGAAATAAAAGAAAAATAAAATGTTAGTTGAGATCCTTGCTTTAATATTTGGTATCATCGCAGGAACAATAACTGGATTGGTTCCTGGAATTCATGTCAATCTAATAGCAGTTTTTTTACTTTCGATATCTCCTTTGTTTCTCCCATATTTCTCTCCAATTGTATTGGTAGTTTTTATTGTAGCAATGGCAACCTGCCATTCCTTTTTGGATTTTCTTCCAAGCATCTTCTTAGGAGCTCCTGATGAAGATACTGGATTATCTATCTTACCTGGACACAAACTCTTAAACAAAGGTAGAGGATATGAAGCTACTATCTACACTTTATATGGTAGTTGTATAGGAATAATAATTATTCTTCTCTCTACACCTTTCTTCCTCTTTATCTTACCAAAACTCTATACATACATAAAAACAGCCATGTTCTTTATACTTGTTACAGCTTCTTTTTACCTCATCTTGAAAGAGAAAAAATCAAAACCTCTCGCATTCATAATTTTCTTGCTTTCTGGTTTTCTTGGAATAGCAAGTTTAAACTTGCCTATTAAAAACTCTCTTCTTCCTTTACTCACTGGTTTATTCGGCGCTTCTTCTTTATTAACAAGCATAATAAAAAAACAGAAAATACCAAGACAGAAAATAAGAAGTTTAAGAAAAATAAAAATAACAAAACAAGAAATAAAAAACTCTTCTATAGCAGCATTTTTGTCAGCTCCTCTTTGTACTTTTCTTCCTTCTCTTGGCTCTTCACAAGCAGCAGTCATAGGTTCTGATATTACTGGAGAAACTAACAAAAAACAATTTCTCGTTCTTCTCGGCTCTATTAATACTACAGTATCTGGTCTTGCTTTCATAACTCTCTACTCAATAAAAGCAACAAGAACAGGAGCAGCTCTAGCAGTAAATAAAGTTTTAAGCTCTCTGGAGTTTAGCCATCTTCTTTTAATTCTCGCAGCTATTTTATTCTCTGGCTTAACTGCCTTTTTCCTCACTATCTACATAAGTAAATTTGTCGCAAGAAAAATTTCTTTAATCAGCTATCAAAAACTTTCTATAATTATTCTTAGTTTTTTAGCTATAATTTCTATAGTTTTCTCAGGCTTTCTCGGTCTACTTGTCTTTCTTATCTCAGCTTCTACTGGTCTGGCTGCTATCTCTGCAGGTATAAGAAGAACACATTTAATGGGAGCACTAATGGTTCCAACTATCTTACTTTACTTCCCTTTTTAAAAACCTATAAATCTCACTCAAACCACCAACATATGAATGTCTCTAACAACTTATCAAAAACATAAATAAATTTAGACAAACTTCCCCTAAACGAATATCAAGACTGTGTAACTGAGCTCTTATCTGGAAAAGAACCAGCTCTAAAACCTAATCCTTCTCACTAGTCCACTTAGAAATTAACATTAAAGCTAAAACTGCAACTATAGTAATAGCAATAGCAGATAAATACTCTAAATAAATTTCCTTCCCTGCTAAACCAAGTTTTTCTATAAAAATACTAATAGACTTCTGAATAGGCTGTCTCCAGCTTAAAGCAATTAAAAAAGCAAAAGCAGCTGTAATCGCTGTTACAGAATGCTTTTTAAATTCTCTTTTAAATCTTAAGGCAGAAGTCTTTGTTTTTTCATAAACTCTTTGCCTCAGTCTCTTTCTTACTTCAGCTTCTACAACTTTTTCTTCTCTCTTACTCAAACCCATTTTTCCAAAGCTTCTTGCTTTTCCTTCTCCCTACCAAAAATACTCTCTATATAACTTTTCGTCAGTTCAAGGCTTTGTTTAATATAAGGAGGAACATCAAATTTCTCTGCAAGCTGTATAGCTGGTTCTAAATATTTAACAATAGAACCTTCTGAGATAGTAAAAATAATGTTTCCCCCACACTTTAAACATTTTCCGGTTAAAGGTGGTCTCCTATATTTTTCATTGCACTTACTACATCTAAACACTTGTTGAGAAAATTTCCTGAGATTTCCTCTTATGTCTCTAATAAAATGTCTATCTATAATAAGTCTGGCAACATCTTCCATATCTACTGCTCTAATAAGTTCTGCAATTCTCATCTGCCCATTAACTTTTTCCTGCATACTCACCAATTTTTTATAACTTGAACACAAAACACCAGAGTTTATGTCAGACACTTCATAGTCATACCACAAATCCCTAAACTCTTGTTTTCCGACTCTGTCTCTTACCTGGTTTATCCTAATACTATAAGGCTGTTTTTTCTCCTTAGCTGCCCTATACAGATCTAAAGGCAGCTCCCTCTCAATATCAAGATCAAAAATCATATCATCTACTTCTCCTGCCTTAATTCTTGCATTTAAAACAAGAGGCGCATCTTGTGTACCTCCCCTATGTGCAGGCAGATATTTTTTTGAAAAATTTATCAACATGTCAAGAAGCAACATAATAGCTGCCTCATCACCATCACAATCCCTTCTCATTGCAGCATGAATATAAGGAGAAGTGAGAAGCGCCTGAGTTTTAGAAAAACCAATTATCCTTCCTACTACAGAGGCACAATTATGTGGAGCAATACAAGCAACTAAATGCCCTATCAAATCCTCCTTGCTCCTTATACTATAAAAACTCTTTAACCCATAAAATTTTAAAAGTAGCACATCAATAAAATTTGCGACTCGTGAAAAAACCTCATCAGCTCTTTCATCTGGGCTTTCGGGACAAGCTGGTAAAATAATATCATGAGGTAAAATTTCAAGTATCTGCTCCTCATTTTCTAACTCTTTTCCGTAGATATCTCTCTCATAACCCAATTCCCTCAACTTCTCTACAGAAACAAAAATCTCTCTTGGTTTAAAATGAGTTATGGGCATCTCAGTAGCATCAAATCTAATAGTGCCATCTTTATTTACAGTTAAATTAAAAATACTTCTTAATATTCCTTTGGCTAGATTTTCAGGTATATGTTCTTCATTACTAGTTCCCCTCACCCCCTTAATCAACATAGGTATTTCATCTGGCAACAAATTAAGTCTCTTAACTGCTTGCTTAAAATACTCCTTAATATCTATTCTTCTAGTCATAAAACTCTGCCCTACTGAATGCCCCGGACATTTTTCAGAAAAAAACTTTTGTTTACACTCAGGACAGTAATGCATCTTAACCGTTTCTTTCCCACACCGCTCGCATCTGAAATATATAGTCTCTCTCTTACACTTCTCACAATAATAAATAGGAAAATCTGCTTTTACACTTCCAACCTCGCAAGCCTCATTAACGCTCCTTAATCTGCCTCCTTCATATCCAACAGGAAACAAAACATTTGGACTTCCAACCAGTTTTCTTACTTTAGCTTTCTCAGGCCTTCCCATTCTTGCTCCAATAAAAGTTCCTGCCTTATCTCTAATCTCAAAATTAGACAAAGAATTGATAATTTCAAGAACATCTTTTTTTCCATTCAAAACCTTAACTTCTTCTATAATTTTTTCTATCTCTTCTTCTAAATTTCTAGCTTTTCCTAAACAATTTATTCCAATATTTATTAGAAGAGCTTTACTATTTTCCTGACTGATTAAAACATTCTCCGTAACAACCTCATGCTCCACTCCAAGTAATTCTAAAGCTCTCTTTCCTTTCTCAAACCTTTCCTGTTCTGTTTTATTCCATGGTAGAATTATTTTTTTATCAACTCTTGAATGAGCAAGCCAGTCAAGCAAGCTCAAACAATCCTCATAAGAAATCTGACTCCAATAATAAACATATTTTGGATATAAAGGTAAATTAAATTTTGTTGAAAGAGATAAAGCCTCTTCTAAACTAACCTCATATATATTATCTATCTCAACTCCCTCTCCTCTTTTATTCTCTTCTTCTTTCAGCTCTTGAAACCATTCTTGTTCAGTATATCCGGCAGGCATTAAAATATGGTTTCTGTTAGCAAAATCACCATAAGGAATAAGCAAATCTCCAAGATAAATTATTTCTTCTACAGAATTATACAAACCTCTTGCCTCCTCTATGCTTTCAATTTTTTTAACACTTCCATTTTTTAATTTAATTATAGGTCCTTCAATACTATTACAACTCCCTACTACACATCCTTTCGTAGGCAGCTCTATTTTTATTTGTGTACCTATTGCAATAAAACCACCAAGAATTCCCATTGTAGCAGGGTGTAAAGCTAAACAACTGTATCCAGTATTTCTTGCCCTTCCATATCTCAATCTGAAAGCTCCACTTCTAGAAGGGTGACCTAAAACCGGTCTTCCAGCAACTAAATCTTTTATATAAACTGCTGTTTCCTTTTTTTTCTTTTGCTCATGTTTTAGTCTATCCTGTAACTCAACAAACTTTTCAAGAAAATCCCAAGCAGATAACTTGAACCCTTTTTCTCTCAAAGATTTTATCATTTTCAAAATTTTTGGAGCTTTCTGTGCAAGACCTTCCCCTATAATCAAACAAACTCCACTTCTAATGAAATTTGTTTCTATCCTCCCCAAATCCTTATAGTTACTTACCTCCCTATTCTCACTCGGATCGCCATTCACTTGTATAGGTAGATTTTTCGCAAGATACCCTATCTCTTCCTCAGTAGGAAGATACTGTAAATTTGTGATTCTTTCATGATAATCATAAAGCTCTGTCACAGTCCTCTTCACCTCCTCTTCACTAGGATCATATTTTGAGTAGCCAAAAATTTCTCTTAAATAATCTATAATGACAAGAGAAAAAGCAGCGCTTGTACCTCCTGCACTTCTGATTGGTCCAGAAAAATAAACAACAAAATAATCTTTCCCTTCTTTTGTTTTTTGTAATTTTAGCTGAGTAAACCCTTCTATAGGACTTGAGACTACCCCGAGAGTAATATAAGCGAAAGCTGTTCTTATTCCTGCATCTATTGCTTCTAACAAATTATGAAACTTGCAAAATTTTTCCTTAGCAGTTTCCTCAGCTATTTTCAAACAGATAGCAGGATTTAAACTTCCATACTCTTTCTCTAACTGCAGGATTCTTTTTACAAGTAAAGGATTGTTCAGTTGAGGATAAACAGTAGAGACTAGACCTGCAACTCTTTCAGCTAAACTTGTCGCAAGAGGAACCTCCACTTTACTTAAAGGGTCCATTCCCTTTTCCCTTGCTTGTCCAGCTACATCATAGCAAACCTTAACTTTTCTTTCCAGCTCTTTAAAATATTCATTTATTTTCATTCTAATTTCCTGCTAAATTTATTCCTATAATCATTTTCCAGAAAAATCCATAATTTTTATTTCTCTTGTCTTAAGATTAAAAATTGGTACTTTACAAGGCTCTGGATTATTCCCTACTTTTTCTTCAAATGGAGTGATAGACTGCCAGCAGCTTGAACATATAATAAGAACATTATTATAAGTATCTATATCAGGTCTGTGAAAATCAGCTGTGTTTATTATGTCTGGCACTTCTCTAATCATTAAATTATCAAACTCTTCAGTAGGAATATAAGTAACAGCTGAATGCATAGAAGCCAGATGCCTTCTTTTCAACATTTCTCTAACTACCTTACTAGGATTATCATGTGCTTTTCCAAGCCTCAAGCTTTCAATCTCATTGACATAAGAATTCATACTTGCACCATGATACATCAATATCCTCACACCCCTCTTCCCGCTATTAGAAATTTCAATAACAGCAGGATTACTAACAAAAATTACATTTTCCAACTCATAAAGAGAAGAAGCATACTCCTTTCCTATTGCTGGTTGGGGTTCAGCTACTCTCACAGCATCATGCTGTCCAGGACAAATAATTATTCTAATATCTTTCCTTATCATTCTCAAATAATCAGCTAATTTTTCATATTGCTTCTTAATATCTTTTATATTTAGAAGCTCTTCTTGACCAGGAAAAATCCCTACACCATCTATACTATCTCCTGTGATAAGTAGATATTTTACTTTTCTCGCCTCCTGTCTCTGTTTATCATCGCCTATTTCTCCATTCAACCATCTTATGAATTTCAAAAAATTACTCTCAAGAAAATTAACAGAGCCAACATGTATGTCAGAAATAAAAGCTACTCTTTCATCTCTATCTATTCTGCTCTTCTCCTGTAAAAAAACATCTGGATAAATAATATTGTTAGCAAAAACAACCTCCTTATTCCCAAAACCCTTAATTCCAATGATATCATCAACTAAAATCTCTTTAGCTTTTTCATAAACCTCTGCTTTATTCTTATTTACAAGAACAGTAATTCTACCAGTCAAATCTTCTACTTCTAATAAAACATTTTTGTTCTTTGTAATTCTCTTATTAAAAACTATAGCAACAATTCCTACAGACTGTCTCTGACCACTAATTTTACTAATAGAAATTAGATTATCCAACTCTTTTCTTTCTTGTAAAAGTAGTTTCATCTCATCATATCTGCTCCTAAAATACTTAACAAAATCTTCAACATCGACTTTTTTTGTTAAATTAGCTAAAGAATAAATAATTTTTAGATGGTTTAATTTTAGCTCTCTCTCCTGCTGCCTCTCTCTCTTATCTAATTTCTCCTTTATAACCTTTTTCTTTTCCGTAAATATCTCTCTTGAAATTTCTAAGGATAATCCAAGATTAATTTTCAATTTATCAATAATTCTTTTATCTCCTAATAATTCTTGAATCCTATCTACATTGTTTGTAAAAAAAGATTTTGTTATGATCTTTTCTTTCAAATTAGAAATTTTATCTATTATCTCCTTAGCTGTTTTATCATCAAACTCTTTAAGTAGATCAAGTGTAGCCTTATCTAGTAAAATCCCTTTTTCTATACAAAACTTCAAAATCTCTTGGGTCATTTTCAAATTTCAAAGATCTAAACTCTCATGTAAAATAGTATTTATTTTTCCCAAAATTTTACCTGGTATCGACAGTTTAATCTCTCTAGTTCTTCCATGTCTTCCTTTACTTACAACTCTCGCGTTAATTAATCCTAACATATCTATCTCAGCTATAATATCAGAGATTCTTCTTTGAGTTAAAATTTCAGTCCTTGTTTTTTCACAAAGATTATGATACACATTATAAACCTCTCCTGTGAAAATTTTATCCTTATTTTCTCTACTCAAGTTAATAATAGAGAGAAGAGTTAACTGGAACTGCTTAGGAGCAGCCTCAACAACATCTATAATCTTATCCCTATCCATTTTTTCATTAGCTTTATCTACATGTTCTATCTTAACCTTCTTTTCCTCTTTTCTCTCTGCTAACTCACCAGCTATTCTCAAAAGATCGAGCGCTCTTCTTGCATCCCCATGTTCTCTAGCTGCATAAGCTGCACATTTGGCTATAACTCCTTCCTCTAAAACTCCTTTCTTGAAAGCTTTATCAGCTCTCTTTTTCAATATATCCTGCAATTGAAGAGCATTATAAGGAGGAAAAACAATCTCCTCCTCACTCAGAGAACTTCTTACTCTCGGATCAATATTCTGTAAAAAACTCAAATCATTGCTTATTCCTACTAAACTTATTTGGCTTCTGCTCAACTCTGAATTTAGCCTAGTTAAATTATAAAGAAAGCCGTCAGAAATTTTTTTAACAGCTTGGTCAATCTCATCTAAAATCAAAATAAATAATTGTTTCTCTCCTTCTACAATATCTATAAATCTATTATAAACTTGTTCGGTAGGTAAACCAGTAGCAGGAATGCTGCCCCCTAATTTTCTAATCAACTCAGCCAAAATCCTATACTCTGTATCAGATACTTTTCTCAACTTACAGTTTAAGTATTTTATTTTTAAAGGTAAATTAGTTTTTTTAGCTCTTTTTAATATCTCTTCCATCACAAACTGGCAAGTTAATGTTTTTCCTGTCCCGGTTTGACCATAAACAAATAAATTACTCACTCTATCACCTCTTAAAACAGGAGCTAAAATACCAGCTATCTGCTCTATCTGTTTATCTCTATGAGGTATAGTTTTAGGAGAATAAGAAGTTTGTAAAATAAATTTATTCTCAAATAGGCTGCTTTTAGAGAAAGAGTCAAAAATTCTATCAAGTCTAGCAACCATCATATTCACCTCCTAACCCTTAAACCTCTTTAAAATTCATATCTAAATCTTAATTCTATTTTTTATAAAGATTTATGTCTTATAAAATATAGGTCACACCTTCATTTCAAATGCAACATAATAAAAATTAAAATTTATCGACGATAATTAAACTTCTGATACAACTATAAAATGAAGAAAAAGAAAAAATAGACTTGAAATTTCCTATGGAAAAAAACAATTAATACATAATATATATCTTAAAATATATAATATATAATATATTATTTTAATTATATAATATAATATATATAATAAATAATAAATAATAAATAATATAAAAACTTTTAAATTAAACAAAAAAACAAAAATTTCTATTCCTTTTTAAATCTTTACAAAATTCTCCACAAGAAACATTGGGGTGACTTTCAAACAAAATTTTTTTAAAAATATTATTTCAAAATATCTTTTAATTAACAGAAAAGTTTATAAAGAATTTCCCTCTCTCTAAAGTATGATAGAAAAGAAGCCTTTTAGTGAAATTCTAGGTAAACTTGTGGTGACTAAAGAAGGAAAGAGGCTTGGTATTGTTAAAGACATAACTTTTGAGACAAGAGTGGGGGAGTTAATCCAATTAGTAGTCAAAGACCCTACACCTTATATAAAAAATCTAAATATAGAGATTACAAAGGACAGGGAAGTTCTCATACCCTACAATGCCATCATAGCTATAGGTGATTTTGTTGTTGTAAGTGAAGAAGACTTGGTATAGTAATAAAATAACAATATTTAAAAACACTCTTCTTTTAATTTTAAAATGCAAGTTATAGGTTTTAATTTTGAGAAAATAAATGCAGAAAAAAAGAGTAAGATAAAAGGAAAAATAAGTATAAACTCAAACATAAATATAAAATCAATAACACAAGAAAAAATAATAATGGTGAAAGATAAACCTGTTCTGAAATTTAATTTTTCTTTTAAAGTAGACTATAAACCAAATATAGCTGAAATCAATTTAGATGGCTTTACTATGATTTTAATGGAAAAAGATGAAGCGAAAAATACTTTAAAGAAGTGGAAGAAAAAAGAAATACCAAATGAAATCAGAATACCTCTTTTCAACCTTATTCTAGCAAAATCTAATCTTCGTGCCCTGCAGCTAGAAGAAGAACTTTCACTTCCCACACACATTCCTTTACCAAAAATAAAACCTCAACAAGAAGATGAATCGTCGAGTGGAAAAACAAGATATGCTGGTTAAGACTTATTAACTTTTATTTCTCATTCTTGAACTAAGCCCGAGCCGCATACAGGTATTGTGTCAAATACAAATTACCTCTTATTTATTTCAGGTAAGCAAAACATTATTAAATACACAGAATTAATAGGGTTCAATCACAAGAAAAAACAGAATAAATTAAATATTATTGCCGGGATGGCTGAACGGTAAAGCGCCAGATTTATTTATAAAGGCGACTCTCGAAAACTGGTGTCCTTTTGGACATGCAGGTTCGACCCCTGCTCCCGGCGTTTTTTATTTTCATGACATCTATTTCGAATCCTAGCGCCGGCGTTAACTTTATAAATTAAATTAATCAGCTTATTAATGAGGTGATGGTGCCTCAGAGCCTAATTCTGAGTATAGCAAGATGCAGATTTCATCAGTGCCTTTAATCCCAAGGTTAACATCTAGAGGAAAAATAAGATTTTTAGAAAAGCAACGATCTAAAATTAATAGAAAACTCTCTAAAAAATCAGCACATTATGCTTTATTTACTTCAGATATAGGAAGCGTAGGAAATTATAATCAAGAAGGATTTATGAGTTATTGGAGAAGACAATCAGAACCCTCTAAAAGAAAAATAATACAAAAATTAATCCCTCTTTATGAAGCTGTTGGAAGAACAGAAGATGTTAATAGATTAAAGACTTATTTACAAGGAGAAAGTTAAAATGCCCCTTGACTTACGAGCCCGAGAATTAGCAAAAATAGCAGTAAACTATTCGGTAGCTGTAAAGCCAAAAGAAAAAGTCATTATCTCAGGAGGAAACGAAGCCTCACCCTTTTTAGTGGAGCTTTACAAACAAGTTATTTTAGCAGGAGCTTATCCAATTGTTAAAGTTTCTCTACCTAATACAACTGATTTTTTTTACAAATATGCCAAGCCTCATCAAATAAAATTCTTTCCACAATACTGGTTTGATACTATAAAGCAAGCTCAAAAATATATAGGAGTTTTCACAGAAGAAAACACAAAAAATCTCACTTCAGCTAATCCAAAAAAAATCTCAATAAGACAAAAAATCACAAAACCAATTTCAAACTATATAGTCAATGAAAAGCCAACAATAAGAAGAGTGACTGTAGCTTACCCTTGTCTTGCACACGCAATAGAGTCTGAAATGTCCTTAACTGAGTGGGAAAATTTTGTATACAAAGCCTGTCTTATTAACTGGAAAAAGTTTGGCAAGCAACTAGAAAAAATCAACAAGAAATTTGAAAAAGGAAAAAAAGTCTGGTTGAAAGGAAAGGGTGTAGACCTAAAATTCAGTATAGAAAATAAAAATTCAGTAGCTGATAAAGGAGAGGAAAACATGCCTGGAGGAGAAATTTTCATGGCTCCTGTTCGAGAATCTTTAAATGGCTGGATAAAATTTGAATACCCTTCCATCTATTCAGGTAAAGAAGTTACTGACATAATGTTAAAGTTCAAAAACGGCAAAGTAATAGAATACAACGCTTCAAAAAACAAAAATCTTCTCAAATCCATACTTGAGACAGATGAAAATTCCAGTTATATAGGAGAATTTGGAATTGGAATGAATCCAAACATCACAAGAGTTACAAAAAATCTTTTGTTTGATGAAAAAATCTCTGGCACTATTCACCTTGCTTTAGGCATGGCTTACAAGGAAAATGGCGGAGGAAACGACTCAGCTATCCACTGGGATATTGTAAAAGACATGAAAAAAGCTTCTATCATACTTGATGGAAAGATAGTACAAAAAAACGGCAAGTGGAGGATTTAGTTATCTAAACTTTAAAAATAAAGAGTTTAACCAGCCTTTAACACCTGCTTTTCCCATTAAAAATCTTTTAATTAATTTAGGATTTTCTTCTAATTCTTGTATAGTAGGAAAATCAAACTCTCTGTCAACTTCATACTCATCAAAATAACCTCTCTCACTTATTTCAAGGATAGTTGCATCTTCAACTACACAAGGGCTAGTTTGGGCTATGACAATCAAACCCCTTTCTTCATTTTGCATAAAGGTAGCTCTAGCAACATCTTCTACCCTTTCATATAAACAATTTGTCACCCCTGTTTTAGGTTCTCCTTGTGTATTGTGAATGATAACTTCTTCACCATCACTTTGAGAAAGCAATTTGTCAAGATTGTTAACATAATGATTACAATAATGACAACCATAACCTCCATCTGGATACATAAAAGCCATTCCCATTTCACGCGCTCTTTTTATTCTGGCTTCAAGAACTTCTGGCAAATTTTGTAAATAATGATAAGTAGCTGTAGGGACTTCAAAAACTCTTCCATTATATTTAATAAAATCTCGTGGGGAATCTTCTGTTATCACTGGCTCTTGTGGAAAAGGTATTTTTTTACCATCAACACTCGTTGCTTCTACCTTAAATCTCCTTCCTCTAAAATCCACTGTTCTTTCTTCATCCATAAATATATAATAAAATTAATCTTTTAAAATAAATCTATACTTTAAAATATATATTAACTTAACCTCCCTACATCCTTAACTTTCCCAAACCTATATACCTTACCACCAACAACATAAACCTCAAACTCCTTTAACTTAAAATCAAAGGCCAAGTTAGTATCATAAATAAAAACATCACTTCCCTCAACAAGAGGGAAGAAGGAAGGAAGAATTACAATTTCCTTTCCTCTCCATTTTCCAACTAAAAAACACTTGTACACCTCACTCTTAACTCCCTCTCTAATAGTAATTGCAGGATGTTTATGTCCAAGAACAAGGGTTTTAACTTTCTTATCTGAACAAGCAGGAAAAGATTTATGCCCGTGCAAAAAAGCCACATCCTTTTTTACATAATAATCTTTAACTTTCAACTCCTTTCTCCTTGCTAAAGGTTCAAGTATAGTATCGTGATTCCCTTTAATTAAAATAATTTTTTTCACCTTGTTTTTTAAAAAATCTAGTAAATCAAGAGTTTCTTTCCACTCCTGCTTACTTATAGAACCAAACTCATGTTTTAAATCTCCCAAAATTACTATCTCCTTTACTTCTCCTTTTTCTAGTCTAATTTTTTTGAATATTCTCTCCAAATCAGAAATAATCTGCTTATACTGAAATCTTGGAATTAATATCCCAGACTCAGCTAACATTTCTTCATATCCAAAATGTAAATCTGCCAGAACTAAAATTTTCTTTTCAGGCAAGAATAGAGCTTTATCTATAAACTTAAACTGCTTCATTTCCTAACCCTCTTTGAATAGCTTTATGCATTCTTTTCAGAAAATTAATTTTATCTTCCATTTTTATTAAGTCATAATGCCCCTGCATAATTAAATTAAGGGAGAAAGGAGAAGGCAAGTTTGTTCTTTTATACTCTATCTTTATTTTCCCTTCATGAATCCAATTTAAAACCACCTCTCCATTTTTAATATCCATTAAATCCTCTAAAACCTCTCTTCGTGCTTCTTTTAAAATAGGAAACTCACCTGAAATTTTCCTCACAGCAGAAATTAAAAAATGACTCCTCAACTGCTGCCTCCCTACGCTTTTTTTCCTGCCTTTGTAACTTCTTAAAATCATCAAACTTCTGTTAGCGCAGTGTCTAAATCTCCTTTTTAAAATTTCTGTTCTTTCTATAGCCTCACTTAAAACCTCTTTCAAATTTCCAGAATATAAAAATTTCAGAACTTTCTTTATTTTATCTTCACCTATTTTTTCTCCAGCAAGATAAAATCCATTATCACTTATACCAATTTCAATATCTCTTCCTCCTTGCTGAGCTGTAAGAAAAGCAACAGCTCTACTCAAAGCATCGTTGACTCTTCTTCCAAACAAAGAGTGAAAAATAAAAAAATTTCTCTCTCCTTTATAGTTTTCTACTATAATTTTCTTATTTGAAGGAAGTCCAACATATTCATACTGCTGCCTCATATACTCAAATATATTTTCAGCTGTTCCCTTATCAACATAACAAAACCTTTGAATAAACTTCTTTATTTCCTTTCCAGACTTCCTAGCTTTTAATTTTTCTTCAATAAGCCCTCTAAAACGAGAAATTTCTAAAGATAAATCAAAGGAAAGAGGCAGCATTTCAGAAAACCATGAAGGAATAGTAGGCGGACGATAAACAGAAGAATTAACATAAATTTTCATTCCTTTTGCATATAAAAACTGATATTTACTTCCCCCTAACACAAACACATCCCCGGTCTTCATCCTTTCAAAAAAAGCCTCATCTATCACGCCCACTTTACTTCCCTTTCCATCTCCCTTAGCAACAATAACACTCATAAAACTTTCTTCAGGAATAGTTCCTATATTAGTCATATATATAACTCTAGCTAACCTGCCTCTCTTCCCTATTTGTCCTGTCTCAGCATCATACCATATTTTAGCATAAACATGTCT
The DNA here is from genome assembly GCA_017609045.1 of Candidatus Pacearchaeota archaeon. Taxonomy (GTDB): domain Archaea; phylum Nanobdellota; class Nanobdellia; order Pacearchaeales; family GW2011-AR1; genus JAFCES01. Next base: position 14,079 of record JAFCES010000003.1, read on the forward strand.
ATGTTCTAAAGCATACTCTCCAGACAAATAACTAATAACAGAAAGAAAATCTTCATAAGAAAGAGAAGAATAACAATAACTTTTCTTTATTAGAGAAAACATATCTTTAATATTCCAGATTTTATAAATAGCCATACCATATATCTGCTGGCTCAAAACATCTAAACAATTTTTGGGTATCTGAACTCTGTCTATTTTCCTCTCTTTAATTTCTTTTAACATAACTGAACACTCTACCAAATCATCTCTATCTAAGATTATAAATCTGCCCTTGGCTGTATCATGTAGTTTATGTCCAGCTCTTCCTATTCTTTGAAGAGCTCTGGCTGTTGATTTTGGACTTCCTAACAAAATCACAAGGTCAATATAACCAATGTCTATTCCTAACTCTAAACTTGTAGAAGTCACAACAACCTTTAACTTTCCCTCTCTCAACCTTCTCTCTATATCAAATCTGTGCTCTCTACTTAAGGAGGAATGATGAGCTCCTATTTCCTCCATATACTTTTTTGGAAACATCTCCTTTAAATGATGAATAACTCTCTCTGTTGCAGATCTTGTATTTGTAAAGATTAGGGTAGTTTTATGTTTCTGAATTAGCCTATCTATCATTTTATAAAGTCCAGAATGTAAGTCTAAAGCTGTTGTTTCAATCAGATCAGAAGTTGGAGTAAGTATCTTTACATCTATTTTTTTACTAAACTGAACATCAGCTATTAGACACTCTCTATTTCCAGTTAAAAATCTCGCTATCTCATCAAGAGGAGAGATAGTAGCGCTCAAGCCTATTCTTACAGGAGTTATAACTGACATTTCCTGAAGCCTTTCAAGAGACAAACTCAAGTGTACTCCTCTTTTATTAGACAGGGCATGGATCTCATCAACAACAATATATTCTACTGCTCTCAGATGTTCAGAAAATCTTCTCGCGTTAAGAACAATAGCTAAAGTTTCCGGCGTAGTGACAAGAATATGAGGGGGATTTTTCAACATCTTCTGCCTCTCAAAAGTAGGAGTATCCCCTGTTCTCAAAGCAACTCTAATTTTCTGCATCTTTACTTTCTTTCTTTTCGCTATTTCTTCAATTTCAGATAAAGGATTAATCAAATTTACAAAAACATCTCCTGACAAAGCTTTAAGAGGAGACGCATATACACAATAAATCTTATCTTCCAACTCCCCACTACAAGCTAATTTCACTAAATAATTAAGCACAGAAAGAAAAGCAGTCAAAGTCTTTGTTCCGCCAGTAGGCGCAGATATAAGTATATTTTTCCTCTCATGTATAGGAAGAACACCATGCAACTGTGGCAAGGAAAAAGCTTCAAAACGAGAAAAAAACCATTCCTTCACAAGCGGATTCAAAACTCTTAAAATCTCCTTATCCTTCCTCAGCTTCGCTTTTTCCAATTTCACTTCTGACTTTTGCTGTGACATTTTCAAAGAAACAAATTAAGTAAGATATATATCTCTTACTGATTTATAAACCTTATCACTACGAATGGCCGGATTCAAAGGAGAAGATATAGAAGAGGATCTTTATTTGACTCATAGTACTTAACCACTTTTCTTAACATTTATAAACTTATACCGAATAACTATAACAGAGAAAATGAAACTATCACAAGAAAAAAAAGATAGGATAGCAGAACAAATACTCTCTTTTCTTTATCATGAGTTTCCTCAACCAAAATTTACAGCTGAAATTTCCAGAGAAATAGCTAGAGATGAGGAATTTATTAAGGCTTTAATGTTTGAATTAAAGGAAAAAGGCCTTGTAATACCAATAAAAAGAAACCCTCATGGAATTCCATATTCAAGAAGAATACGCTGGAGACTTTCCAACAAAGCTTATGAAGTATATAAAAAACTGCATTGAACATAACGCAATATATTCTTTAAATTAAATAAAAACTTAAATATTTCTCCTGTTTCTTTTTTAAATGGAAGAAAAAATAAAAGAGGCATTTAAGAAAGTAAAAGAAGATATCTTCTCTTTAGGTAATGAAGTAGAGAAAATAAAGATTGGATTAGCTGACATGAAAAATGAGTTAAGGATTGTCACTAGATTTTTACAAGATTTAAGAGAAAAAACTCCAGAAAAACCACTAGAAACACTAAAAACCACTCCAACACATCCAACAAAAACTCAAACAAAACAACAAATATTCCCAACACATGAAGAAATTCCAACAGATAAACTGCTTTCTCAGGTCCTGAAAGCCCAAAATACAGGGATTTCCACAGGAAATCAAGGGGTTCCAACAGACAAACAGACAAACAGACAGACAAACAGACAGATAATCCAACACATAATTCCAGAAAAAAAACCAGAGGAAACACAGGAGGCAACAGAAACCAACCATTTAGATAAAGCACGAGAGATTCTCGACAGTCTAGACGCTCTAAAAAAAGAAGTACGTATTAAAATCAAAAGACTAACTGAGAAGGAAATGCAAGTTCTCTCTTTACTATATAGCCTCGAAAACCAAGGCCAAGTAGTGGATTACCCACTACTTGCAAGCAAACTCTCCTTATCAGAGTCCTCAGTTAGGGACTACATAGGCAGGCTCAAGAAAAAAGGGATTCCCGTCGATAAAGAGAAAATAAACAATAAAAAGATCATTTTACATATCTCAAAAGATTTAAAGAAAATAGCATCTCTAGATACAATTATCAAGCTAAGAGGTCTATAAATGAATAAAATCGGAGTAACGAATAACTCTCAGATAAACCTCCAGCTAAGATATACTTCCTTTTTTTATTTTCTATTTATAAGCCCTGAAATCCTCAAATTCAGCTATCTCAAGCTTTATACACCTTGAACCTTAATCTCTCACTTCTAGCCTTTTTTCCAACATAATTTACTCTCATTTTACACTAACTTCAACCTCAATTCTCTCTTTAACTCTCTTTTAAACAGCTTTTTTAGCTTTTTTCTCCTTTTTTCCCCTCTTGCTAACTCTCACTTTTACGCTTTTTAACAATCTTTCCTTTACTTCTTCAGGTATAAATATTCTTTTTTTCCCATTTCTCTCTATCAGTTCTTCTATCAAACCTTCACTTTTCTGCTTTATATTATTTACCTGTCCTCTAACAGTAGCTCTAGACTTTCCCATCATCGCTGCGAGATCATCATAACTCAACTTCATTTCGGTATTCAGAAGGACATAAACTAAGGCTCTTTCCATAACCGAAAATGAAGCCAAATCACTTATTTTAGCTGTTTGAACAGCTGTTTGAACAGGTGTTTGAACACCTTGAACAGCTGTTTGTTTCTTAAACAGCTGTTTGTTTGTTTTAAACACCTGCTTTAATACACCCATATCCATTAAACTTAAAGCATTTTTTAGCTCTTCAATTTCGTTTTCTACCGACGATAAACGCTCATGCATCTCAGAAAAGCTTGCATTATGACTAGAATGTTTTTCATCAAAGTGTTCAAGCCACTTTCCTATACTATCAATATCCTTTTTGACTTTATCAAAACTAGATCTAACTTCAGTTTTCAATTCTTCTACCTCTTTTTTCCTTCCAAACAACCACCCAAACATATCAATTTCAAGCAAAACATATTTATATATTTTTCGTTTTCCCATTTTACCGACGACAAAATAACAAAAAATAAAAGGAAAATTTAATAAAAATCAACTAAAAAACAAAAGAAAAAATCAACAAAATCAGGCTGTTTATATAAACAAACACCCCTTAAACAGCCTTTTTTCAAAACAAACAGCCATTTAAACAGCTTTAAACACCCGCCAACAGCTAAAATCATTTATAAGTCAGAATAACTAACCCAACCTAAGTGCAGAAAAACCTATTTTCCACTGCAATAATACTTAAAAACTTTAAAGTTTTATTAACAAAAACGAGGTGTTATAATGTTTGACAAGAATGGAAACCCTATAACAAGAGGTTTTTATATAGATTCTTTAGGAAAGGTCCTTTATATTGAAAATCCTATAAATCTCAGCAGAATTGCTTGGGAAGTTCATACTCTCAACGGTTTAGATATATATGATAGAGATTCATTTATGAAAAATCCTGTTGAGCCAATAGACCTAACAGCTATATCAAAACTTCCTGAAAACCAAAGAAAATTCATTGAAAATAAACTAGAAGAATTAACAACACAACAACCAAAAATACCATCTGGTTTTTTATTTTAACTAAGCCAACCTTAGTTCACAAAAACCTATTTTCCAAGAGAATTGGTCTTGCTTGTGAGAGAAGTAAATGGAATAGAAGTTTTTGAATTAGGAAACTACGATTTTTCTCCTGGATATAATCAAATTGCTTTAAATCAAGTACGAAAACTGAAGGATCCAATTTTACATACATCTGGAAGAAATCTCCCAAATATGGTTGAAACCCAAGTGCACCCGTATTATTGCTCTTTAAGTCCAGGCGATTCTCTCTATGTTGGAGAACAGGAAATAAAAGAACGTCTTAAACAGCAAGGGGATCTTTGGATAGAGGTTTATGGGCCTTTATGTGAACAAACCCAACCTTCGTGCACAGAAACCCCATAAAACCAATTTTACACGTAAAAACTACGCACAAGATGTATTAGCGGTAATTCGCATTTTTAATCTATACGAACGTAATTTAAGAGTAGTCGCACATATTTATATATAAGAACTTTTTCTTTTTTGTATGAGAAAAATAATTAAATGTCCTGGTTGTGGAAAAGAAGTTGAGCATCATGCAAAAGGGTATTGTTATAATTGCTATAAGAGATTAGCATGGAAAAGAAAAAAGAAAGTTTGCAAGAGGTGTCAAAGAGAAATGCCAATACATGCTAAAGGTTTATGTGGTGGATGTTATAATTTTGTTTTTCATCTAGACAAAAATAAAGCTTGGAGCCAAATGAAACTTTACGGATTGAAATATGATACTTACAAAAAAATTACAGAAAAATGTGTGATTTGTGGATTTGATAAAATAGTAGATTTACATCATTTGGACGAAGACAAACAGAACAACTCAGAAAACAATTTAATTGGTTTGTGCCCTAATCATCACCAGATGTTGCATAATTTTCAATTTAGAAAAGAAATTAGAGAATTATTAAAACAAAAAGGTTACGAGCTTAAAAAAGATGTAAAACTAGACTTCTCTTTAGATAAATAAAAACCCTTAAAAACTATAAGTTCGTATAATCTCCTAGTATGGAAAAGAGGAAAATTAACTGGAGAATTATAATTTATTCTCTGATTGCTTTGGTATGTTTAGTATTAATGTTTATAGTTGACTGGTTATTTATTATTCCTGCAGTAATTTTAGTGTTTCTAAACCAGAGAGAAATAATCAAAGATAGGAGAAAAAAGAAATGAACAAACAAGAATTTTTGAAAAAACTAGAAACAGAATTGAAAATCTCTAAAAACTCAGGGCATACAATTAGAAATTATGTTAATGTGAATTCTCAGCTTATTGATTTTTCAAAAAAACAACCAGAACAAATATCAGAAGATGATGTAAAATCATTTATAGCAGAAAACCTAACAGACAAATCTTCCTCTACAATAATCTTATTCTTGTCAGCAATTAAGTATGCTTATTCCTCAATTCTAGGAAAAGACATAACAGCAGGAATAAAAAGACCTAAAAAAGAAAGAAAAATCCCTTCTGTACTTACAAAACAGGAAGTCAGACAGTTATTGAATAGTATAGAAAACAAAAAATCCAGATTAATGCTCTCTCTACTATATGCTGCTGGCTTGAGAGTTTCTGAGTTAGTAAATCTAAAGGTAGAGGACATAAATTTTAAAGAAAAAATAGGACATATCAGGCAGGGAAAAGGTAGAAAAGACAGAATTTTCAATATTCCCTCTTTTCTTTTTTCGCAACTACAAAAACAAGCAGAAAAACAAGAAAAAAACAAAGAAGAATATCTTTTCACAGGCCCTAAAGGCCAGCTTTCTCAGTAAAAAAAGCAGAAATAAACAAAAAAGTCTCCCCACATACTCTCAGACATTCTTTTGCAACTCATCTCCTCGAGCAAGGAGTTGACATAAGAATAATACAAGAGCTTTTAGGACATGCAGATCTCTCTACCACTCAAATTTATACCCACATAAGCCAAGAACAAATAAAAAAAGTTAAAAGCCCTTTAGATAATTTAATGGGAAAATAAATTAATCCTCAACCCTCTCCTCTATAATCCTGGAAATAGGTTTTCCTGTTCTTTTCCTTAACTTTTTCAGTTTATTTATAGTTTTAACTGATAAAGTTATATCTATCCTTTTCCTTCTAAAAAGGCAGCTCTCTTGTCTTATTTTTCCACAACTTCTTCTCCAGATTTTTCAACTTCTTCAGCTTTATTTTTTCTTTCTTTTAACTAATTTAATAGTGCCATATATGATAGATATTAATAAGGCAGAAATAATAAAGTCTCCAATAATTAGTCCAGTTGTGAATGCTGGTTCTTCTCTAATCATAGATGTTCCGTGATTCGCTAAATTGTTAATAAACAAAACAAAAGCCATAACATAAAGGTACCATCTTGTAAAAAGCCATTTCAAATACTTCATTTTCTCTTAATAGAGATTAAACTTTTGTATTTTTAATCTTTTCCAAATTATCTAACCCCCAATAATCCCAAATACAAAAGACAATACAAAAACTAAAACTAATAGAACAATCGC
>JAFCES010000031.1 GCA_017609045.1 Candidatus Pacearchaeota archaeon
GTCTTCCAAGCTCTTCCTGGAGTTTTTTGTGAGCTTCTTCAGCTAATTTTCCTGTATATCTCTTCTTTACCTTTCCATCAGCTCTATAACTCTCATAATAATAAGGACCATAAATCTTGCCTCTTTTTTTAACAAATCTCTTATGAGTTATATATCTGCCTCTCTTTTATAGCTTTCCCTAGGCCAAATACTTTAAATATATGTAGAATAACCATATTTATAAAGATTTTTATCTAAATTAATACCAAAAAGTGTAGAATAAAAAAAGTTCAGAAAGATTTAAATAGAAAATTTTCTAACCCTTAACTATCTAAAATGAAAACAGGAAGAAAAATTACAGGCGGAAGATACAAGAAAGCAAGGAAAAAGAAAAAATACGACAAGAAAGCAAGGAAAAAGAAAAAATACGAACTAGTTAGGCAGCCAAGAATTGTGAAATTAGGTAAGGAGAAAAGGAAAAAAATCAGAACAAGGGGTGGAAACCAGAAAATAATACTTCTTTCCACTGATACAGTTAATGTTTTTAATAAAAAAACAAAAAAAGCTGAAAAAACAAGAATAAAAAATGTTTTGGAAACTCCTTCTAGCCCTTTTCTAGCTAGACAAAACATCTTAATGAAAGGAGCTATCATAGAAACAGAAAAAGGAAAAGCTAAAATTACAAACAGACCCGGACAAGAAGGCTCTGTACAAGCTGTTCTATTAGAAGCGTGAGAAAAAGCTTTAAAAAGCTTAAAAAGGAAAAATGCTATTACTTTATAAAAATAACGAAATCTTTATATAGCTAAAAGGCATAGTTTTATAAAGGTTTTGAATAAAGATTTAAAAAGTTTTTGAAAATGGCCTATATTAAAAAATGTCCTGAGTGTGGAAGCATTGATCTTACTTATGATGAGCAAAGAGGTGAGATAATATGTAGGCAGTGTGGTTTAGTTGTCGAAGAGAAGATGGTGGATACTGGTCAAGAGATTTCTGGACAATTTGATAAAGCAGAGAAAAAAGGGAGAGGAGGAGCCCCATTATCTATGCAAAAGTTCGATAAAGGTATGATTACTAATGTAGGAGAAATTTCTGATATATATAAATTAAAAACAGGACAAACCAGGAAATTTTTAAGGTTGAAAAAATGGCAAGAAAGAGTTTCAACTTCTATAGAAAGAAATTTAAGACTAGCAATGGCTGAACTAAGAAGAGTTGCTTCTTTCTTGAACTTGCCTAATGTAGTCAGGGATGAAGCTTCTCGTATATATAATTTTGTCTTGCAAAGAGGTTTAGTAAGAGGCAGAAGTATGGAGAGCGTAATAGCTGCTTGCATATATGCTGCCTGTCGTTCTTACTCTATACCAAGAACTTTAGATGAAATAGCAAATGCCTCTGACGTAGAAAGAAAAGAAATAGGAAGAACATATAGATTCATAATAAGAAAAATGGATATTAAAGTTAAGCCCTCTTCCCCAAAAGATTATATTTCAAGATTTGCCTCCATCCTACATTTATCTCCTAAGACACAAAATCAAGCTTTGAAGATTTTGAGAAAAGCTGATGTTTCTGAACTAACTTCTGGTAGAGGGCCAGCAGGAATAGCAGCAGCAGCCTTATATGTTTCTGCTCTTCTTAATGACGAGAAAAAAACACAAAGAGAGGTAGCAGATGTTGCAGGAATTACAGAAGTTACAATAAGAAACAGATACAAAGAGTTGATAGAAAAACTTGGTATAGAAGACAAGTTAAAAATAAAAGAAGCAGAAGAAAAGGGAAAAAAGAAAAAATAAAAAAGGAAAAATGATAAAAATAGAGCTCAATGCTCTTATTTCCTGGTTTTTGAAACTAGTTCTTTTTGTTGTTTTTATCTTAGCTATTTATTATAAAGAGCATCTTTTTGCTATATATAGCCTAGCTGCATTGCTCATAACCCTTTTACCTTTTATTATAAGCAGGAATTATCACGTAAATCTGCCCTGGTTTTTTGATATCATTATTATTGTTCCTATTTTTCTTGATGTTTTTGGCCAAGCTACTAGACTATATGAAAAAATTTGGTTTTATGATATCATAACTCACTTCCTTGTAACGGCCATGATATCTATAATAGCTTTTACTCTTGTTTACACTTTGTCTTATATTAAAGTAATTAGAATAAAAGTTGGTTGGCTTATTTTCATGACAATAATGTTTTCTATAGCTATGGGAGCCTTATGGGAGATTTTTGAGTTTATAATTGATCAGATTGTTGGGGAACAGATAATGCAAGACAGTCTACGAGATACTATGACTGACATGATTTCTGTGGTTTTTGGAGGAAGTGTAGCTGCAATTCTTGGCTCCTACTACTTTCTAAAAATGCCCAAACATAAAGTAAAGCATATTATCAGTCCTTTTAAAACTCTAGTTGGAGGAGAAAAAGAGATAATAATAAAATTAGATAAAAAAGAAATAAAAAGAATTTTAAAAGTTAAAGGAAAGAGGTTAAAGAGCTTAAAAAAAGCTATTCTAATAATTGAAAAATAAAACTTTTTATATGTTAAATTCTTAACACTCCCGCGCGGGAGTGCCGGAGTGGTCAAACGGGACGCGTTTAGGTGAGAGGTTATGGCAGAGAATTTAAAAAATAACTGTCATGCTCTCGAAAAACCGCGTTGGGTTAGTCCCTACAAAGGTTCGAATCCTTTCTCCCGCATTAGACAACCTAACGGTTTTCTAATGAACTTTCCCTTAAAATTGTCTCGACTTCCGCATTTTTAAGTTTTGTTTAGAACTAAATTGCTCTTATTGTAGCATCTATCTCTTTCTTATCATTATCAATTTTAGTGATTGTAACCTCATAATCACTATACCTACTAGGATCATAACCCTTCTCCACCTCACAATAAGAAACATCTGGAAGCGCTTCTTTCCAAAATACAATCTGGGTTCCAATACCAGTATGACAATCCATGTTTTTCCAAGCTAATCCAGTATCATCATCTGCGTTTTGAGCAGATACATAAAACTTATAGCCTGCTTCAATTTTATCTAAAACTAATCTAATATACTGTAATTCATAATAAACATGTTCTCCGTATTTTACAAGTCCATCTTGTGAAAAATAATTAAAACTCCAGCCCAAATTTCCTGGGGATGATGGTGGTTGTGGCGCTTGTGTTGTTGGTTTTTCATATCTTTCCTGTTCCCGCAAGCTTATTGTTTTAGTGTCCCAGTTTATAGTAGCATCCTCAAGTATATTCTTATATGCCTGTAAACTCTGCCTTCGCATATATCCTTCTACATTTGTACTCTTAGTAAATCTAATAACATTATATCTAGTTTCTCCTTCAACTGTTATCTCTTCCCATACCATCCCTATTACAGGATCAATTCCAGAAGTGTCGTGTTTAATTAAATCATCTAAAGTAACATATAAACCTATATCTTGTCCTTGTTGCAATATTCTCCATTTTGGATAAGGAAAAAGATCTCTTTCAACCGTATACCTAATACCCTCTTGTGTGGATATAACTTCTTCCTCCCCTAATCCTTCAATATCTAAAATAAAATTAGCAACTTGCTTTATTTCTTTATTTATTCTAATATAAGACCAACTATTAATATCCTCTATTTCTATCCCCGTTGCTCCTCCTGCTCCTAAAACATCAACTAACCAGCTTCCGTCTTCATAATAAAAAAAAGCTTCGTCATAAGTAGTAACCCCTCTTTCTCTGGCTTCAAGATAAAATTGTTGATGATTTTCTACAAAAGATCTAATTTTATCTAGGTCATCAATTGTGAAAGGTGTAGTTTGAGTTGTTCCTTCCTCCTCTTCAGCTGCTACTCCAGCTTCTGTTGGAGGGGGCTCTCCCTCTTTAACCTCTGCTCTCATAATAAATTTGGCCATTTCTCTTATTTCTTTATTTATTCTAATATAAGACCAACTATCAACTTCATTTACTTTAACTCCTCTAGCCCCCATAAAACCCAAAATATCAACTAACCAACCTTCTTCGTCATTATAATAGAAAAAGGCTTTATCATAAGTAAATACTCCTCTCTCTTTAGCTTCAAAATAAAAGCTTTCTCGCCTCCCTACAAAATATCTAATCATACTCAAATCATCGGTCTTTAAGGGAGTCTCTTGGGTCCTTCCTTT